>JBEPTZ010000039.1:0-34917 GCA_041691815.1 Rhodospirillales bacterium | reverse complement strand
GGGGCGGGCCGAGGCGGGCCGCCCCCCCCACCACCCCCCCGCCCGGCGGCGCGGGGTGCGGCCCCAACCCCGGCGCCAACGCCGCGCCGGGGACCGCCAGCAGCGCCGGCGCGACCAGCATGCTGGCCTGCAACAGGGCGCGCCGCAGACGAGAGTGCATCGTCATGGCCGTAACTCCTTTGCCGCGCTGGATGACCGCAACCGGACGCAGCAGCCCTGCATCACGCGCTCATCGCCGGCGTTCGAACGTCTAGAAACGCGCCACCCCACGCCAGAAGATGGCGTCGGCCTGCAGCCTGGATGCACCGGGACCACCCGGCCGGCGGGTGATCCGGTGCGCGCCTTCCAGTTGCACCTCGAAACGGTCATTCACCGGCACCCGCACCCCGATGCCCCAGGATTGCAGCCGCCGGTTGGCGTCCACCGCCTGGTTCTCGAAGCTCTGCCCCCAGTCATAGAAGGTATAATAGGTCGGCTGTATCTCCAGCGCGGCGCCGAACAGCGTGGTGCTGTACGAGGTCACCAGTTGCAGCTCTGCCGAGGCGCCCAGCGCCCGGTCGCCGGTCACCTGCCCGGCATAGAAGCCGCGCCCCAGCCGGCCGCCGCCGAGATAGAACTTCTCCGACAGCGGCAGCACATCGTTGCTCCACTGCCCGGCCAGCGTGCCCTGCAACGCCAGCGTGGCGCCGCTCCACGGCGAGAACAGGGTCTGCACCCGTGTCGCGTCGAAGCTGACCTTGGTGAACCCGACATTCGCGCCGGTGCGCGCGTTGCTGGAGGCGCCGAGTGCCGAAATCCCCTGCGACAGCCGCACCGTCAATTGGTTGGCGCCGGGGTGTGCGGCGCCGAGCACCTGGTCGTAGAGCGCCCCCACCGCGCCCAGCCGCACCACCCGCAGCGCGTCATGCGACAGCGTGGTGGTGCCGCCGCCGGCGGCGTCGATATCGGTATTCGCCTCGATGACATCGAAATTGCCTTCCAGGCTCAGGCTGTAGACCCGCCGCCGCACCAGCGGATAGCTGGCGCCGACACCGCCGATCGTGGTCTCGCCGAGATAGCCGATGCCGCTGAGCGGCCCGGAAGGCTGCGCCATGCCATGCCCGGCATACAGCCGCACCTTCAGCCCGGAGCCGCCGACAAAGAACTCGGTGGAAGCCTGGCCGAACAACTGGCTGAACCGGGCGGCGCCGAACAGCGACAACTCGGTGCGCTCGCCCGCCGAGGTGTAGCTGTTGAACTGCACCACCCCCAGCGCCTGCTCCGGCCCGGTCGGCCCGGCGGCGCGGTTATCGGCGGTGACGTAGCCGGAAATCGCCTGCCGGCTGACCTGCGCCACCAGGGTCAGCGCCCCGGCCCCGGTGCCGGCCGGCCGCAGCACCGGGCGCACGGTGACGCCGGGAATCCCCTTGGCCAGCAGCAGCCAGCGCTCCAGGCTGGCCACATCCAGAGGCCGGACATTCTTCAGATGGTCGAGAAACCGCAGCACCTGCGCCCCGGCCGGCCCGATATTGCCGTCCAGCAGCACCTCGGTCACCTGCGCCTCGCCGACCACCAGATGCAGCACGCCATCGGCATGCAGCACCGCGTCCACCGTGGTGAAGGTGTAGCCGGCATCGCGATACAGCCCCAGCAGCCCGGCCCGCGCCGCCTCCACCCGCGCCAGCGGCACCGCCGGCCCGACCAGATCATGCGTGAACGCCTGCAACTTCGCCGGCGGAAACGCCGTCGCGCCATCGATCTCGGCCGCCCGCACCGCCATCATGCCGGAAACCTTGGCCGGCGCCGCGGCCGGCCCGGCGCCCAGCCCCGGCCCGATATCCGGCGCCGCACCGGGGGCGATCTGCGGGATCGGCGAACCCTGCGCCGGCGGCGGCGGTGCTGCCGGCAGCCCCTGCGCCTGCGCCGGTCTCCCCGTCAGCAGCAACGCGGAAGACAGCAACATCAGCGTCATGCAGCCGCTTCGCCTGGCGTTCAAAATCGACACAGGCCGCCATCCTCCCCATCACCAAACACGCGATTGCCCTTTCGGATGCCCGCATGCCGCCAAAACCCTAGCCCGGATCGCTGCGGGATTGAACCGCGTTGCCATCTCTTTCTAATGTACCTCATCACAATGCAGTGATACCACATTGATAATAGCCGGATCCGCAACGGTCGCGTTAATTTCTCGTTCCGCCAAGCCGCGCGCCCGATCACGTCACTGCGAAACATGGCGTTTTCTGTTATTTTCCGCCGAACCGGGCATTGCCGTAGCGACCGACGATCCGCATGTGTCACTGACGGTCGTTGCGACGCAATGATATCCGGGCCGGCGCCGATGGCGGCGCCAGGCACTCGAAGGAGGACACTACATGCTCGTCACACTGCGACTCGCGGTCACCCTGCTGGCCCTGGCCATGGCGATGCCCCTGCTGACCGCCTGCAACACCACTGCCGGCGTCGGCCAGGACGTCTCGGCCGGCGGTCACGCGCTGACCAAGGCCGCCGACAAAGCCAAGCCGTAAGCGATACCGCCCGCGCGGCAGGCCCTCAGCCGGCCGCGCGGGCACCCTCCGCCTCCACCTCGGCGATCACCGCCGCCAGCAGCCGCGCCGGAAAATGCCGCGGTATCCCGCGCCCATCCACCTCGCGCCCGATGAACACCACAAGGCTGCGCCGCTCGGCGTCCGGCCAGCCATCCAGCCATTCCGGCTCGGCGAACACGTGCTGAACGCCGTGGATCACCGCCGGCCGCCCCGGCATTTCCGCCACCTCGACGATCCCCTTCAGCCGCAGCAACCGCTCGCCGCAATGCTCGGCCAGCGCCTGCAGCCACAGCGCCAGCGCCGCCGCCGGTACCGGCTGGCGGCACTCCAGCGAGAAACTGCCGACCCCGGCGGAATGCCGCGCCACCGCGTCCGGCACCGCCCCCACCCGCTCGGCTGGCTCTAGCACCGCGCCGCCATCGCCAAACGGCGCCAGCCCGTTCAGCGCCCTGAGCGCCGCCAGCAACGCCGGGGAGGGGGCCACGAGGTCGGTCTTGCTCAGCACCATCCGGTCCGCCATCGCCACCTGCCGCCGCGCCTCCGGATGCCGCGCCAGCGTCGCCTCGCCGAGCAGCGCGTCCACCAGCACCGTCACCGCCCCCACCGCATGCGTGCCGGCCAGCCCCGGATCGGTCATTAGCGCATGCAGGATCGGCGTCGGATCGGCCAGCCCGGAGGTCTCCACCAGCACCCGGTCATACGCCCCGCCATGCTCGGCCCGCAGCATCAGCAGCGTCTGCACCAGGTCGGTGCGCACCGCACAGCACAGGCAGCCGGTGGTGAGCGCCAGCACCGTCTCGTCACCTGACGCAATCAGCCGATGATCCAGCCCGACCTCGCCAAACTCGTTGACGATCACCGCCGTCCGCGCCAAAGCTGGGTCACGCAGCAGCCGCGAGATCAGAGTGGTCTTGCCGCTGCCCAGGAACCCGGTCACCACCGACACCGGCACCACAGGAGCCGCCCGCATGTCCGCCTCCACCGAAGCAACCCGCGACTACATCATCCGCGACGAGGCCACCCTGCAGGCCATCTACGGCCGCCCCTCGGGTGCCGCGGTCACCAAGGAGGTAGACTACCTGCACCCGCACTACCAGTCGATGATCCGCGCCTCGCCGTTCCTGATGCTGGCCAGCGTCGGCCCCGAAGGTGCGGACGCCACCCCGCGCGGCGACGTCGCCGGCTTCGTCGAGATCCAGGACCAGCACACCCTGCTGCTGCCCGACCGCCGCGGCAACAACCGCATCGACACCATGCGCAACATCCTCGCCGATGACCGCGTGGCGCTGCTGTTCCTGATCCCCGGCATCAGCGAGACGCTGCGGGTCAACGGCCACGCCGAAATCTCCGTCGACCCGGTGCTGCTGGACCGCTTCATCACCCACGGCAAGCTGCCGCGCAGCGTGCTGATCGTGCACGTCACCACGGTATTCTTCCAGTGCAGCAAGTCGATCATGCGCTCCCGCCTGTGGGACCTCGAGCTGCAGATCCCCCGCTCGGCGCTGCCCAGCACCGGCACCATCGTCGCCGACATCGCCCGCAACGGCGCCGACCCCGCCACCTACGACGCCGGCGCACTCCAGCGCCTCAAGGACACCATGTGGTAAGCGGCTGCTACCGCAGCTTGCGCCGCATATACCGCGCCCCGTCGTCGTAACTGGCCAGTTTCTCGGCCAGTTCCGGCAACGCCTGCGCCACGAACCCCTGCCGCTCCCAGAACCCGCGTGAGTCCCCCACCGCCACCAGCGCCACCTCCGGCAGCCCCAGCGAGAACGCCATCACCCCCAGCGCCCGCGCCACCCGCCGCGCCACCCCCCGGCCGCGCGCCGCCGGCAGCAAGGCGAGGTCGTGGATGTAGTAGCAATCCGCCGGCTGCGGCAGCCCGCCCAGCAGCACATTCAGCGCTGGCGGCGCCGCCAGCCGCCACGGATGGCTGATCACATAGCCGGCCAGTGCCTCGCCCTGCTGCAACACGTGGCAGCCCAGCGGGAACAGCGCCAGCCGCTCGGCGAACACCTCCGGGTCTTCCGGATAGGCCAGATGCACCGCCTCGCCGATCGCCTCCACCGCACGCAGATCAGCCACCGTCATCGGCCGCCAGTCCAGCCGCCCGTCAGCCCGCTCCTGGTCAGCCCCGGATGGCATCGGCCGGCCGCATCCGCTGCGGCAACTGCGCCAGGCTGTCCACGGTGTCGAAATCGCGCAGCACCGCGTCGTCGTCCAGCACCACCTCGGCCACCTGCTCGGCATGAAGCGACAGCAGCCCGCGCGCGCCCTTGTCGCCCTCCAGCGCCAGGATTTCGGCAAAATACCGCCGGTCCCACAGCACCGGATTGCCGCTCCTGCCCTGATACACCGGCACCACGATGCCGCGCCCCTCATCGGGGTCATAGGCGGCGATCAACTGGTCCAGCATCCGCCCGGTCACCAGCGGCATATCGCCCAGGCAGATCACCGCCGCCGCCACCTCCTCGCCGAGCGCCGCGATCCCCGCCTTCAGGCTGGCCGCAAGCCCGTCGGCAAACCGCTCGGCATGCACCACCTGCACCGGCCGCCCGCCCACCGCCGCGGCCACCTCGGCTGCCCGATGCCCGGTCACCAGCACGATCGGCCGCGCCGCGCTGGACAGCACATTCTCCACCACCCGCGCGATCATCGCCTTGCCACCGCGATCGGCGATCAGCAGCTTGTTATGCGGCGCCATCCGGCTGGAAGTGCCCGCCGCCAGCACCACGGCGGCGATCACCGGCCGCTTCGGTTGCGCCACCACCACCGGAGGCGGTTTCCCGGCCGCCCGCGCCCGTGGCAACGGCCGTGCCGAGGTATCCTTCAGCAGCCCGCCCACCCCCATCCGCATCACCTCCGCCGGCCCCACCGGCAGCCCGGCAAACAGCCGCCGCAGCACGAAATCGATGCCGTTCAGCTTCGGGCTGCGCGCACAGCCAGGCAGCACGATCGCCGGCCCGCCATCCAGCTCCCCGACACAAATCAAATTCCCCGGATCGACCGGCATGCCGAAATGCACGATCCGCCCGCCGGCCCGCACGATCCCGGCCGGCCCGACATCGCGCCGATCCACCGTCGCCGAGGCCCCGGCCACCATCACCAGCTCCGCTCCGGCCGCCCGCAACCCGGTAAACGCCGAGGCAATCGCCACCTCGTCATGCGCGCAGCGGATCGCCGGCAGCATCGTCCCGCCCAGCGCCTGCACCCGCGCCGCGGTCGCCTCGATGGTGCCCTCCAGCACGCTCTCCTTCAGCCCCGGCAACTCGCTCACCGCCAGGCCGACAACCAACTTGCGGAACGGATGCAACGCCAGCGGCGGCACCCCATCCCGCAGCAGCGCCTCCACCTCGCGCAGCACCAAGCCCGGCACCGCGAACGGGATCACCTTGATTGTCGCCACCATGTCGCGCGCCGCCACCACGGTTGCATCCGGCAGCGTGCCGAAGGTCAGCGCTTCATGCAGCAGGTTGATCCGGTCGACCTGCGCCCGATCGACCAGCAGCAGCCCCGCCACATCGGCATGCAGGTTCACCCGCCCGGTGCCGGCCCGCCCCGCCTGCAGCCCGTCGCCATGCACCGCATGGGCGAGAATCTCCGCCGCCTCGTTCTCGCCGACATCCCCCAGCTCCAGCCGGGCCGCGATCACGCTGCTGCGCCCAGCGGCCCGCAGCGCCGCGATCGCCGCCGCGTCCAGCACATTCCCCTTCTTCAGCACCCGGCCCGGACTTTGCTCCGTGGGGGCAAGGCGATGCGAGTGGGCGACCACCGTGCCCAGCGCCTCGTCGAGCGGAAACGTGCCGAAAATCATGCAGCCGTCCTTAAGCCGCGACCGCAGATTTCGGCGCCATCTCGCCGCTCCGCGCATTGCGCCGCACCGCGGTGAACTCGGCCAGGATCGACAGCGCGATCTCCGGCGCGGTGACCGCCCCGATATTCAGCCCCACCGGCCCACGAATCCGCTGCAAGGCCTCCTCGGAATGCCCCAGCTTGCGCAGCCGCCCCAGCCGGTTGGCATGGTTCTTCCGGCTGCCCAACGCGCCGATATAGAACGCCTCGGATTTCAGCGCCCGGTCCAGCGCCACATCGTCGAGCTTCGGATCATGGGTCAGCGCGATCACCGCAGTGCGGCTGTCCGGCTTCAGCGCATCCATCGCCTCGTCCGGCCAGTCAGTCATCATCGTCGCATTGGGGAACCGCTCGTCGGACGCAAAGCTGCGCCGCGGATCGACCACCACCACCGCCAGCCCCAGTTCGGCCGCCATCGGCACCAGCGCCTGGGCGATATGCACCGCGCCGACCACCACCACCCGGATCGGCGGGTTATAGGCGTTGAGGAACCACTCCACGCCATCCACCGTCAGCGTGCCGCTCTCGTCGCGCGCCAGCATGCGCTTTGCGGCGGCGGCCAGTTCCGGCGAGGCGTCCGGCGAGGGCAGCATCATCTGCTCGCCGCCCGGCATCCTTGTTGCCACCACCACCGGCCGCTTGGCCTCGCGCGCCGCGGTCAAGGCGGCGAGAATTTCCGGCGTCATGCCAGCTTCTCCACGAACACCTTCATGGTGCCGCCGCAGGCCAGCCCCACCTCCCAGGCGCGCTCGTTGGTGATGCCGTAGTCGATCAGCTGCGGCGTGCCGGTATCCAGCGTCTTCATCGCCGCCGCCGCCACCGCGCCCTCGATGCAGCCGCCCGACACCGAGCCGGCCATCTTGCCCGATCGGGTCACCGCCAGCTGGCTGCCGGGCGGCACCGGGCTGCTGCCCCAGGTCTCGGTCACGGTGGCCAGCGCCACCTCCTCGCCGGCCGCGCGCCAGGCGGTGGCCATTGCCAGCGGGTCGCCGGCATGGGTGCTCTGGTTCGGGTCAACGGTCGTTGATGTGCTCATGACGCTAGCCTCCATTGTTCCATCTGCCGCGGTGTCGATGGCCGCGACAATGTTTCGATCAGCGCGCGCAGGCTGGCCAGGTTATGCACCGGGCGAAATTCGTCCACATGCGGCAGCATCGCGCGTATGCCCTGGGACTTGGGTTCGAAACCGTCCCAACGCAACAGCGGGTTCAACCAGATCAGCCGCCGGCACGATTTGTGCAGCCGTTCCATGTTTTCCGCCAGATCACCCCCCTGCTCGGCCCGCTCGCCCGGCTTCATTTCACGCGGCCGGTCCAGCCCGTCGGTCACCAGCAGCACCACCGCCCCCTGGCCCAGCACCCGGCGCGCCCAGTTGCGGTTGAAATTCGCCAGCGCCTCGCCGATCCGGGTGCCGCCAGACCAGTCCGGCACCGCATGCGCCACCATCTGGAACGCCACCTCCGGGTCGCGATAGCGCAACTGCCGGGTGATGTTGGACAGCCTGGTGCCGAACAGGAAGGTCGAAACCCGCTCCCGGTCATTCGCCACCGCGTGCAGAAAATGCAGCAATATCTGCGCATAACGCGCCATGCTGCCGCTGATGTCGCACAGCACCACCAACGGCGGCGGCCGGGTCACCCGGCGGTTGTGTTCCAGCGCCAGAATTTCGCCGCCGAACCGCCGCGAGGCGCGGATGGTCGCCGCCAGGTCGGCATGCGGCCCCAGCGGATCGGGCCGCCGGCGGCGGGTGCGGTGCAGATCGAGCGGCAGCCGCAAGGTGCGGATTTCCGCCTTGGCGCGGGCGATCTCGGCCGCACTCATCGCCTCGAAATCCATCTCCTGCAGCTGCTCGCGTTCGGAGACGGTCAGCACCGCGTCCACCTCATGGCGCGGCGGCGGCGGTCGATCGTTCGGGTCGGCGTGCTTGTCGAACGCCTCGGCCAGACGCCTGCTGCCGGGCGGCGCCTTCTCCGGCGGGCGCTGCTTCTGGTCGTCCATCAACCCCAGCGCGGCGGCCGCTTTGGTCGCCTCCGGGTCGCGCCAGAACGCCTGAAACGCCTGGTCGAACAACTCCTGGTGCTCGTGCCGGCGCACCATGGTGGCGCGCAACGCCGCATGCACCTGGGCGCGGCTGCCGATCTCCACCAGGGTCATCGCCTCTTGTGCCGCCAGCATCGCCGACGGCCCCACCGGCAGCCCGGCCCGGCGCAGCAGCCGGGCGAAATGCATGATGTTGACGGAGAGCAGGGCCGGGCCGGCTTCCGCGAGCCCGGCTTCCGTGAGCATCGCCGTCAGGCCACCAGCGGGGCGGCCGCCAGCTTGGCCTCGGCCACCAGCCGCGCCGCCTCGGCGCCGCGAATCCGGGCGATATCGTCCTGGTATTTCAGCAGCACCCCCAGCGTCTCGTCTACCGCGGCTGGCGCCAGTTCGTTCTGGTTGAGATAGGTGAGTGCGGCCGCCCAGTCGATCGTCTCGGCGACGCCGGGCAGCTTGAACAGATCGGCGCTGCGCAGCTTCTGCACGAAGGCGACAATCTCGGCGGCCAGCAGCGGCGCCACCTCCGGCGCCTTGCGCGCCAGGATTTCCCGCTCGCGCCGGGCGTCGGGATAGTCCACCCAGTGATACAGGCAGCGCCTGCGGATTGCGTCATGCACCTCGCGGGTGCGGTTGGAGGTCAGCACCACCACCGGCCGGGTCTTGGCGTGGATGGTGCCGAATTCCGGCACGGTGATCTGGAAATCCGCCAGCACCTCCAGCAGGAACGCCTCGAACGGCTCGTCGGCGCGGTCCAGCTCGTCGATCAGCAGCACCGCCGGCGGCAGGTCGGGGTCGATCGCCGACAGCAGCGGCCGCGCCTGCAGGAACTCGCGCGCATAGATGTCGCTGCCGAGTGCGGTGCGGTTCACCTCGCCGCTGGCCTCGGCCATGCGGATCGCCATCAACTGCCTGGCATGGTCCCACTCATAGGCCGCCGCCGACAGGTCGAGCCCATCGTAGCATTGCAGCCGCACCAGCCGCCGGCCGAGCCCCTCGGCCAGCACCTTGGCGATCTCGGTCTTGCCGGTGCCGGGCTCGCCCTCCAGGAACAGCGGCCGGCCCATCGACAGCGCCAGGTGCACGGTGGTGGCAAGCGCGGTATCCGCCACATAGCCGCCGGCGGCGAGCAGGGCGGCGGTCTCGGCAACGGTTTTCGGCAACATCTAGACGTAGGCCGACAGGATCATCAGCAGGATCAGCACGAAGATCGCCGTGCCGATCCAGCCGATCACCGGAATCCCCAGGCTGGCCCCCGGCAGCATCGCCAGCACGCTGACCGAGGCCGCCGGCGCCGGCGCCGCCACCACACCGCCCGGCGCCTCGGCGGCGCCCACCGCGGCGGCGAAGCGGTCGAAGAACGCATCGGACATCTGCTTGGCGCTGGCATCGATCAGCCGGGCGCCAAGCTGGGCGATCTTGCCACCGACCTGCGCCTTCACCTCATAGCTCAGCAGCGTACCGGCGCCGTCCTCGGCGAGTTTCACCGTAGCACCACCCTTGGCGAACCCGGCCACCCCGCCCTGGCCCTCACCCTCGATGCGGTAGCCGTTCGGCGGGTCGAGGTCGAGCAGGTTCACCTTGCCGGTGAAGCGCGCGGCGATCGGGCCGATCTTCACCGCGGCGGTGGCCTTCAGTTCGGTATCCGACAGTTTTTCCAGGCTCTCGCAGCCGGGGATCGATCCCTTCAGGATCGCCGGGTCGTTCAGCGCGGCCCATACCTTTTCGCGGGGCGCGGGAATCCGCCGCTCGCCTGACATGTCCATCTGGGGTCATTCTCCGTTGCGCCGATGTGAAGTTACTTATAGGGGTTGCCGCATGCAACCGACCCCTCGACCGAGATAGGTATGATTCCGGGACTGTTATGGGGCATACCTTTCCTCGGTGTGCTGCTGTCCGTGGCACTGTTTCCGGTGCTGGCACCGCGCCTCTGGCACCATCATATGGGCCTGATCATGGCGCTTTGGACCCTCGCTCTGGTCATCGCCGAGGTGGTTTTTTCCGGATTCGGGGCCGGTTTTCACCTCGTCTGGCACGCTTTCCTGCTCGAATACCTGCCATTCCTGGTGCTGCTGCTGGCGCTGTTCACCGCCGGCGGCGGCATATTGCTGCAAGGCGGGCCGTGGGGCCGGCCGGGCGGCAACACCCTGCTGCTGGCGATCGGCACCCTGCTGGCCGGCGTCATGGGCACCACCGGGGTCTCGATGGTGCTGATCCATCCGCTGCTGCGCTCCAACGCGCATCGCCGCAAGCGGGTGCATCTGGTTGTTTTCTTTATTCTTCTGGTCGCCAACGCCGGCGGCGCCAGCACCCCCTTGGGCGACCCGCCGCTGTATCTCGGCTTCCTGCAGGGGGTGCCGTTCGCCTGGCCGCTGACCCATCTGGTGGCGCCGATGCTGCTGCTGGCGACCCCGCTGCTGGCCGCCTTCTACCTGCTCGACCGCCACCTCTGCAAAACCGACCATCCCGCTGGCAAACCACAGAAATTTCGCATCCTCGGGCGCGCCAACATCGCGCTGCTGGCGGTGGTGGTGGCAGCCGTGCTGCTGCAAGGCATCTGGGATCCCGGCGACGTGGTGCTGTGGCACGTCAAGATCGGCATAGAACGTCTTGTCGCCATTGCCATCATGCTCGGCGTGGTTGGGATCTCGATCGCCATCACCCCGCGCGCGGTGCGCGAGGGCAACCTGTTCAGCTGGGAACCGATGGCCGAGGTGGCGAAACTTTTCGCCGCGATCTTCATCACCATCACCCCGGTGTTGGCGATGCTGGCGGCCGGATTCGACGGCCCGTTCGCGCCACTGCTGCGGCTGATCACCCGCGCCGACGGCTCGCCGGAGCCGATGGCGTATTTCTGGCTGACCGGGATGTTGTCGGCTTTCCTTGATAATGCACCGACTTACCTGGTGTTCTTCCAGTTGGCCGGCAACGACCCGGTGGTGCTGACCGGCCCGCTTTCCACCACCCTGCTGGCGATCTCGGCTGGCGCGGTGTTTTTCGGCGCGCTGACCTATATCGGCAACGCGCCGAACCTGATGGTGCGCAGCATCGCCGCCCATCGCGGCATTCGCATGCCGGGATTCTTCGGCTACATGATCTGGTCATGTGCGCTGCTGCTGCCGTGTTTCGCGCTGCTTTCAGTGGTGTTCTTCCTGTAGGGAGTTGATTTCATGACCTATCTCGTCGCCGACGACCTCCCCACCGGCCACCCCGGCGAGCGGTTCAGCGCGCTGATCGCCCGCGGCGGCATCGTGCAGATCCCTGGCGCCTATAACGGCATGGCCGCGTTGCAGGCGGCAAAGGCCGGATTTTCCTCACTTTATTTGTCGGGCGCGGCGATGACCGCCTCGATGGGGGTGCCGGATGTCGGCATCATCACGGTCGACGAGGTGTGCTTCTTCATCCGCCAGGTGGCCCGCGCCGCCGGCCTGCCGGTGCTGGTCGATGGCGATACCGGCTACGGCGAGGCGCTGAACGTGATGCACATGGTGCGCAGTTTCGAGGATGCAGGGGCGGCGGCGGTGCATATCGAGGACCAGTTGCTGCCGAAGAAGTGCGGCCACCTCAACGACAAGAAGCTGGCCGATGCGCACGACATGGCGGCCAAGGTAGCGGCGGCGCGCAAGGCACGGAAACATTTATATATTATCGCCCGCACCGACGCCGCCGCCAGCGAGGGCATGGATGGTGCGGTGGCGCGCGCCAGGCTGTATCTGGAGGCCGGCGCCGATGCGATCTTCCCCGAGGCGCTGAACAATGCCGAGATGTTCCGCGAATTCGCCCGCCGGGTGGATGCGCCGCTGCTGGCCAACATGACCGAATTCGGCCGCACCCCGTTCTTCACCGCCGCCGAGTTTCAGGAGATGGGCTACCGGATGGTGATCTGGCCGGTGAGCTCGCTGCGGGTGGCGGCCAAGGCGCAGGAGGAGTTGTTCGCGGCGATCGCCCGCGATGGCGGCACCCATCGCATGGTCGACCGCATGCAGACCCGCGCCGAGCTGTACGAGACCATCGGCTATGCCGATTACGAGGCCCTGGACTCGTCGATCGTGAAGACCATCGTACCGCAGGCGATGCCGCAGGTGCGGTGAAGTCTGTCACAAAGCGGCCATTATTTCAGTAAGTTACCGCTATTGAATTGCAAAACGTAACTTGCTTTGGGTGGTCTTTGACATTTCTCGCCGGCGGCCACGGGGGGCGAAGGTTTCAAAAACAACCGATTAGGCCGCCTGGGCAGGCCGGCCCGGGCGAGGCGGGCGGTTGTGTCATCGGATCGTTGACGACCGGCACCCATCGGGCCATTGCGCGCCGCCGGGGTTTGGCCACATTTGCCTCGGAAACAAACACTTCGGGACCGCCGCATCGGCGGACCAGAGGCGACGGATGCGCGTCATAGAACCCGAAGGACCTCTCTGAACGATGGACAGCCAAGGGATCGGCCTCGCCGGTGCCGTGCGTGCCGGGTGGCGGCCGCGGTTGCGGCGGGCGGCGCCGGCGCTGGGGGCTGCGCTGGCGATCGCCGTGCTGCTGCTGCTGCTGCAGGCGGCCTCGGCCTCGCTCGATTATCATGCGGTAATGCGCTCGCTGCACCACCTGCCGGCGACGGCGCTGGTGCTGGCGGTGCTGGCCACCGGGTTGAGCTATGTCGGGCTGGTGGCGCGCGACTGGGCGGCGCTGCGCTATCTCGGCGTCAAGCTGCCGTGGTCGGCGTTGCTGGTCGGCGGCGTGGCCGGCTCGGCGCTGGGCAATGCGCTGGGCTTCGGCGCGCTGACCGGCGGCGCGGTGCGCTACCGGGTGTATGGCGCCGCCGGGGTGGGGCCGGTGGCGGTGGCGCGGGTGATGGTGCTGACCGCCGGCACCTTCGGGTTGGCGCTGGTGGCCTGGGGCGGGCTGGGGCTGCTGCTGGCGGCCGGGCCGATGGCGGCACTGGCCGGCCTGCCGGCGCTGGCACTGCAACTGGTGGGCGTGGCCGGGCTGGCGGCGACGCTGGCGGTGCTGGCGCTGGGCGGGCGTGGAGTTGGATGGCGCGGCCGGCGCGTCGAGGTGCCGCCGGCCGGCTTCGTGCTGGGGCAGATCGCGCTGGTCGGGCTGGACGTGCTGGGTGCCGGGCTGAGCCTGTGGGTGCTGCTGCCGGCGTCGGCGGTGTCGCTGCCGATTTTCATGGCGGTGTATACCGCCGCCCTGCTGCTGGGGGTGATCGGCCATACTCCGGGCGGGCTTGGGGTATTCGAGGCGGCGTTGCTGCTGGTGCTGGGCGGCACGGTGCCGGCCGGGGCGGCGGTGGCGGCGCTGCTGGCCTATCGGGCGGTGTATTTCCTGCTGCCGCTCGGCGTCTCGGCGGTGCTGCTGGCCGGGTTCGAGGCGCGGCTGGTGGTGCCGCGGCTGATGGGGCGGATCGCGCCGAAGGTGCTGACGCCGGTGTTCCTGGCGGTGATCACCTTCGCGGTGGGGATGATGCTGGTGCTGTCCGGCGCCACCCCGGCGTTCGGGCGGCGGCTGGCGATGCTGCAACTGGTGCTGCCTCTGTGGGTGGTGGAGAGCGCGCAACTGGCCTCCAGCGTGCTCGGGGTGTTCCTGCTGTTCACCGCGCGCGGGCTGATGTTCAGGCTGTATGGCGCGTGGTGGCTGGCGCTGGTGCTGGCGGTGGCCAGCCTGGCGCTGTCGCTGGCCAAGGGGCTGGCGTTCTTCGAGGCGACGGTACTGCTGGGGCTGGTGCTGCTGCTGCTGGGCACCCGCGGCGTGTTCCGCCGGCAGGCGCCTCTACTGGAGCAGAAGGTGACGCTGGGCTGGGTGATGGCGGTGGCGGCGGTGATGGCGCTGGCGGTCTGGGTGCTGTTTTTCGCGTTCCGCGCGGTGCCGTACAGCCCGGATATCTGGTGGCAGTTCGAGTTCGACGAGAAGCTGCCCCGGGCGTTGCGCGCCACCCTGGCGGCGGTGCTGGTGACCGCCGGTTTCATCCTGCGGCACTTGCTGCGGCCGAGCGCCGGGCGGGCCGGGCGGCCGAGTGCGGCGGCACTGGCCGAGGCGGCGGCGATCGTGCGGGCACAGGAGCGCAGCGATGCGATGCTGGCGCTGATGGGCGACAAGCAGTTCCTGTTCTCGCCGAGTCGGCGCTCGTTCCTGATGTATGCCAAGCGCGGCCGGTCCTGGGTGGCCTTGTACGATCCGGTGGGGCAGCGCTGCGAGTGGCCGGCGCTGATCGCCGAGTTTGTCGCGCTGGCGCATCGGCATGACGGGCGGGCGGCGTTCTACCAGGTGCGGCCGGATTGCCTGCCGATGTATCTGGATGCCGGGCTGAAGCTGATGAAGCTGGGCGAGGAGGCGACCATCGCACTCGACCAGTTCGCGCTGGTGGGGCCGTCGCGGCAGAATCTGCGCTATGCGCTGAAACGCGGCGAGCGCGACGGGCTGGTGGCCGAGGTGCTGGATGGCCACAGCGCGTTGCCGGAGTTGCGGGCGATCAGCGACGCCTGGCTGGCCAGCCACAAGGCGCGGGAGAAGAAGTTCTCGGTGGCGGCGTTCGACGCTGCCTGGCTGGCGCCGCAATCGGTGATGCTGGTGCGCCAGCACGGCCGGCCGGTGGCGTTCGTGTCGTTCATGACCACCGACCTGCACACCCAGGCGACGGTGGGGGTGATGCGGCATGTGGCGGATGCCTCGCCGTATGCGATGGAGTTTCTGTTCACCCGGCTGGCGTTGCATCTGAAGGCCGCCGGGTTTGCCACGCTGAGCCTGGGGATGGCGCCGCTGTCGGGGATCATGGCGACGCCGCTGGCCTCGGTGTGGCACCGGATCGGGCATCTGCTGTGGCGGTATGGCGGGCGGGTGTATAATTTCCGTGGGCTGCGGACGTTCAAGAGCAAGTTCAGCCCGGAATGGGAGCCGCGGTATCTGGCCGCCAGTGGGACGCTGAGTCCGTTCGTGCTGCTGGCCGATGTGGCGGTGCTGTCGGCGGGGGCTTGATGGCAGGGGGCTAGGAAGCGACGAAGGGGAGTTTGGCCTGGCAGCAATCCTCGGGGAGGGGGATTCGATCCGGGAGCTGGTATTGCCCGGGTTGGGGAGATGACAGTGCTCCGCTGCTTCTCTTCGCCTCTACGTCGCTTTGTAGCCTTGCTTGCTTGTTGAGCCGATCAAGCAAGGCAGTTCACAAAGAGACGTAGAGGCGAAGAGAGGGAAGGGTGTTTTTTCTTTCTCCGCTCCTCCGTGTCGCTCTGGTAAATATTCCTTCCCCGGTGATGCCGGTTGTTGGATGCAATGCATTGGGATAAAGTTTTTTTGCTTCTTTGTTTTCAAACAAAGAAGCCTTGCTTTCTCTTGCTGTGTGGATTTGTCCCATTGCGTCTCCTCCTGACCCTGCTGGTCCTGATGCTCACCATTTCATCCGCCCATGCCGAGCCCCGCTATGGCAAATTGCATGTCTACCAGCCGACCGGCGAGATGCGCGATTTCGTGATCCTGTTCTCGGCCGGCGATGCCTGGGGCAGCGAGGATGCTGTGGCGGCGGAGGCGTTGCGCAAGCTGGGTGTGTTCGTCGAGGGTGTGGACAGCGGGCCGTACCTGGCGGCGGTGCAGGGGAAGCCGTGCCATCTGATGGATGGCGATTCGGAATCGCTGGCGCGCGAGGTGCAGCGCCAGCAGGGCACCGCGCGCTATCACACCGCGATTCTGGCCGGCATCGGCGCGGGCGGAATGCTGGCCGAGCGGGTGATGGCGCTGGCGCCGCCGAATTCGATGGCCGGGGCGGTGAGCCTCGACCCGATGGACAGCGCGGCGCTGGCGGCGAACGGCTGCGGGGCGGGTGCGAAGAAGCTGGAAGGCTTCTGGACGGTCGGCGCGACGCCGGACTGGCCGCAGGCGGGGCGCGATGCGGTGGCGGCGACCGGGTTGGCGCCGGAGATCGATGCGGTGGCGGCCCGACCTTCGCCAGGGGGGCCGTCGGCCGGTGCGATGCTGGCGGCGCTGGTGGCGCCGCATCTGGCGCCGCTGGGCGGTGGCGGCGAGAGTGTCGCCGACCTGCCGCTGGTGGAGCTGAAGGCGGCCGCACCCACCGACATGCTGGCGATCGTGCTGGCCGGCGACGGCGGCTGGCGGGACATCGACAAGCGGATCGGCGAGGTGCTGCAGAAAGACGGCATCAACGTGATCGGGCTGGACAGCCTGCGGTATTTCTGGGGCGCGCAGACACCCGATCGCACCGCGAAGGACGTGGCGCGGATCATGCGCAGCTATGAGGCCAAGTGGGGTGCGAAGCATGTGGCGCTGATCGGCTACTCGTTCGGCGCCGATGTGCTGCCGTTCGTCTACACCAGGCTGCCGGCGAAGCAGCAGGCCAAGGTGTCGCTGATCTCGCTGCTGGCGCTGTCCAAGGCGGCGGATTTCGAAATCCGGGTGGTGGGCTGGCTGGGAGCGGGGCCGAGCTCGACGGCGCTGCCGATCGTGCCGGAACTGGCCAAGGTGCCGGCGGCGCTGGTGCAATGCTTCTATGGTGACAGCGACGCGCCGGATTCGGCCTGTCCGGGGCTGGCGGGCGGCGAGGCGGATGTGATCCGCACCACCGGCGGGCATCATTTCGACGGTGATTACCAGGCGCTGGCGCGGCGCATCCTGGCGACCTGGCGGGCGCGCATCAGATAGGCAGCGGCCCGCGTTGACTTGCCTTCGGGCGACTGGTTGCGTGGCCACCTGATGGGAGTGGCCGATGCGGGACATCAAGCGCGTGGTGATGTGGATGGTGGGCGCGCTGGTGTCGTTCTCGACGCTGGCGGTGGCGATCCGCGCGCTGGCGCATGGGCTGAACGTCTACGAGATACTGGCGATCCGCAACCTGGGCGGCATCGTGGTGCTGGGCGGCTACGCGCTGGCGCGGCGGGCGCCGGTGGCGGGGCCGTTTCCGCTGCGGATTCACCTGCTGCGCAACGTGTTCCATTTCGGCGGGCAGACGGCGTGGGCGTATGGCGTGACGGTGCTGCCGCTGGCGACGGTGTTTTCGCTGGAATTCACCTCGCCGGCGTGGACGACCATCCTGGCGGCGGTGTTCCTCGGCGAGCGGCTGACGGTGGCGCGGCTGGGGGCGGTGGTGCTGGGGTTCGTCGGCGTGATGGTGATTTTGCAGCCGGGGGTGGGGACGTTCCAGCCGGCGGCGCTGATCGTGCTGGGGGCGGCGGCGTGCTTCGGGGTGCAGTTGACCACGACGAAGTTCCTGACCGGCAGCAACTCAGTGCTGACGATCATGATGTGGATGAACCTGATGCAGTTGCCGATGTATCTGGCGGTGAACGTGGCGACCGGGGGATCGCTGTGGTTCGGCGACAAGTTGGCCTGGAGCGAGGCGCCGGCGCTGCTGGCGCTGTGCCTGGCGGGGCTCCTGGCGCATGTGTGCCTGACCAACGCGTTCCGCTACGGTGACGCGACACTGGTGGTGCCGATCGACTTCATGCGCATCCCGGTGATCGCGACGGTGGGGATGGTGCTGTACGGCGAGCGGTTCGATCCGGTGATTCTGCTGGGGGCGGCGATTATCATGAGCGGGATTGCGTGGAATTTGCGGGATAGTCGACGGAAGGCGTGAGGAAGGTCTTCTTTTTGTGAACAAAAAGAAGCAAAAAAACTTTTTATCCGTTGGAGTGTAAGGAGTCTCCGCCACTCCACTGTTGCAAGGCGGATGACGTTTTTTGGTTCTTTTTTTCAAAAAAGAACTGCTTGCCTGCGATAGGGGAAACGCGATGTTCGAGTTGGCCGAAGAGCACAGGATGCTGCAGGAACTGGTGGCGAAGTTCGTCACGCAGGAGTTGCGGCCGTTGGAGCGGGCGGTGATGGCGCGCGAGGCCGGCGGCGGCAAGGTGGCGCTGACCGAGGCGGAGGAGGCGCCGCTGTTTGCCAGGTGCAAGGAGTTGGGGCTGTGGGGGTTGGATGTGCCCGAGGCGCTGGGCGGGGCCAATCTGCCGGTGGTGGCGCTGATGGCGGTGAACGAGGAGTTGGGCAAGACCTGTGTGCCGTTCATCTTTCCGCCGGATTCGCCGAACTTGCACATGCTGATGGCGGTGGCGGATGAGGCGCAGCGGACGAAGTATCTGGTGCCGTATGCGGATGGCACGGCGAAGTCGGCAATCGCGATTTCCGAGCCGGGGGCGGGCGGCGATCCGGCGGGGATGACGACGCGGGCGGTGCGGGATGGGGGGGACTGGGTAATCAACGGGCGCAAGATCTGGATCAGCCGGGTGTCGTATGCGGATTTCACGATTGTGATGGCGCGGACCGGGGAGGGGAAGCGGCATGAGGGGGTGAGCGCGTTTATCGTCGAGCGCGGCACCAAGGGGTTCATCGTCGAGCGGGAAATCCAGATGCTCGGGGGGCAGCGGACCTATGAGGTGGTGTTCGAGGATTGCCGGGTGCCGGCGAGCCAGATGCTGGGCCGCGAGGGGGCGGGGTTCGCGCCGATGCAGTTGCGGCTGACGATCCGGCGGCTGCAGATGGGGGCCTGGTGCACCGGGATGGCGGTGCGGGCGCTGGATATGCTGTGCGAGCACGCCAGGCAGCGGGTGACGTTCGGGGCACGGCTGGCGGATCGGCAGGCGGTGCAGTGGTGGGTGGCGGACGCGGCGACGCGGATTCATGCCTGCCGGCTGATGGTGATGGACGCGGCGGCCAAGCAGGATGCCGGGTTGGACGTGCGCACCGAGGCCTCGATGATCAAGGTGTTTGCCACCGAGATGGCGCAGGACGTGATCGACCACGCGATGCAGGCCTACGGCGCGATGGGGGTGACCAAGGAGTTGCCGCTGCAGTTGATGGCGCAGAAGGTGCGGACGATGCGGGTCTATGAGGGACCGTCGGAGGTGCATCGGATGGCGATTGCGCGGCGGGTGCTGAAGGATCGCGGCTGATGGATGAATGGGGGCTTGGCGGGCGGGTGGCGATCGTTACCGGCGGCGGCGCGGCCGGGGAGGGGATCGGCAACGGGCGGGCGGCCTGCATTTTGCTGGCGCGGGCCGGGGCGCAGGTGCTGGTGGTGGATCGGGAGTTGGCGCTGGCCGAGCGGACGGTGGCGATGATCGCGGCCGAGGGCGGCACGGCGGCCGCGGCCAGTTTCGATGTCACCGAGGCGGCGCAGTGCGAGGCGATGGTGGCCGAGGCGGTGCGGCGCTGGGGGCGGCTGGATTGTCTGGATAATAACGTCGGTATCGGCAGCCGCGGCAATGTGGTGGACGAGACCGAGGCGAACTGGCGGCGGGTGATGCAGGTGAACGTGGAGAGCATGTTCCTGGCCTGCAAATACGCCATTCCGGCGATGCGGCGGGGCGGCGGCGGGGCGATCGTCAACATCTCGTCGATCTCGGCGATCCGGCCGCGCGGGCTGACCGCCTACACGGTGTCGAAGGGCGCGGTGATCGCGCTGACCAGGGCGCTGGCGGTGGACCATGGGCCGGAGGGGATACGGGCGAACTGCATCGCGCCGGGGCCGATGTATACGCCGATGGTCTATGCGCGCGGGATGAGCGAGAAGGCGCGGGCGCAGCGGGCCAAGGCCTCGGTGCTGGGGGTGGAGGGGACCGGCTGGGATATCGGGCAGGCGGCGCGGTTTCTGCTGTCGGACCAGGCGCGGTTCATCACCGGTCAGACGATCCTGGTGGATGGCGGCGCGTCGTTGGTGGGGCCGGCGCGGGATTCGGTGGGATGAGCGGACCGCTGGCCGGGCTGCGGGTGGTGGAGTTTGCCGGCATCGGGCCGGGGCCGTTCGCGGCGATGCTGCTGGCGGATATGGGCGCCGATGTGGTGCGGGTGGAGCGTCCCGGCGAGCCGGCGCGACCGCATGACATCACGCGGCGCGGGCGGCGGGTGGTGGCGCTGGATTTGAAGCGGCCAGGCGATCTGGCGCTGGCGCTGGCGCTGCTGGACGGCGCCGAGGCGCTGATCGAGGGGTTTCGGCCGGGGGTGATGGAGCGCCTGGGGCTGGGGCCGGACGTGGTGCTGGGGCGCAATCCTCGGCTGGTGTATGGCCGGATGACCGGCTGGGGGCAGCACGGGCCGCTGGCGGCGACCGCCGGGCACGACATCAATTATATCGCCATTGCCGGCGCGCTGGGGGCGATCGGGAGTGCCGAGGGGCCGGTGCCGCCGCTCAATCTGGTGGGGGATTACGGCGGCGGGGCGCTGTATCTGGCGATGGGGATGCTGGCGGCAGTGCTGGCGGTGCGGGCCGGCGGGCCGGGGCAGGTGGTGGACTGCGCGATCAGCGACTGCGTGGCGAATATGCTGGCGCTGTTTCATTCGATGCGCGCGGCGGGGGCGTGGCAGGATCGGCGGGCGACGAACATGCTCGATGGCGGGGCGCATTTCTACGCCACCTATGAATGCGCCGATGGCAGGCACATCGCGGTGGGGGCGATCGAGCCGCAATTCTATGCCGAACTGCGGCGTATCGCCGGGCTGCAGGATGCGGCGTTCGATGCCCAGCGCGATCCGGCGGCGTGGCCGGACTTGAAGTGTCGGCTGGCGGCGGTGTTTCGCACCCGCACGCGCGACGAATGGGTGGCGCTGTTCGACGGCAGCGATGCCTGCGTGGCGCCGGTGCTCGGGCTGGGGGAGGCGGTGACGCACCCGCATAACGTGGCGCGGCGGGCGTTCGTCGAACGAAATGGCCTGGTGCAGCCGGCGGCCGCACCGCGGTTTTCGGCGACGCCCACTGCGGCGGGCGGGCCGGCGGTGGCATGTGCGGTGCCCCGGTGGGGAGAGTAGGAAGTCTTCTTTTTGTGAACAAAAAGAAGCAAAAAAACTTTTCATCCCCTGGAGTCCGGACCACGGTCCGAGACTCCAGGGGATGAAGTTTTTTGCGCGCTTTTTTTCAAAAAAGCGCTGCTTCCTTGCTACGGCTGCTGATTGCCGAAGATGATCGTGCCGCTGGCCGCGAACATGCCGCCGACGCCGTGGCAGACCGAGATTTTCGCGCCCTGCACCTGCGCCGGTGCGGTGCCGCGCATCTGGCGCACGCTCTCCTGCAGCGCGAACATGCCGTACATACCGGTGTGGGTGTAGGACAGGCCGCCGCCGTTGGTGTTCATCGGCAGCCTGCCTCCCGGTGCGGTGTTGCGTTCCCAGATGAACTGTGCGGCCTCGCCACGGCCGACGAAGCCGAGGTCTTCCAGGCCGTAGATCGGCAGATGCGCGAAGGCGTCGTAGATCATCAGGTGGTCGACGTCCTTGTGGGCGATGCCGGCGCTGCGGAACGCTTCGGGGCCGGCGACGCGGAAGGCGCGGGACGAGGTGAAATCCTCCATCTGGCTGATCATCGGGGTTTCCGCACTTTCGCCGGTGCCGAGGATGTAGACCGGTTTGGTGGGGAAATCGCGGGCGCGATCGGCGGAGGCGAGGATCAGCGCGCCACCGCCGTCGGTCACCAGGCAGCATTGCAGCAGGCGGAACGGGTAGGCGATCATGCGGGAGTTCAGCACGTCGTCCACGCTCACCTTGTCGCGGAACGCGGCGCGGGGGTTCATCGCCGCCCATTCGCGCTGGATGACGGCGACCATGGCGAGCTGTTCATGGGTCAGCCCGCGCTCTTTCATGTAGCGCAGCACCGGGATGGTGAACATCGTCGGCGGGCCGAAGGTGCCGTAGGGCAGCTCGAACTGGCCGATCAGGCTGGCGGGCGGCGGCGGCGGGCGGTTGATGCCGATGCGTGATTTGCCGGCCTCGCCGTGGGTGATCAGCACCGTTTTGCACAGCCCGGCCGAGATGGCGGCGGCGGCGTGGCGCACATGGATCATGAACGAGCAGCCGCCCACCGCGGTGCCGTCGATCCAGTGCGGCGTGATGCCGAGGTAGTGCGCGATATTGGTCGGCACCTCGCCGGCGCAGGCGACGCCATCGATGTCCTTCAGCGTGAGGCCGCAATCGGCCAGCGCGTTGAGGGCGGCGTCGGCGTGCAGCTGGATGTTGGACATATCGGGGATGGAGCCGAGGCGGGTGGTCTCGGCGGCGCCGACGACGGCAACACTTCCGGGTTTCATCGGGCTCATCCTTGCACGGGGCGGAACAGCGGCAGGCTGATCTCGTCGTCGATCTTCTCGAAGGTGACTTCCAGCGGCATGTCCAGCACCAGCGCCTCGGGGGTCTGCGGGCAGCCGGTGATGTTGCTCATCAGCCGCGGCCCTTCGTCGAGTTCCACCACGGCGATGGCGTATTCACCGGTGAAGCCGGGAGCGGGGCGGTGGTTGATGACGTAGCTGTACAACCGGCCCCGCCCGCTGGCCTTGAACACGCTGACCGCGCGGCTGGCGCAACCTGGGCAGAACGGGCGCGGCGGGAAATATACCTTGGCGCAGGCGTCGCAGCGCTGCAGGCGGATTTCGCCGGCGCGGGTGCCATCCCAGAAGTGCCTGGTTTCTGGCGTCGGCATCGGCCGGGGCCGTTTCGGGTCTGCCATCTATGCGTCTCCTGGCGTTAGGGCGGGGTTTGGTAGCGTTCGCGCAACGCCTGCTTGTAGAGCTTGCCGGTGGGCAGGCGGGGAAGCTGGTCGATGAAGTCGATGGATTTCGGCACCATGTAGCGGGCGACGTGCTGGCGCAGGAATTCGGTCAGCGCCTCGGCCTGGGCGGGCGAGGCATCCTCGCCGTCCGCCAGTTCCACCACCGCCTTCACTTCCTCGCCGAGATCGGGGCTCGGCACCCCGATCACCGCCACGTCGCGCACCGCCGGGTGCAGGATCAGCGCGTCCTCGATCGCCTGCGGGTAGATGTTGACACCGCCGGAGATGATCATGAAGGCGCGGCGGTCGGTGAGAAACAGGTAGCCATCGGCGTCGGCGTAGCCGATATCGCCGAGCGTCGACCAGGTCTTATGGCGTGGATGCAGCGCCCGCGCGGTCTTGCCGGGGTCGTTATGGTAAGCAAACGGCAACGCGTCGCGCTCGAAATAGATCAGGCCGGGCTCCCCAGCGGGCAACTCGGCGCCGTCATCGTCGCAGATATGCAATATGCCGAGCTTGGCCTGCCCCACCGAGCCGGGGCGCGCCAGCCATTCCTCGCTGGTGATGCGGGTGATGCCGTTCGATTCGGTGCCGGCGTAATACTCCTGCAGGATCGGCCCCCACCATTCGATCATCCGCCGCTTGACCTCCACCGGGCAGGGGGCGGCGGCGTGGATGGCGCAGACATGGCTCGACAGGTCGAAACCGGCGCGCTCCTCCGGCGCCAGCTTCAGCATCCGCACGAACATCGTCGGCACCCACTGGCTGTGGGTGACACGATACCGCTCGATCAGCCGCAGCGCCTCCACCGCGTCGAAGTGCCGCATCATCACCACGGTGCCGCCGAACCGTTGGGTGGCGATGGTATAGGCCAAAGGCGCTGCATGGTACAGCGGCGCCGGCGACAGGTAGACCATGCCGGGATGGAAGCCGTAGCCCTTATAACTCTCAAGCGCGCGGAAATGCCGATCAATCGGCAACTCGGCCAGCGCCCGCTTGATCCCCTTCGGCCGCCCAGTGGTGCCGGAACTGTACAGCATGGTGTCGCCGGACCAAGGCTCGGCCAGCGCCGCCGCCGGATGCGCCGCAATCGCCGCCTCATACCGCTCCCAGCCAGGGATCACGCCATCGATCATCAGCCGGATGCCGCAGCCCGGAATCGCCTCGCCCAGCGCCGCCGCCACCTCGGCGCGGGCCAGCGAGGTGATCAGCGCCCTGGCGCCGCTGTCATTGACAACATAGGCCGCCTCACCAGCGGTCAGGTAACGATTGACCGCGGTGATATACAGCCCGCTGCGCAGCGCCGCCCAGACCACTTCGCTGTAGCGCAGATGGTTTTCCATGAACAGCGCGATATGGTCGCCACGCCGCAGCCCGCGCGCATACAGCAGTTGCGCCAACTGGTTGGAGCGGTCATCAAGCTGCCGCCAAGTCAGCACCGCGCCGGTATCGGCCTCGATCACCGCCGCGTCATCGGGCCGATCGGCGGCATGCACGCCAGGGTGCATGCCGCCGCTCATCCTGCCGGGGTCAGGGTTCAATCGAAGTCCTTGCCGTTCATCGCCGCATTCAGCCGCGCCCGCTTCTGCAAATCCATCATCGTCGGGCCGAGCTTCGAGGGATCGGCATTCGGCTCACCCACCGGCCCGCGATGCCAGCCCTCGGCGATCGCCAGCAGCCCGCCGCCGGATTCCACAATCCGCCCGGTGAAATCGTCGGACTCACGGCTGGCCAGCCACACCACCGGCGGCGCCACGTTATTCGGGTCGCGCGCCTGCTTCTCCTGCTCGTTCAACTCGCGCAGCCCCACCGTCATGCGGGTCAGCGCCAGCGGTGCGATGGCGTTGCAGGTGACGCCGTAGCGCTTCAACTCGCGCGCCGCGATCACCGTGAACGCCGCGATGCCGGCCTTGGCGGCGCCGTAATTGGTCTGCCCGGTGTTGCCGTAGATGCCCGACACCGAGCTGGTGTTGATCATCCGCGCATGCACCGGCCCATTGATCTCCTTGCTCTTGTTGCGCCAGTAGGCGGCGGCATGGCGGGCCGGCGAGAAGGTGCCCTTGAGATGCACGTTGATTACCGCATCCCATTCCTCCTCCATCATGTTGGCCAGCACGCGGTCGCGCAGGATGCCGGCATTGTTCACCAGCACGTCCAGCGTGCCGAAGGTGTCGATCGCCTGCTCGATCATCCGCTTGGCGCCGAGGAAATCGGCGACGTTCTCGCCGTTCACCACCGCCTCGCCGCCGGCCTCCTTGATGGCACGGACGGTCTCCTGCGCCGGGGTCTCATCCTTGCCGGTGCCGTCGGCGGCGCCGCCCAGGTCGTTCACCACCACCTTGGCGCCATGCTGGGCCAGCAGCAGCGCGTAACCCCGGCCGATGCCGCGCCCTGCGCCCGTCACAATCGCCACGCGTCCTTCGCACAGACGAGCCATATGTTCGTTCCCTTTTCGTTGCATGCTGGTGGGCCGGGAGTTTGGCCTTGCCGCCGGGATGAGTCTACCCTGAGCGCGAGCATGGCCGGACAAGGGCGGAACGAGTATGAACTTCGATTTCTCCGACCAATCGAACCAGCTGCGCGACCAGGCCCGGCGCTTCCTGGCCGACCAGTGCGCCCCGAAGCAGGTGCGCGCGGTGCTGGAGGGTGCCGCCCCGTACGACGCCGCCCTGTGGCGCGGCATCACCGAGCTGGGCTGGCTGGGCGCCGCCATCCCCGAGCAATACGGCGGCGCCGGGCTGGGCCACGAGGCGCTGTGCGTGCTGGCCGAGGAAATCGGCCGCGCCGTCGCCCCGGTGCCGTTCTCCTCCTCGATCTACCTCGCCGCCGAGGCGATCAGGCTGTGCGGCAGCCCCGAACAGCGCGCCGCCTGGCTGCCGAAGCTGGCCGCCGGCGAGGCAATCGGCACGCTGGCCTGGGCGGAAGGCCCGGGCAACCCGACGACCTCCCACCTCACCACCCGCTTCGAAGCCGGCCGCCTGACCGGCGTCAAACTCCCGGTGCCGGATGGCGGCATCGCCGATCTCGCCGTGGTCGCGGCGCGCAGCACGACCGGCGACACCGTGCTGACGCTGGTCGACCTCCACGGCCCCGGCGTCACAAGCGAGACGCTGGCCACACTCGACCCCACCCGCAACCAGGCCCGCATCACCCTCGACCGCGCGCCCGCCGAAGCCCTGCCCAACGCCGACCTGCACCGGGTGCTGAACGGCGCCGCGGTGCTGCTCGCCTTCGAGCAACTCGGCGGCGCCACCGCCTGCCTGGACATGGCAGTCGCCTTCGCGAAGGAGCGCTACGCCTTCGGCCGGCCGATCGGCTCGTTCCAGGCCATCAAGCACAAGCTGGCGGACGTCTACGTCGCCAACGAACTCGCCCGCTCCAACGCCTATTACGGCTGCTGGGCACTGGCCACCGACGCCGCCGAACTGCCACTGGCCGCCGCCACCGCCCGCGTCTCGGCCACTGAGGCATTCCACCTCGCCGCCAAGGAAAACATCCAAACCCACGGCGGCATGGGCTTCACCTGGGCCGCCGATTGCCACCTGTTCTACCGCCGCGCCAAACTGCTCGGGCTGTGCCTCGGGAGTGCTGGAGTGTGGAAGCAGCGTGTGGTGAGTGAGTTGGAGGCGCGCAATGCGGCGTAAGAAAGATCTTCTTTTTGTGAACAAAAAGAAGCAAAAAAACTTTCTATCCATTGGAGTGTATGCAGTTTCCTGCGCTCCATTGTTGCAAGGCGGATAAAAAAAGTTTTTTGGTTCTTTTTTTCAAAAAAGAACTGCTTCCTTTCCTGGAGTGATCCGATGGACTTCGACGACACACCTGAAGAGGCCGCCTTCCGCGCCGAGGTTCGCGGCTTTCTCGCCGCCAACGCCACGCCCAAGGCCGGCGCGCGTCCGACCTCGCGGGCCGAGCCGGTGGATGCGGCCTTCATCGCGCGGGCCAAGCACTGGCAGGCGCGCAAGGCGGCGGCCGGGCTGGCGGCGATCACCTGGCCCAAGGCGTGGGGTGGCCGCGAGATGGGGCCGATGTTCCAGGTGATCTACAACCAGGAGGAGGAGGCCTACGCCGCGCCGCGTGGGGTGTTCGAGATCGGGCTCGGCATGTGCATCCCGACCATGATGGCGTACGCCAAGCCCGAGCAGTTGCAGCGCCATGTGGCGCCGGCTTTGCGTGGCGAGGAGGTGTGGTGCCAGTTGTTCTCCGAGCCGGCCGGCGGCTCTGATGTCGCGGGGTTGCGCACCCGGGCGGAGCGGGATGGGGACGATTGGGTCATCAATGGCCAGAAGATCTGGACCTCCGGCGCGCATTTCGCCGATTTCGGCATCATCGTCACCCGCAGCGATCCCAACGTGCCCAAGCATGCCGGGCTGACGTTCTATTTTCTCGACATGAGGTCACCGGGGGTGGAGACGCGGCCGATCAAACAGGTGTCGGGGGCGGCGCATTTCAACGAGGTGTTCTTCACCGATGTGCGCATTCCGGACAGCCAGCGGCTGGGTGCCGTGGGGCAGGGCTGGCGGGTGTCGCTGACCACGCTGATGAATGAGCGGCTGGCAGTGGGCGAAGTGCCGCGGCCGGACGTGGAGGATTTGCTGACCCTGGCCCGCATGGTGGAGGTCGATGGTGCGCCGGCGCTGGCCGACAAGGCGGTGCGGGAGCGGATCGCCGAATGGCATTGCCGCAGCCAGGGGCTGAAGTTCAGCCGGTTCCGCACCATGACGGCGCTGTCGCGCGGCCAGACGCCTGGCCCGGAATCCTCGATCGCCAAGCTGGTCAATGCGTCGAAATTGCAGGATATCGCCAGCTACGGGCTGGACCTGCTCGGGCCGGCCGGGGTGCTGATGGACCCGGCGCTGGCGCCGTTGCATGCGCTGTTCCAGGAGGCGCTGCTGTTCTCGCCCGGCCTGCGCATTGCCGGCGGCACCGACGAGATTCTGCGCAACATCATCGCCGAGCGCGTGCTCGGTCTGCCCGCCGATATCCGGGTGGACAAGGACAAGCCGTTCAACCAACTGCCGACAGGGGCGCGCTGAGATCATGCAAATCGGATTTGTCGGGCTGGGCGTGATGGGCGAGCCGATGTGCCGCAACCTGGCGCGCAAGAGCGGTGCGAAGGTCACCGCGTTTGACCGCGCGGCCGAACCGCTGGCAAGGCTGGCGGCCGAGGGCGTGGCGGCGGCGGAAAGCCTGGCGGCGCTGGCCGCCACGGCCGATGTGATCTTCCTCTCCCTGCCCAGCGGCAAGCATGTCGAGGCGGTGTGCCGTGGGCCAGAGGGGCTGGTGGCGGCGACCCGGCCCGGCCAGACGGTGGTGGATTGCGGCACCTCGCCGGTGGCGCTGGCCCGCGCGTTGCACGCCGAGTTCGCTGCCAGGGGTGCGGTGTTCGCCGATGCGCCGATCGCCCGCACCAGGCAGGCGGCCGAGGATGGCACGCTGTCCATCATGGTCGGCGCCGATGACGCGGTGTTCGCCGCCCTCCGCCCGCTGCTGGCCTGCTGCGCCAGCGAGGTGACGCAATGCGGCCCGGTCGGCAGCGGCCAGATCACCAAGATCATGAACAATATGGTGCTGGTGCAAACCGTGGTGGCGCTGTCCGAGGCGATCGCCGTCGCCCGCGCCGCCGGCATGGATGCAAAGCTGCTGTTCGAGACGCTGACCAAGGGCTCGGCCGACAGCTTCGCGCTGCGCAACCACGGCATGAAAGCGGTGCTGCCGGGCGTGTTCCCCGAGCGGGCGTTCTCCACCGAATACGCGCTGAAGGATATCGGCTACGCGCTCGACCTCGCCGCCGAGGCCGGCATGGCGCTGCCCGGCGCGGAACTGGCGGCCTCTATCCTGCGCCGCGCGATCACCAACGGCGACGGCGCGCTATACTGGCCGGTGATCAGCCGCGTCATCGGCCAGCGGGGCGCGTGATGGCGGTCCCGGAGATTTTCCGCAGCCTGCGCCTGCCGGTGATCGCCTCGCCAATGTTCATCGTCTCGGGCACCGAATTGGTGGTCGCCGAATGCCGCGCCGGCATCCTCGGCTCGTTCCCGGCGCTGAACGCCAGGCCGCAGGCAGAATTCGAGGTCTGGCTGCAGCGCATCGAGGACGGCTTCGACGGCAACCCACCGCCCTACGGCGTCAACCTGATCTGCCATCGCTCCAACGACCGGTTGGCCGGCGACACCGAGACCTGCGTGCGCCACAAGGTGCCGTTGCTGCTGACCAGCCTGCAGGCGCCTGGCGAGGTGGTGCAGGCGGCGCATTCCTACGGCGGCCTGGTGTTCCACGACGTCATCACCCTGCGCCATGCCGAAAAAGCCGCCGAGATGGGGGTCGACGGCCTGATCCTGGTCTGCGCCGGCGCCGGCGGCCACGGCGGCGCCACCAGCCCGTTCGCGCTATTGGCCGAGGTGCGCCGGTTCTTCCACGGCACCATCGTGCTGGCCGGTGCGATCACCAGCGGCTCCGACATTCTGGCGGCGCAGGCGATGGGGGCCGACATGGTCTATATGGGCACCCGCTTCATCGCCACCGAGGAGGCCAACGCGCTGCCCGACTACAAGGCGATGATCGTCGCCTCCGGTGCGAGGGAGGTGACCTACACCAACCTGTTCTCCGGGGTGCATGGCAACTATCTCAGCCGCAGCATCGCCGCCGCCGGGCTGGACCCGGCCGCCCTGCCGCCGCCGGAAGCCGGCCGCAGCTATGTCGCCGGGCACAAGCGCGAGAAACCGAAAGCCTGGTCGCAGATCTGGGGCGCCGGGCAGGGGGTGGGCAACATCGCCGACTGCCCGAAGGTGGCAACCCTGGTGGATCGGCTGGCCGAGGAATATTCTGCCGCCCGGACGCGCCTGGACCGGGTTCTGCATTCGAATGCATAGCGTCGAAAACCTGCCGCTTGGTGTCAAAAAATGAAAGCGAACCACGCCGCGTGACCATCGACATCGCCCAGCAGATCCCGTCCATCGACAGCGTCGAAACCGGGCTGGCCAGCACCGGCTACATCGCCTCGCGCCAGATCGCCACCGCGGTGTTTTTGGCGATGCGGTTGCAGAAGCCGATCCTGGTGGAAGGCCCGGCCGGCGTCGGCAAGACCGAACTCGCCAAGGCCACCGCCGGCTACCTGAAACTGCCGCTGATCCGCATGCAATGCTATGACGGGCTCGATGAGTCGAAGGCGCTGTATGAATGGAAATACGGCAAGCAGCTGCTCTACACCCAGATTCTGAAGGACAAGCTCGGCGAGACGCTGCGCGACACCGCCAGCCTGCACGATTCGCTGGAGAAGCTGCATCTGGTCGATGACATCTTCTTCTCCGAGCGCTTCCTGGAACCGCGCCCGCTGCTGCGCGCGTTGCAGGAGCCGCAGGGCTGCGTGCTGCTGATCGACGAGATCGCCAAGGCGGATGAGGAGTTCGAGGCGTTCCTGCTGGAAATCCTTTCCGATCATCAGGTTACCATCCCGGAGATCGGCACCGTGCACGCCGTGGTGCCGCCGATCGTGCTGCTGACCTCCAACGCCACCCGCGATCTCGGCGACGCGATGAAGCGCCGCTGCCTGCATCTGCATATCGGCTTCCCGGATGCGAAGCTGGAGGAGCGGATCGTCGATGCCCGCATCCCCGGTATCCGCGACAGCCTGCGCCGGCAGATGGTCAGCTTCGTGCAGCAGTTGCGCGGGCTGGATTTGCGCAAGCTGCCCTCGGTCAGCGAGACGATCGACTGGGCGCGGGCGCTGCTGCTGCTGAACGCCACCAGGCTGGAGCCGGCGGTGGTGCACGAGACGTTGAATGTGTTGATGAAATTCGAGGTCGACATGCAACTCGCGGCCAAATCAGTCGGCGCCTTCACCGAGCAGGCGCGCCGCGAGGCCGGGCTGTAGCCATGCCGGAAGCGCTGCTTCGCCTGCTGCGCGCAGCCCGCGGCGCCGGGGTGCGCATCTCGTCCGCCGAGACGCTGGATGCGCTCGCCGCCGCCGAGGCGGTGGGGTTCGCCGACCGCCAGGTGCTGCGCGATGCGCTGACCCTGTCGCTGGCCAAGTCACTGGCGGAAAAACAGATTTTCGAGACCACCTTCGACCGCTACTTCCAGCGCGACGCACCGGAGATGCAGGACGCGCCCGCCGAGCGCCACGATCTGCCCGATCTGGCGCAACAGCTGCTGGCTGGCGACGCCGCCGGGCTGGCGATCGCCATGGAGGCGGCCGCCGAGGGCATCGGTGCCTCAGGAATTACGCTGTTCACCCAGACCAACCTGTTCGCCCGCCGCATGCTGGACCGCATGGGCCTGCCGGCGCTGGAGCGCGAGATCACCGCGCGGCGGGCGGCCGGGGAGGCCGAACTGGCCGACCGGCTGGAGCAGGCGCGCACCGCACTCGGCGCCCAGGCGCGCGGCTATATGGAGCGGCAACTGGCGCTGTTCGCCGCCGGCACCAGCCGGGAAATCCGCGAGCAGGCGCTGCGGCGGGTGCGGCTGTCGGCGATGGACCGGCGCGACGTGGTGCGGATGCGGGCGCTGATCCGCGAGATCGCCCGCAAGATCGCCACCCGCTACAGCCGCCGGCGCTGGCAGGCGCGGCGCGGGGTGCTGGATGCGCGGCGCACGCTGCGGCGCAACATGGGCCACGACGGGGTGCCGTTCCGCACGGTGTGGAAACGCACCCGGATCGACAAGCCGCGGGTGATGGTGCTGTGCGACGTGTCCGGCTCGGTGGCGCCGGTGGCGCATTTCCTGCTGATGTTCATCTATGCGCTGGCCGATGTGCTGGCCGGCATCCGCTCTTTCGCGTTCTCCAACACCACGGTCGAGGTCAGCGACCTGCTGGCCCGCCACGACATCGATCAGGCGGCCGAGCGCGTGATGCAGGCGGCCGGCTTCGGCTCCTCGGATTACGGCCGTTCGCTGGCGGCGTTCGCCGATCTCGCACTTGGTGCCATCACCCGCGACACCACGGTGATCGTGCTCGGCGATGCGCGCGGCAATCGCAATGAGCCGCGCGTTGACCTGATGCAGGCGATTTTCGCGCGCGCCAGCCGGGTGATCTGGCTCAATCCGGAGCCGCGCTCGCTGTGGGGCACCGGCGATTCCGACATGCCGCGCTACCAGCCCTATTGCCACCAGGCGACCAGTTGCAACACGCTGGACCAGCTGGAACGGGTGATGGACGAACTGCTGCGCAGCCAACGCTAGAAAAAACGGGAGAAACCGGACATGGCCAAGAAGATGCTCGAAGGCAAGGTGGCGGTGGTGAGCGGCGCCGGGCGCGGCATCGGCCGGGCGATCGCCATGGTGATGGCCGAGAACGGCGCCATGGTGGTGGTGAACGATGTCGGCGCCGGGCTGGACGGGCAGGGGCATGACGACACCCCCGCACAGCAGGTGGTGCGCGAGATCGAGGCGCTGCACGGCCAGGGCCAGGCGGTGGCCAACGGCGACAGCGTCGCCGGGTGGGACAGCGCCCAACGCATCGTCCAGACCGCGATCGACCGCTTCGGCAAGATCGACATCGTGGTGAACAACGCCGGCATCTTGCGCGACACCATCTTCCACCGCATGACGCCGGAGGAATTCGACGCGGTGCTGAAGGTGCATCTCTACGGCGCGTTCTACATGAGCCGGGCGGCGATCCCGCATTTCCGGGCGCAGGAGAGCGGCGCGTTCGTGCATATGACCTCGACCTCCGGGCTGATCGGCAGCATCGGGCAGGTGAACTATGCCGCCGCCAAGCTGGGCATCGCCGGGCTGTCGCGCGCGATCGCCGGCGATGCGGCGCGCTACAAGGTGCGCTCCAACTGCATCGGGCCGCATGCGTTCAGCCGGATGATCGAGAGCGTGCCGGGGCAGACCGAGGAACAGATGCAGGCCCGTGCCGCTAAAACCAGGCCGGACCAGGTGGCGCAACTGGCGGCCTATCTGGCCAGCGATGCAGCTTCGGGGGTGACCGGGCAGATTTTCGGCGCGCGGGGCAATGAGATTTACCTGTACAGCCAGCCGCGCCCGATCCGCACCATGCACCGCAGCGAGGGCTGGACGGTGGAGAGCATGGCCGAGACGCTCGGCCCGGCCTTCAAATCCAGCCTGACGCCGCTGGAGCGGACGCGGGACGTGTATTCCTGGGACGCGATCTGAACTGGGAAGCAGGCAAGGCAAGAATTCACAAAGCGACGGAGAGGCGACGAGAAGCATGCCCAACACGATCACGGCCTCTCCTTCTGCTCTCCGCCTCTCCGTCTCTTTGTGAAACTTCCTGGCCATCGGAGCCCGCGATACACCAGCACCGCCGCCCACTGGCACATCGCCAGGCACGCTCCTAGGCTGCCGGTGAGGCCCGGGCAGAGAGCGGGTCGCAGCGCGCAGGTGGCATCGATATGGCAACAGAGAATCAATCGCCGACATCCCGGATCGTCGATATAACCCAGGACACCGAGGCCAATCGCCGCTGGCTGCTGGCGGCGGAGCAGTTGCACCGGGCGTTCCGCCCCAATATCCCCGGCGATTACGCCGAATACATGCGCCGCATGTTCACCGAGGGCGCCGGCATGGCGGTGTTGCTGGAGGGTGACGAGGTGTGCGGTATCGCGGTGTATCGCTGCTACCACACCACGCTGAGCGGGCTGCGTTTCTACCTGGACGACCTGGTCACCAAGGAGGCGAGGCGCGGCAGCGGCCTCGGCGGCCAGTTGCTGGAATGGTGCGAGGCCGCGGCGCGGGCGCTGCACTGCGACTGGTTCGCGCTGAGCAGCGGGCTGCAGAATTCACGCGGGCATACATTCTATTACCGGCACCGCCTGCCGATCTCGTCGTTCGGCTTCAGCAAGCGGCTGGTTTCATAGCCATCCGGGGAGCAATCCGGCTGCTGAAACCGCGCCCCACACCACCGGCATGGGGCGCGGCTGCATCGCCGTAGCAGCTACTTCTTCGGCGCCTTCTCGACGAAGGCGTTGGTGTAGGTGCGGCTGAGGTCGATCTTCGCCTTGGCCACCTCGGGCGAGCCGGCCTGGAACACCTTCAGCACCGCTTCGGCGCCCTTCGGGTCCATCATGCCGGTGGTGGAGAACATCGGCAGGGTGTTCTTCAGCGCCGCCAGATACAGCGCCTTGTCGTGCCCGACCAGCGCCGGCGGCATCTTGTCCATGATCTGCTCGGCGGTGTGGCTGTGGATCCAGTGCAGCGTGTTGACCACCGCGTTGGTCATCGCCTGCGCCTCTTTCGGGTGCTTGGTCAGCCATTCCGCCTTGGCATAGAAGGCGCCGCCCGGATAGTCGCCGCCGAACACCGCGCGGGTATCCTTGCGCGAGCGGGTGTCGGTCAGGATGTCGAGGTTCTTGTATTTCGCCTTCAGAACGGTCACCGCCGGGTCGAGCATCACCGCGGCATCGATGCTGCCCTGCTCCATCGCCGCCACCGCGGTGCCGCCGAGGCCGACGCCGATCACCGCCGCGGCATTGGTCGGCAGGCCGGCCTTCACCAACTGGAACTTCAGGAAGAAGTCGGTCGAAGAGCCAGGCGCGCTGACGCCGACCTTCTTGCCGTTCAGATCCTTGATCGATTTGATCTTGCCGGTCTGCCCGGGGGCCACCACCAGCACCAGGCCGGGGAACTGGTCATAGGTCACGAAGGCGGTCAGGTACTGGTCCTTGGCCGCCAGTTCGACGGTATGGTCGTAATAGCCGGATACCACGTCGGCACTGCCGCCGATCACCGCCATCAGCGACTGCGAGCCGCCCTTGAAGTCGACCAGCTTCACATCGAGGCCGGCCTTCTTGAAGTTGCCCAACTGCGCGGTGAGCACCGTCGGTAGGTAGCACAGGCAGGCGGCGCCGCCGATTGCCAGCGTCACCGGCGCCTGCGCGGCGGCGATGCCGGTCATCGACAGCAGCGCCACCGCGGCGACTGCGAAATTCCGTAAGACTTTCATGCTGTTCTCCCTTGGATGAGGCGGACCCGTCCGGTCCCGTTCAGAATCACGCCAGCGGGCTTGCGCCGGCCTGTCGCCATTGTCTAGAGCGTGATCGTTGCAGGCGGAACCGCCGGAAACGTGAATCACGCGATCAA
>JBEPTZ010000038.1:0-35736 GCA_041691815.1 Rhodospirillales bacterium | reverse complement strand
CGACCTCCACCGCTAACGTCATGGGGCCGCCCGAGCATCGATCGGGCGGCCCCATGGCATTTTAGGCAGCGAAGCCGGCTGCCTACAAGGCGATCACGGTCTTGGCGGCGCGGCAACGCTCCAGTTCGTGCCGGGCGCGGCGCACCGACTCGTCGTCGATATGGCGCCGATCATTGGCATAGCCCTGGCAGCGGCGCGCATGCAGGTCTTCCAGCACATCGAGCAGTTTCTCCGCCGCCACCAGGTCGCCGGAGACGCAGGCGGCGTGAAACACGTCGGAAACCCGGTCATCCAGGCGCCGGCGCAGGCTGCGCAGCACGGTATCCAATCCGCGCGGCGGCGCCTGCCGCTCCGTCGCCACCATTCGCGTGTTACGGAATCCGAGTCCGTTGGTCACAAACCACGACAATCCCTTCGACCTCGCCATGGCATACCTCCAACTCTCGACGAATCTAATACCCCACTGGTTCCAATCCGGTATCAGGCAATGATGAATCAGCGGTTAAAAATGGATTAAGGCATCATAGCAGCACTGCCAGCGCATCCAGCACGCTGACACCCTCGCCATGCACGCGCACCGGATTCAGTTCGATCTCACGGATCCGGCCGGCGCCGGCATGCAGCAGTGCCGCAACCTGCACCAGCAGCGCCGCCAGCGCCGCGATGTCGCAGCCCGGTGCGCCGCGATAGCCGGCCAGCAGCGGGAAGCAGCGCAGCTCGCGCAGCATCGCCGCCGCCGCCGCCGCGTCCAGCGGCGCCAGCCGCCAGGCAACATCCTGATAAAGCTCGGCGGCCGTGCCGCCGGCACCGATGCTGAGCATGGCGCCGAACACCGGGTCGAACAGCCCGCCGATGATCATTTCGACGCCCTCGGCGGCCATCGGCGTCAGCAGCACGCCTTGCAGCACCACCTCCGGCGAATGGGCAGCCACCGCGGCATGCATCCGCCGCCAGGCCTCCTGCAGCCCGGCCGCATCGCGCAGCCCCAGCGCCACCCCGCCGGCCTCGGTCTTGTGCGGCAGGGCGCGGGATTGTGCTTTCATTGCAAGCGGATAGCCGAGCGCGGCGGCGGCTGCCGGCAGTTCTTCCGGCGCCGTCACCAGCCGCGCCGGCGGCAGCGTGATGCCGTTGGCTTCAAGCATGTCCCGGGTTTCCGCCTCGCTGAGCGGGCCACTGATCGCCGGCAGCACCGCCGCTTCCGCCGGCGCCACCGGCATCGGCGGCGATGGTGGCGCGGCGAGCGCGGCAGCGGCGGCGGCGGCGCCGATCAGGCCGGCGAACACCACCGCGCCGGCCTCGGCGAAGGTCTCGATCGCCAGCCGGCTGGGCAACGCATAGGTAAAGTTTAACAATGGCTTGCGGCATGCGGCGAGGGTGCGGAGTTCGGCGGCGGACAGGCTGGTGCGGATTTCGCTGGCCAGCGACAGCACCGCGAACACCTGGTCCACCGCGTCCGAGGCCAGCAGCTTCTCGATGCTCTGATACAGTCCGCCATCGCGCACCGCCTGGGCGGTGACGTCCACCGGGTTGCGGGCGGTGCCGTAGCTGGGCAGCAGGGTGGCGATGTCGTTCTGCAAATCGGCAGGCAATTCAGGCAGTTGCAGCCCGGCGGCGGTCAGCGCATCGGCCGCCCAGGCGCCGGCGCCGCCGGACAGGGTGACCACCGCCACCCGGTTTCCCGCCGCGCGCGGTGCGGTGGAGAGCGCTGCTGCCATCGCCACCGCCTCGTCCGGGTCGGTGGCCTCCAGGATGCCGTAGTGGCGGAACGCGGTGCGATAGGCGGTGTGCCAGCCGGCCATGCTGGCGGTGTGGCTGGCGGTGGCCCGGCTGCCGGCTTCCGAGCGGCCCATCTTGATGGCAATCACTGGTTTTCCAAGGGCTTGCGCGCGGGCGGCGGCGGCGCGGAAGCGGGTGGGGTCGCGGATCGATTCGAGGAACAGCAGGATGACGCCGGTGCGCGGATCGTCGACCAGGTGGGCGAAGAAGTCGGCGGCGGTGAGGTCGACTTCGTTGCCAGTGCTGATGATGTGGCTGAATGGCAGCGCCAGCGCCCGGCCGCGATGATACAGCGCGAAGCCCATGCCGCCGCTTTGCGCCACCACGCCGATCAGTTTTCCTGCGATAACAGGGAGTTGCGGGCCGGTGGCGGGGGCGACGGTGGGGCTGAAGGTGACGGCGACCTGGTCCAGCGCGTTGTAGAAGCCCTCGGCATTGGGGCCGCAGATGCGCATGCCGGTGCGGGCGGCGATGGCGGCGATCTGGTCTTGCAGGGCGGTGTTGCCCTCCTCGGCGAAGCCCGACGAGATGATGACGGCGTTCGGCACACCGGCGGCGGCGCAGGATTCGAGCGATTCGGGGACCAGTCTGGCGGGTAAAACCACCACTGCGAGGTCGATAACCGCGTCGATTTCGGTCAATTTCGCGTGGCAGGGCACCCCGTTTATCACCCGGTGCGAGGGGTTCACCGGGTAGACGGAGCCGGAATAGTTATTGGATATAACCATGTGCTGGATGGCGCCGCGGATCTTGGTGGGGTCGGGTGCGGCGCCGATGATGGCGATGCTGCGCGGGTTCAGGAAGCGGGTGAGATCGGTCATCCGAGGTCTCCGGTGCTGACCCGTTCGCCTACTCTCTTGCGCAACATTACGATGCCGGAGTCGGTGTGGCGGCTGGGGTGGACGCGGTTGGTCAGCAGGGTCCAGGCGCGGTGGGCGGCGAAGTCGATCCACAGGCCGGTGCCGGTGAAGCCGGTATGGCCGATGGTCTGTGCCGAGCAGGCGTCGCCGCCGGACCAGCCGGGGTGGGCGATCTCCCAGCCCAGCGCGCGGGTGGCGCTGTGCGGCGTGCGCATGGTGGCGATGCTGGCGGGGCGCAGCAGGGTGGCGTTCAGCAGCGCGGCGGCGAAATCCAGCAATGCCGAGGCCGGGCCGAACAATCCGGCGTGGCCGGCGCCTTGCAGGGCGAAGGCGTTTTCGTCGTGGACTTCGCCGCGCAGCACCCGGCCGCGCCAGGCGCAACGCTCGGTGGCGGCGCAGTCGGCTGGGTTGGGGTGGAAGCTGAATCCGGGGGGTGGGGTGTGGTCGGTGAGCGGCATGCCGGTGAGGCGTTCGAGGGCGATGCCGAGCAGGATGAAGTTCAGGTCGGAATAGACCGGCGGGCCGGGGCGCCAGGCGCGTTGCAGGATGAAGGCGCGCAGGGTCGGCGGGGTCTGGCCGTAGGTGTAGAGCGGTTCGACCGCCGGCAGGTGGGTCTCGTGGGCCAGGCATTGGCGGAAAGTCAGGCGGCGCTCGGCGGCGTTGGGGTCGTACTGGCGCAGGTCGGGGATGACGGTGGTGAGGGTGTCGTCGAGCGCGATGCGGCCGGACTCGACGTGTTTGAGGATCGCGGTGGTGGTGAAGATCACCTTGGTCAGCGAGGCGAGGTCGAAGATGGTGGCTTCGCGCATCGGGATTTCAGTGGGTTCGCGCTGGGCGAGGCCCTCGGCGTGCACGGTGCGGGTTCCGTTTGGGTGCAGGATGGCGAGCACGCCGCCGGGGATCGGCGGCGGGATCAGGGGGTCCATAGCTCGCCGCCTGGCATCGGGCGCGGGGTGCCGGTGGTGGTGGGCAGGCTGAGCGGCAGGCCGCGCTGCGAGCGGACGGCGAGGTAGGCGAAGCATTCGGCCTCGATGAAGTCGCCGTGCCAGCCGACGGCTTCCACCGGGTCAACCTCGACGCTCAGTGTTTCGCGCAGGCGGCGCATGAAATGGGCGTTGTGCCGGCCGCCGCCGCAGACCAGCCAGCGCGAGGGTGGGCTGGGCACCTGATGCAGGCTGGCGACGACGCTGGCGATGGTGAACTCGGCCAGGGTGGCGGCGCCGGCGGCGTCGGGCAGGGCGGCGACGGCTGCGGCCCAGGCGTGGAAATCGTTGCGGTCGAGCGACTTTGGCGCCGGGGCGGCGAAATACGGGTGGGAAAGCAGGCGGGCCAGCAGGGCCTGGTCAGGGGTACCGGTGGCGGCCAGGGCGCCGTTGGCATCGTAGGGAAGGTTGCGGCGTTTCAGCATGAAGTCGTCGAGCAGGGCGGAGGCCGGGCCGGTGTCGAAGGCGATGACCTGGTCGGCGTTGATGTAGGTGACGTTGGCGACGCCGCCGAGGTTCAGCACCATGATCGGCTGGGGCAGCTTGGCGGCCAGGGCGCGGTGGTAGAGCGGGGCGAACGGGGCGCCCTGGCCGCCGGCGGCGACATCGGCGTGGCGGAAGCGGTTGACGACCGGCAGGCCGAGTCTCGCCGCCATGCGGGCGCCGTCGCCGAGCTGGCGGGTGAAGCGGCGCTCCGGGCGGTGCCAGACGGTCTGGCCGTGGCTGCCGACCAGGTCGGGGGGTGGCAGGGCGTGGTCGGCGATGAACTGGGCGATGGCGTTGGCGTGGGCGTCGGTGACTTCGGCTTCCAGCGCGGTCAGCGGGTCGGTTTCGGCGCGGGCCGGGTCGGTGAGGAAATCGAGCAGCTTTTGGCGCAGGGCCGGTGCGTAGGGGTAGGTGCGGCCGGGGCCGGGGGTGACGGAGGTGTCGCCGTCGGTGGTGACCTGGGCGACATCGATGCCGTCCATGGAGGTGCCGCTGATGCAGCCGATGGCAGTGTACTGGGTCATGTGGCCGGCGAGTTGACGCGAAGCGGTGGGACTTCGCAAGCTGGCCTGCTGGGTGCGGAGGGGCGAATGCGCGGCGGATGGATGGCGGTGGCGGGGCTGCTGGCGGTGGCGGGGTGCGCGCCGGTGGTGGCCGAGCTGCCGGGGCTGGCGGTGTTGCCGCAGCAGGCGCGCATCGAGATGGCGGCGGACGGGCCGCAGCAGAGCTACGCCTATTGCGTCGATCGGCTGGCAGCGGGCGAAGCGGTGGCGGGGCGGAAGGTGGTGGTGTCGCGGTTCTGCACCTGCGTGACCAATACCGCGCCGCGTTATGTGCCGCCGGCGGAATGGGCCGAGATCAATATCTTGATGGAGCGCGGTGGCGGGCTCGACTCGCTGCCGCCGGTGGCGCGGCGTGTGGCCGATGCCTGCGCGGCGCTGGCGCAGCCGGCAAGCTGAGGCGCGAAAGCCGCTTGTGCGCGGGCGTGCCGGAACCTAGCTTCGGCGGCGGCGGGATGCCGTTGGGGAGGCTGTGATGATCGCGAACACGCTGCGCTGGCTGGCGGTGGCTGGGATGCTGGTGGTGCCGCTGGCGGCGGCCGGGGGCGCTTCGGCGCAGGTGCTGCAGGTGGCGGTGGATCAGTCTCCGGCGGGGCTCGACCCGCATCTGGTGACGGCGTTCTCCTCGTTCCAGATCGTCAACGGGCCGATCTATGAGGGGCTGACCGCGGTGGATGCCGGGCTGAAGGTGGTGCCGGCGCTGGCGGTCTCCTGGAATGTGGCGGCGGACGGCAAGACCTACACCTTCAAGCTGCGGCCGGGGGTGCGGTTTCATGACGGCAGCGCGATGGAGGCGGCGGATGTGATCGCCAGCTACCATCGGGTGATGGATAAGGCGATCGGCTCGCCGCTGGCCAGCCGGCTGGGGACGGTGACCGAGATGGCGGCGCCGGATACGCAGACCGTGGTGCTGACGCTGTCGGAGCCGACCGCGCCGCTGCTGTCGGCGATTGCCACCATCGCGATCGTGCCGCGGGCGATGGAGCACGACAAGGACAGCCTGCAGAAGCAGCCGGATGGCACCGGGCCGTTCATGTTCAAGGAATGGCAGCCGAACGGGTTCATTCTGCTGGCGAAGAATCCGCAATACTGGCGGGCCGGGCTGCCGAAGCTGGAGGGGGTGAAGTTCAACATCGTGCCGGAATCGGCGACGCGGCAGGTGGGGATTGCCAGCGGGCAATACGCAATGCTGCCGAATATCGATCCGGCGACTGCGCTGCAACTGAAGGGCAAGCCGGGGGTGAAGCTCGAGCAGACGCTGGAGCTTTCCTACACGCTGCTGGGGATGAACGCGGCGCGGCCGCCGTTCGATAATCCCTTGGTGCGCGAGGCGGTGAATTATGCGCTGGACCGGCAGCAGATGATCGAGGCGGCGCTGTTCGGGGCGGGGGTGCCGGCCGGGCCGCTGTCACCGGCGTTGAAGGACTGGGCGCTGCCGGTGAGCGATTTCGCCTGTTACAAGACCGATCCGGCCAAGGCGCGGGCGTTGCTGGAGCAGGCCGGATTGAAGCTGCCGGTGGCGGTGACGATTACCGTGCTGCCGCGCCAGGATATCAAGGACCTGGCGCAGGTGGCGCAGGCGCAGCTGGACAAGGCCGGGTTCAAGGTGACGCTGAAGAACGTCGAGCTGGGGGCGTTCATCCAGGCGTGGCGGAATGGCGGGTTCGAGATGTTCGCTTCGGCCAATGGCGGCAGTGTTGATCCGGACGATTATTTCTATCGGACGTTCCGGACCGGCGGATCGACCAATGTGTTCAAGTATTCCAATCCGGAGCTGGATGGGTTGCTGGACAAGGCGCGGGCGATGACTGATCCGGCGCAGCGCAAGGCGGCTTATGACCAGGTGCAGCAGGTGCTGGCGTGCCAGGGGCCGGTGGCGCATCTGGCCTATGCGCAGTTGTTCACGGCACTGCGGAGCGGGGTGAGCGGGTTCCAGATGATGGCCAATCGGTCGCTGGCGAGCCTGGTGGGGGTTTCGGTTTCGCCTTGATGGCGTGAAGGAAGACAGGTCACAAGGAGACGGAGGGGCGGAGAGATGGGTGTGTTTCTCTTCGTCTCTCCGTCTGTTTGTGAATCCTGCTTCGTGAAAGAGCGCGGCTGATGCGGCGGATGTTGGTGGGGCGGGTGGCGGAACTGGCGGTGGTGCTGGTTTGCGTCTCGGTCATCGTGTTTCTGATGATCCGGCTGATACCAGGCGACGCGGTGGCGATCATGCTCGGGGCGAATACCGAGGTGACGCCGGATCGGATTGCGGCGTTGCGGCATCGGCTGGGGCTGGATTTGCCGATTGCGGAGCAATACGGGCATTGGGCGTGGGCGGCGGTGCGGGGGGATTTCGGCACCTCGCTGTGGACCGGGCGGCCGGTGATCGGGGAGATTCTGCAGCATCTGGCGCCGACTTTGGAGCTGACGGCGCTGGCGCTGGTGCTGGGGGCGGGGCTGGCGGTGCCGGCCGGGGTGGCGATGGCGCGGTGGCGCGGCAGCTTCGCGGACGGGGCAATGCGGGTGGTGACGGTGGCGGGGCTGACGGTGCCGAGCTTCTGGCTGGGGATCGTGATGGTGCTGCTGCTGGCGCTGCTGGCGCCGAATGTGCAGGCGCTGGGGTATGTGGCGTTCTCGGTCGATCCGCTGGGCAATGTCGGGCGGATGCTGCTGCCGGCGGCGGCGCTGGCGCTGCCGATATTGGCCAATCTGTCGCGGCTGGTGCGCTCGGCGATGCTGGACGCGCTGGGGCAGGATTACGTGCGCACGGCGCGGGCCAAGGGGCTGCGGGAGCGGACGGTGGTGTATCGGCACGCGCTGGCCAACGCGCTGATTCCGTATGTGACCAGCGTGGGGATTACCACCGGGTATCTGGTGGGCGGGGCGATCGTGATCGAGCAGGTGTTCGCGATTCCGGGGCTGGGGCAGCTGATCCTGGGGGCGATCGCCGAGCGGAATTATCCGCTGCTGCAGGCGACGATCCTGGTGGTGACGACCGGGTTCGTGCTGGTGAATTTTGTGGTGGATTTGCTGTACCTGGCGCTCGATCCGCGGGTGCGGGTATGAAGAAGGAACTTTCTTTTTGTGAACAAAAAGAAACAAAAAAACTTTTTATCCATTGGAGTGTACGGAGTCTCCCGCGCTCCGCTGTTGCAAGGCGGATGGAAGTTTTTTGTTTCTTTTTTTCAAAAAAGAAACCTTCCTGATGCTTCGCTTCTCTTTGATTTTTGTGGCTGTGTTGTTTGTTGTGACTCTCGGAGCGCCGTGGATCGCGCCGTATGATCCGTTGGCGCAGGACATATTGGCCAGGATGCAGGGGCCAGGGGTGGCGCATTGGCTGGGGACGGATCAGTTCGGGCGCGATGTGTTGTCGCGGGTGTTGTATGGCGGGCGGGCGTCTTTGCTGATTTCGGGGGTATCGGTGGGGGCGGCGTTGCTGGCCGGGGGGACGTTGGGGCTGGTGGCGGCGTTTTATCGCGGGTGGGCGGATCGGCTGGTGATGCGGGCGATGGATGTGTTGTTCGCGTTTCCGGTGTTGCTGCTGGCGATCGGGGTCGTGGCGGTGCTCGGGCCTCGGCAGGGCACGGCGGTGGTGGCGATTGCGATTGTCTATACGCCGATCTTTGCCAGGTTGATGCGGGCGCCGGCGCTGGTGGTGTGTGCCAGCGAGTATGTGGAGGCGGCGCGGGCGGTGGGGGCGCGGGATATCAGGATTCTGCTGCGGCATGTGTTGCCGAACCTGGCCAGCGTGATGCTGGTGCAGACGGCGTTGCTGATGTCGGCGGCGATATTGGTGGAGGCGTCGCTGTCGTTTCTCGGGCTGGGGACGCAGCCGCCTGAGCCTTCGCTGGGGCTGATGCTGGCGGAGGGGCGGAATTATCTGCTGCTGTCGCCGTGGAGCGCGGTGTTTTCCGGGGTGGGGATCCTGGTGCTGGCGTTCGGGCTGAACCTGCTTGGGGATGCGTTGCGGGATCGGCTGGACCCTCGGCTGCGGGATATGCGGTAGCGGTTCGTGGCGTACATATAACTACAAAACGCGACCATGGGCCTGCGGTGTCATGTGCGAGGTTTCGTCGCAGAACATGATGCTGGGTAGAGCGGGCGGTGGCCCCCGGCGGCATTGTGGCTGCGGGGAGTTTTCGCATGAGCATGTCGCGGATGGGGCTCGGGCTGGCGCCGGCGGTGGACGCGGCGCCGCGGGCGTGCGGGGTGTGGCGCACGGCGGCTGGGATCATGTCGGTGGATGCGCGGTCGCTGGCGTTGATGCGGATTGTGCTGGCGGCTTGCCTGCTGGTGGATCTGGGGCAAGCGGTGGCGGATTTTCCGGCGTTGTTTTCCGATGCCGGGGTGCTGCCGCGGCAGGCGCTGCATGGATTCTGGTGGCCTGGGGTGGAGAACTCGTTCTACCTGATGTCGGGGTTGCCGGTGGTGAACTATGCGCTGCTGGCGGTGCATGCGGTGGCGATACTGGCGCTGCTGGTGGGGTATCGGACGCGGGCGGCGGTGATTGCCTGCCTGTTGTTCACGATTTCCTTGCAAGCGCGCAATTTCATGGCCGACCAGGGCAGCGACGACCTGGCGCGGCTGCTGCTGTTTGGCGGGTTGTTCGTGCCGTTGGGGGGGCGGTGGTCGGTGGATGCGGCGTTGAGCACCAGGCAGGTGCCGCAGCGATTGCTGTCGTTCGGCGTGGTGGCGATCCAGGTGCAGGCGATGTGCGTGTATACCTTCGGGGCGCTGATCAAGGCGGAGGGGACGGCGTGGCCGGGCGGGCATGCGGTGGCGATGGCGCTGGCGGATGGCACCTATGGCACGGCGCTGGGGCGGCTGTTCCTGGGGATGCCGGTGCTGCTGCAGGGGGTGACGTATGCGGTGAGCGCGCTGGAATTGCTGATGCCGTTGCTGATCTGGTTTCCGCTGGCAAATGCGCGGGTGCGCACGGTGAGCCTGCTGGCGGTGATCGCGATGCATCTGACTTTTCTGCTGCTGCTGAATGTGGGGATATTTCCGTTCGTCAGTTTCGCCTCGCTGCTGCTGTTCGTGACGGCGCGACACTGGGCCTGGCTGGAGGGGTGGTGGCGGCCGGGGGTGCGATGTGCGGCGATGTTCTACGATCAGGAGTGCGGATTCTGTTACAAGACCTGCCTGCTGCTGCGCAACTTTTGCCTGCCGGCGACGGTGCTGATCGGCAAGGCGCAGGACGACGCGGTGGCCGGGCCGCTGCTGGTGCAGCACAACTCGTGGGTGGTGCGTGACGACCGTGGCGGGCATCATGTGCGATGGGCGGCGGTGTGTTTCGTGTTGCGGCAGTCGCCGGTGTTCTGGGTGTTCGGCTGGCTGGGGGAGCGGCCGGGGCTGCGGGAGGTGGGCGACCGGCTTTATGGGATGATCGGGCGGAATCGCGGCGCGCTGGGGCGGGTGACGGCGCGGCTGCTGCCGTATCGGGAGCTGGACGGGCGGCGGCGGCTGGTGTCGGAGGCGCTGGCGGCGGCGTTCATTGGGGTGATCCTGCTGTATAATCTCGGCGGGCTGCGAGCGACGGCGTGGATGGCGCCGCAGGGGTTTCGCGCTTTCACCATCGACACCCGGCTGGAGCAGTACTGGTCGATGTTTGCGCCGAATCCGCGCGACGTGACGGATTGGGCGGTGATGCGGGCGGTGACGGCGGATGGCCGGGTGCTGGATGTGTTCGGCGGCGTGCGGCGGCCATATAGTGAAGCATCGCCGGCGGATGGGCGGGTGACCTACGCCAACAGCAAGTGGAAGAAGTACTATGAGCGGCTGTTCCTGCCGGGCTATGCGCCATTGCGGGGCTATTATGCGCAATGGGTCTGCCGGGAGGTGAATGTCGGCGCGGCGGGCGGGGCGCGGGTGGTGCAGGTGACGCTGAAGCTGTTCGTGGAGCAGCCGTTTGCGGCGAACCCCCCGGCGCGCACGGTGCAGGACCTGTGGACGCAGCGCTGTCCGTGACAGGGCGGAGCGGCGAGATGTTGCGTTAATTGATCGTTATATACACGGTATTCTCACGGACTAGTGCGAATAGGATATCTGTAAAGTATTGTCGTAATCTGAAAGCCGTGTAATCATACTTGTCGATACGGTCTGTTGATCGTGTGCGGCGAGGGCAACGGCCTATGAATCATCATAATCTTACGTTATCCGTGCCAGGGTCGGATTTGGGGCGGCAGTCGCTCATTCAGTATGTTGCCGCGGCGGTGCGCGCGTTGGTGCTGCTGGCGGAGTCGGGGGCGGCGCCGGGCGAGATGCTCGACGCCGCGACGCAGGCGGGCACCGATTGCGCAGGAATGGCGGTCGCCACCGGGCATGACAGCGGGCCGGCCGAGGTAGTGGCGATCCTGCGACGGCTGTTGCGCAAGGAAGCGCGACGGCGGTGGGAGGCGAGCGGCGAGCAGGATCGTGAGGGTGACGGCAACGCGGCCTTGCAGCATCGAAAGGTCTCGGTGCTGCTCGATGCGGGAGCCGATGCGCTCGGGTCACCGCTGCTGGTGAGCAAGCCGGCGGCGGCAACCAGCCAGGTGCTGCATCAAACCCATCCGGTGCAGTTCGCGCGCAGCAAGGCGAACCGGGCCTGCTGATCGCCGGAGCGGCGGCGCCGATGTCGGGTGGCGAGGCGACCGATCGTCGCGGGAACCAGTACGCCTCAACATCATGCCATTATGATATCATGCTGGGCGGGATTGCGAAACTGTCAAGGTATCGTGATCGTATGCTGCGGGGGTATCAATTTGTCCTGGATGCTGATTAGCATTGGCATTCCGGCGTCGGTTATTTTTTGATGCTGACAAGCACAATTGTCCGAAATGGCATGGCGATGAATTTCGAAACAACACGACTGGCTGCTGGCGTCGGACTGCTCGGATCCTTGGTGATCATCGGCTACGGCGCCAGCACGATGTGGCAGGGCCGAGCGCCGGTGACGCAGGCGGTGATGGCGCCAGTGGCGCCGGCAGTGCCGACCGGGGTGTGGGCGGCGAAGCAGGCGATCGCCCGCGGGCAGAAGATCGCGCGGGCCGACCTGGTGTTCATGCCGATGAAGACGCCGCTGCCGGCAGGTTCGGTGACCGAGGCGGATGCCGCGGTGGGGCGGGTGGCGGTGATCGATATCCCCGCCTATTCGCTGATCCTGGCCGACCGCATCGCCGACGACCCGGCCAAGGCCGGGCTGGCGCAGATGGTGCCGGTCGGCATGCGGGCGGTGACACTGCGGACCAGTGCGGAAAGCCTGGTCGGCAATTTCGTCCGTCCCGGCGACCATGTTGATGTGCAACTGGTACTGCCCAAGGCGGTGCTGCCGAAGCAGGACGACAAGGCGGCGGACGCGCATGGCAATGACAGCGAGTCGCGACTGCTGCTGCAGGACGTCACGGTGCTGGCAGTAGGTGACAGCCTTTCCGAGACGCCACCGGCCAGCACGCCGCCGGGGCAGGCGGCGCGGCGGCCGGAACCGCCGCATATCGTGACCTTGGCGCTGGCGCCGGAGCAGGTCTCCGAACTGATGCTCGGGCGCAGCCTGGGGCAGTTGTTCCTGACCTTGCGCAACCCCACCGACATCGCCGCCGTGCCGGCCACCACCGCGACACTGGCCGACCTGCGGGCGCCGGCGGTGGCGACCACGCCGACCACCACCGGGCCACGGCCGATCGAGCTGATCACCGGCACCAAGAGCAAGATCATCTACTCCATCAACCCGGGCGAGAAACGGTGACAGCAGTGACAATTTCAGGCACCCGGACCCGCGACATGACGCGGCTCGCACTGCTGCGGCTGCTGGCCGCGATCGCGATGGTGCTGCTGCCGGTGAGCGGCTGGGCGGCCACCATCGCGCTGCCGGTGGGCGGCCAGCGCATCCTGGACCTGCCGGCGGCGGTGACCCGGATCGTGATCGCGCTGCCCGGCATCGTGGAAGCAACGGTGCTGAACGAACGCCAGGTGCAGGTGGTGGGGCTGCGGCCGGGGCATACCGGGATGACGCTGTTCACCGCGTCCGGCGCCGAAGGCATCGCCTATGACGTGAGAGTGGCCGGCGAGGATCGCCCGGCACCGGCCGCGGCGCCGGCCGCGGCCGGCGGCGGCGGGGTGGATGTGCGCGCGGCACTGCGCGGCCAGCCGGGTCTTGGCGGCGTGCGGTTCAGCGGCGACGGCGAGGACGGGGTGCTTTCGGGCAACCTGCCGAGTCTGGAGGCACACACCCGGGCGGCGGCGATCGCCGCGGCCGGCGGCGGCAAGGTGGCGGACACCACGCAGGTGGGCGGCGGACAGATGGTGGCGGTGCAGATCCGCTTCGCGGCGGTCTCGGTCAACACCATGAAGGCGCTGGGGTTCAACCTGCAGTCGCTGGGCCGCGGCATCCAGGGGGCGGTGACCGCGCCCTCGACCGTCGGCGGCTTCAACACGCCGCTGATCAACGGCAACCCGTTCGGCACCGGGCTCAACCTGGCGACCTCGCTGCCGCTGGCCGCCGCGTTCAACCTGTTCCTGGCCAGCCCGCAATCCAACGCGCTCGGCATGGTCAGCGTGCTGTCCGGCTCCGGGCTGATGCAGCTGCTGGCCGAGCCGACGCTGATGGTTCGCTCCGGCTCGCAGGCCAGCTTCCTGGCCGGGGGCGACATCCCGATCCCGGTGCCGCAGAGCGGCAGCGGCAGCGGGTCGGTGACGATCCAGTACCATCCCTACGGCGTGCGGCTGGAGATCGCGCCGGTGGTGCTGTCGAACGGCCGCATCCTGCTGCGGGTGTCGCCGGAGGTGAGCGAGATCGACAATGCCAACGCGCTGAGCTTCCAGGGCTACTCGGTGCCGGCGTTCCGCCGCCGCTCCACCAGCACGACGGTGGAACTGGGCAACGGGCAGAGCTTCATGCTGGCCGGGCTGATCTACAGCAATGACACCTCGGTGGAGAACAAGGTGCCGTGGCTGGGCGACCTGCCGATCATCGGCAACTTCTTCCGCTTCACCCAGAACAGCCGCGAGCGGCAGGAACTGATCGTGATCGCCACGCCGCATCTGGTGGGGCCGATGGACGGCAACAAGATCCCGCCGCTGCCGGGTGCCGCGACCCGCAACTACGACCCGAGCTTCGGCGACATCGTGCTGAATGCCAAGCCGTTGGACAATATCGTCCGCGCCTACGGCCTTGCGAGGTAGAACCATGTTCCGGGTACTGCATCTTTCCCACGACACCGCGATGACCGAGCGGCTGGTGGCGGCGCTGGAGACCGGCGCCGGCGTGGTCCGCATGGATCCGGTGGCCGAGACGCTGCGTGAAATGGCGGCCTCGGTGCGGCCGGACCTGGTGGTGGTGGATTTCGGGGTCGGCCAGGCCGAGTTCGATGCCGCAATGCTGATCGTGCGGGCGCTGCACGAGGCCGACCCGACGCGGCCGCTGGTGGCCCTGGGCGACGAGTCGAGCAGCAGCATGGTGCTGGCCGCGGTGCGCGCCGGGGTGCGCGACTTCATCGACCACGCCGCCCCGGTGGAGGTGCTGCAGCGGCAGATCGGCGCGCAGCTCGACCAGTTGCGCCGTGCCGCGGCGCACCCGGCCGGGCGGCTGGTGGTGATCAAGGCGGGGCAGCCGAATGATGGCGAAGGGCTGTTCGCGGTCAACTACGCGGTGCTGGAGGCGCAGCGTGGCGGCGAGGTGTTGCTGGTGGACTGCCATCTGCCGAGCACCATCGCCGGCCCGGCGCTGGACCTGGGGCTGAACTATGTGGTGCGCGATGCAGTGCATGACCTGGCGCGGCTGGACCGGACGCTGCTGGACACCGTGCTGACCCGCCACCGGCCCTCCGGCCTGCTGGTGCTGCCGCTGGCGCTGGGGGCGCAGGAGGCGACCGAGGTGACGGCGACCGCCATCCTGGCGGCGGTGCGGCTGCTGCGCGGCATGTTCAGCTGCGTGGTGGTCAACCTGGCCGGGTTGCAGAATGTCGAGCTGGTTGGCGGGCTGATGGCCGACGCGCAGCAATTCTACCTGGTGGCGTCGCAGCGGCTGACTTCGGTGAAAGCGTGCCGCGACATGCTGACCAGGCTGGCCGCTCCAGAGGCGGAGGCGCGGATCACCCTGGTGGTGAGCGAGCACGACCCGGCGATTACGCTGACCGACGTGCAGATGCGCACCGTGCTAGGGGTGGCGCGCAGCGTGCGGCTGCCGCGCACCGGGGCGGGGCTGGTCAATGCCGCCAACAAGGGGGTGCCGTTCGTGACCGAGCAGCCGCGCGCGCCGTATGCGCGGGTGCTGCAGGGGCTGGCCGGGACGCCGGCGCGGCCGGCGCGGCTGGGCTGGCTGCGGCGGATGCTGGCACCGCGGGCACGGCCGTCGCCGCTGCTGCGCTCGGCACATACCGCGCCATGAACGGGTTGTTCCAGGAATTGCAGGCGGAGGCGGGAACGGCGGACCCGGTGCCGGCTGGCCCGAATGCCGGCCAGTCGACGAAGGGCGAGGCTGCGAATGCCCGGTCCGGCGCCGGCCAGTCGTGCAACGAAGCCTATCAGGCGCTGAAATTCCGGGTGTTCAACCGGGTGCTGGAATTGCTGGAGGTGCGCGGGGTCAGCGCCGAGACGCTGGATGCCGATACGCTGCGCGAGGAGATCGCGCGGGCGCTGATGGCGATCTCGGCGGCCGACGGTATCGCGCTGAACGCCAGCGAGCGCGCCGACCTGATGCAGGAGGTGAGCTACGAGGTGGTGGGACTGGGGCCGCTGGAGCCGCTGCTGCGCGATCCGTCGGTGGATGACATCAACGTCAACGGCCCGCTGAAGATCTACGTGGAACGCGAGGGGCGGTTGCAGCGGGCACCTGGGCGGTTCCGCGACACCGCGCATCTGATGAACATCATCCAGCGGATCGTGAGCCCGATCGGCCGGCGGGTGGACGAGGCTTCGCCGTATGTGGATGCGCGGCTGGCGGATGGCTCGCGGGTGAATATCGTGATCCCGCCGGTGGCGATCGACGGGCCGCTGATCTCGATCCGCAAGAGCAAGCCGCATCCGCTGCGCGCCGCCGATTATGTGCGCAGCGGCTCGCTGACCCAGGAGATGCTGGTATTCCTGTCGACCGCGATCCGCTCGCGGCTGAATATGCTGATCTGCGGCGGCACCGGCTCGGGCAAGACCACGCTGCTCAATATGCTGAGCGGGTTCATTCCAGAGACCGAGCGACTGGTGACGATCGAAGACGCCGCCGAGTTGCAGCTGCGGCAGAGCCACGTGGCGCGGCTGGAGACGCGGCCGGCCAACTCCGATGGCGCGCGCGAGGTGAATGCGCGCGACTTGGTGCGCAACGCGCTGCGGATGCGGCCGGACCGGATCATCCTCGGCGAGGTGCGCGGCGGCGAGGCGGTGGAGATGCTGCAGGCGATGAACACCGGGCATGACGGCAGCATGTCGACCATCCACGCCAATAGCGGCCGCGATGCGCTGGCGCGGATCGAGATGCTGCTGGGGTTCGGCGGCCTGAATGCCGATCCGCGGACGTTGCGGCGTTATATCGCTTCGAGCATCCAGGTGATCGTGCAGGCACAGCGGATGGCCAATGGCCGGCGGCGGGTGACGACGATCGCCGAGCTGACCGGGATCGAGGGCGACAGCTACACGCTGAACGAGTTGTTCAGCTTCGAAGAGTCGCCGCCGCTGTCTGGTCAGGGCGAGTTTGTCGGCGGCGGGCAGCGGCCATTCTTCGCGGCGCGGCTGGCGACGGTGCCGGCGCTGGGCGCAACGCATGACCGCGTCGCGCCGCAGATCGGATGAACAGGGGGTGAACGGGGCGCAACTCCTGCTGCTGGGCTGTGTCACGCTGTCGCTGTGCGGCGGGCTGGTGATGGCCGCCGGCGGGCGGCGGCGGCGCGACCGGCGGCAGGTGGCGGAGCGGGTGTCGCAGCTTGGGCTGCGTGGCGGCATGACCGGGGTGCGGGTCGCCGGGCGCGAACTGCCAGGCGGGCTGCCGGACTGGCTGCGAGTGACGCTGCTGCGCGCCGATTATGTGCCGGATGGCGGCGCGATCACCCTGGCGGTGGGGCTGGCGCTGCTGCTGGGCGGCGTGCTGGGGTGGCAGGTGAACTGGATCGCCGGCACCGGGCTGGCGCTGCTGCTGCTGGCGGTGGGGCCGATGGCGCTGCGGGTGCTGGCGGCGCGGCGGATCGCGGTGATGGTGAACGCGATGCCGTTCTTTATCGACAGCATCAGGCAGATGCTGATCTCCGGCGTCTCGCTGCAGCAGGCGCTGGGGCGGATCACCGCCGGCGCCGAACCCGGGGTGCGGCGGTATCTGCAGCCGATGGTGCGGCGGATGCAGAACGGTGCGGCGGTGGGGGACAGCCTGGTGTGGCTGTCGGATCGGCTGGACCTGGCCGAGATGCATATGTTCGCCGCCGCGGTGCAGGCCAACCTGCGTTATGGCGGCAGGCTTTCCACCGTGCTGGGCAACCTGGCCAACACGCTGCGCGACCGGGAGCGGGTGACGCGGGAATTGCGTTCGGCCACCGCCGAGACGCGGGTGAGCGCGCTGCTGATCGGTGCACTGCCGGTGATCGCCTTCGTGCTGATGAGCACGATGAACCCGCGCTATGCGACGTTCTTTTTCACCGACCCCACCGGGCATCGGCTGCTGGCGGTGGCCGGCGGGTTGCAGGTGATCGGCGTGGTGGCGATCCGCCGGCTGCTGCGGCTGGATTACTAGCCATGGTGATGCAGAACAGTTTCATCCTGATCAGTATCGGCCTGCTGGCCGGCTCGGCGGTGTTGTTGCTGTGGTCGCAGACCCGCGGCGAGCAGGTGCGGCTGGAACAGCGGCTGGCGCTGCTGCACGGGCCGGCGCCCAGCGAGGCGGCGGTGGCGAGCGCCCGGCTGACCGGCGTGGAGAAGCTGCTGACCACCGGCGCCAAGGACCGGGCGGAATTATCGGCGGCGCTGCATGCGGCGGGGTACGCGGCGCCGACCGCGGTGGCGGTATTCGCGCTGTTGCGGCTGGCGGCGGTGCTAGGCTGGGCCGGCGCGGTGGCGCTGTATGGGCTGGCGACCGGCATGTCGCACGGCAGGATGCTGCTATATGCGGCGAGCGGCGCGGCCGCGGGGTTCCTGGTGGCCAAGGCGGTGCTTCGCTCGCGCGCCAGTGCCGGCACGCGGCGGATGAACAAGGAGATGCCGTTCCTGCTGGACCTGCTGCTGCTGCTGCTGGAGAGCGGCATCAGCCTGGACCAGGCGTTCCGCTATCTGGTGCAGCAGCGCATCGGCGGCGTGGAGCGGACCCAGCGGACGCTGGCGGCGCTGGTGGACGACCTGCAGAAGGGCATGGATTACGAGTTGGCGCTGGACCGCTGGGCAGCGCGGCTCGGGGTGTTCGGCGCGCGCGACCTCGCGGCGCTGCTGAAGCAGTCGCTGGTCTACGGCGCCGAGATCGGGCCATCGCTGCGCGACTATGTGCGCGAATTCAGCGACCGGCGGCTGGCGCTGGCGCGCGGCGCCGCCGGGCGGCAGACGACGATGATGACCATGGTGATGGTGCTGTTCCTGATGCCGGCGGTGATGATCATGCTGGCCGGACCATCCGTGGTGGCGGTGAAGGCGACGCTGGCGCAGGTGAACGCGCGCCAGGCGCCGACGACGACAATCTCTTCCACCCCTCTCGCGGGAGCACAGCAATGAACGCGTCACTTTACTGGCGCGCGGCGCTGGTTGCGGTTTTGCCGGCGCTGGGGGGGTGCTCGACGCTGAGCGGCATATTGCCCAACTCGTTCGCGATGCAGCGCAGTGTGACCAACCACGATATTCCGGTGGCCAAGGATCTGGACGCCGCGCGGACCCGCAAGCTCTTCCTGATGCTGGTGGACGGGTTGCGCCAGCAGGGCAAGTCACGCGCGGCACTGGCGTTCCTCGACGATTACAATCGGCAGTTCCCCGACGACCCGACGGCGCAGCGGTTGCAGGCAGACTGCCTGCTGGATACCGGGGATTACGCCGGCGCCGGCCGTCTGTATGCACAACTGCGCAACGGCGATCAGGCCGCGGCGGCCTATGCCGGGCTGGGGCGGGTGGCGGCAGCGAGGCGAAATTGGCCGGATGCGGTCACCCAGTTCACCGAGGCAACCAAGCGGGCGCCGGCAGATGCCAGCTACGTCAACGATCTCGGCTTCGCGCTGGTGCGGACCGGGCAATATGACCAGGGATTGGACACCCTGCGCCAGGCCGCGCAACTGGACCCGGGCAATCAGGTGGTGCGCAACAACCTGGTGCTGGGGCTGACCCTGGCCGGGCGAGAGGCCGAGGCCGCCCGGCTGGTGGAAACCATCAACGATCGGCAGGAACGCCAGCAGGCGGCCCAACTGCTTCAGGTTTCCACTGCCGCCAACGCGCCGGTGCATGGCATCGCGCCCATCGCACAGGGTCGCAGTTCACAGGAGAAGGCGCCATGACGCTTCCAGGCCGCATCTGGCTGCCGCTGGCCGTGGTTCTCACCGGGTTAGCGGGCTGCACGCCGCCACCCTCGCAGCAGCAACTGGCGGCGCAGGCGGCGCGGGTGCAGACCGGGCAGAGCATTATCGACATGCAGGTAAACACGCCGCCGGCGCCGGGGGCCGGGCTGTCCGGCGCGGAGGCCAGCGCGATCTGGAAGCATCACCTGGCGGACCTGGCCAACCCACGCCAGGGCGGTCAGAGCCGCGACCGCACGGCTGGCGGGGCTGCAGGCGGGCTGACCAGCGGCTCCGGCGGCGGCTACTAGCCATGGGTCTTGCCCGGCATTCTCGGTTGCGGCAGGAGGACGGCGCCATCGCGGTGATCGTCGCCCTGCTGATGACCATGCTGCTGGGCATGGCCGCGCTGGCGATCGACGTTGCCAGCTTCCGGCTGACGCAGCGGCAGTTGCAGGCGGCGACCGATGCGGCGGCGCTGGCCGGGACGTATGCGCTGACCACAGATACCGGGCCGACCGATCCGCAAACCTGGGTCGATAAATATCTCGGGCTGAACTACCACGGTGCCGGCACCGCGGCGGCGCCGAATGCGCAAACCGGCACCTATTGCCCGGAAGCCGGGCTGTTGCCATCGGCACGGTTCACCATCGGCGCCAGCGACTGCCCGGGCTTTCCCAGCCTCGGCAGTGGGCCGAACGCAGTACGGGTGGCCAGTCGTACGCAGTCGCCGCTGTATCTGGGCCGGGTGTTGCTGCCTGGAACCGATAGCGTGGGAATTACCGCCACCGCCACCGCGGCGCAGATTCCGCAGGGCGGGTTTTACGCCGGCAGCGGGTTGCTGTCGGTCAATGGCGGATTGATCAACGCGGTGCTCAGCGGCGTGCTCGGCAGCAACATCGATCTCGATGCGGTATCGTATAATGGGCTGCTGAATGCCAACATCAGCGCGCTCAGCTTCTTCCAGGCGTTGGCGACCAATATCGGGGTAACCGCTGGCAGCTATGGCAGCCTGCTGCAGAACAGCGTTTCGGTGCAGCAGGTGCTGCAGGCGGAGATCGATGCCCTGAATGCGCCAGGCAGTGTTGCCGCCGTGGCGCTGCAGTCTTTGCAGGCACAGATTTCCGGCAGCCCGAACCTGCAACTCGCGGATCTGTTCGATCTCGGCGTATGGCAGTCCGAGGGGCTGGATTCCGGCAATGCGCAGACCGCGTTGCAGACCACGTTGAATGCCTATCAACTGGCCTCGCTGGCGGCGCAGGTGGCCAACGGGCATAATTTCGTGACGGTACCCGTCAGTACATTGGGCATACCGGGCGTGGCGACGCTGGTCGCGGCGACAACGGTGATCGAGCCGCCGGTTTCGGCGCCGTTCGTATTCGGCCCGGTCGGAATGCAGGTCCACACATCGCAGGTGCGGCTGCAGTTGCAGTTGAACCTTCTGGCCGCGCTGCCGCTCGGGGGCAGTTTCGGTAGCGCGCCGGTCAGCCTGCCGATCTATATCGAAATCGCCGATGGCGAGGCCACGCTGACCGGCATCTCTTGCGGGCTCAATTCGGCCACCGATGCAACCGTGACGATTGCGGCGCAACCGGCGGCGGCGCGGGTGTTCATCGGCACGGTGACGCCGGCAGCGATGAGCAACTTCAGCGCGCGGCCGACGGTGAGCCCGGCGCAACTGGTGAATCTCTTGGGGATACTGGGCATCAGCGGGCAGGCCGAACTGGATCTGGGTAGCGGCACCGCGACGCCGTTGACCTTCAGCCAGGCCGATATCGCCGCACGCACAGCCCAGACCGCCAGCAGCACAGGAATGCTCGCCAACCTGCTGCAGGTCCTCGGCAGCCATCTGACACTGACGGCGACGCCGAGTGCGGCGCTGTCGCCGTTGCTGGCGCCGGTGCTGAATCTGTTGCTCCCGACCATCAAGGCCGGCCTGGTCACGCTGCTGCAACCGGTGTTCGCCGGGCTCGACCCGCTGGTGGACGGCTTGCTGGCGGCGCTGGGTATCCGCATCGGCTATCTCGATGTCACCGCCACCGGGGTGCGCTGCGGCGCACCGGTGCTGGTGAACTGACCGTTGACTCCCTCGGCCGGAGGCGCCCGGGCGCCGGCCGAGTTCCCCCAATACCGGGCAAATGAAGGAGCTATTCTGATGAACATTCTGCAAATGGCTCGGTCGGTGCTGCGTCAGTTGGCTGCTGACGAGGAGGGGGCCACCGCTGTTGAGTATGGGCTCATCGTATTTCTGATCGCGGTGGCGATTGTCGCCAGCGTGACCGATGTCGGAACCCAACTGATCAGCCTGTTCGGCACGGTGGCGACCAAGCTGGGTGCCACCGGCTAGGATCGATATGCGTCGTCCAGCGCAGAGTCGCGCCATGCTCATCCGCCCGGATGACGAAACCGGTGCGGCGGCGGTGGAGTTTGCCTTGCTGGTGCCGCTGCTGCTGGCGATCGTATTCGGCATCATCGCCTACAGCATGTACTTCACCGTGCAGATCGCCGTCACCGAAGCGGCGGCGGTCGGGGCGCGGGCTGCGGTGGCCGGGTTGGATTGCACCGAGCGAACCAACCTGGCCACCGCGGCGATCACCACCTACTTCAGCGAATACGGCGGCTTCCTAGGCGCGGCGCTGCCCACCCATCCAGTGTGCGGGACCGGCACCTTCCAGGTGACCGTCTCCTATGACATCGCCAGCCTGAATCTCGGCATCATGAGCGGCTTCGTGCCGGTGCCGGGCAGCAATCCCACCGCCACCGTCACCGTCTCCACCGGGGGGATGTAATGGCAGGGCTCGAACTGGTGTTCATCGGCCTGCTCGGGCTGGTGCTGGTGCCGGTGGCGGTGATTGATGCGCGGGAGCGGCGGATTCCGAATCTGCTCAACGGGTTGCTGGCGCTGCTCGGCCTGGCGCATGCCTGGGCGATGGGGCAAAGCTGGCACGCGGTGCAGACATCGCTGCTCAATGGCGGCATCACGGTACTGCTGCTCGGTGGCAGCGCCTGGGTGATACGATTGCTATCGCCGCGCTCGCGGATCGGGCTCGGCGACCTGAAATTCCTGGCGGCGGCCAGCCTGTGGGTGGGCTGGGACGGCAGCATCGCGGTGCTGTTCGTGGCCAGCGTGCTGGCCACGCTGGTGACGCTGGCGATGGCGCCGTGGCAGGGGTTCGATCTCGGGCGGATGCGCCCGTTCGGCCCGATGTTGGCAGTGGGCATGCTGGCAGTGGTCGGGCTGCTGAGCTTTCAGCATCCATACCCCCGGCACTGGGGGGCGCTATGAGCGCCCTGCCCTGCCCCGGCCGGCGCGGCGTATGCGGTTCAGGCGGCGTCCGGCTGGTTGAAGCCGACGAAGATGTAGCCGCCACCGCGCACCGCCTTGATGCGACGGCCGGCATGCTCGAAGGTGTCCAGCTTTTTGCGCAGGCGGGAGATGACGTTGTCGATCGACCGGTCGAGCGGGCTGTAGTTGCGGCGCAGCACCGCCTTCACCAGTTCGTCGCGGCTGACGGTGCGGCCGCGCGCGTTGTCCAGGTAGCGCAGCGTCTCGAATTCGGCGCCGGTGAGATGGACCACCGCCCCATCCGGCCGGAACAGCTCCAGCTGGTTGCTGTCCAGATACCAGTGGCCGGGTTTCGGGCTGCGGCTGGGCTGCGGTGCGCCCTGGTCGACCGCCGGCGGATCGGCCGGGCGACGGATCAGCGAGCGGATGCGGGCGAGAATCTCGCGCGGCATGGTGGTTTTGCTGACAAAATCGGCGGCGCCCATTTCCAGGCCAACGATCCGATCGGTGATCTCCTGGTTGGCGGAGAGGAACATCACGCCGCCACTGTAGCGGGTACGCAGGCGGGTAAACCAGACCAGCGTGTCGGTATCGCCGACGAACTGGTCGAGAATGACGCCGAGCGGCTGCTCGGCCAGCAGACTCTCCATCGCTTCGTCGGTGGTGCGGGCATGCTCGGTCCGGATGCCGTGCGCGGCGAGGTATTGTCCAAGTTCCTCGGCGAAGACTTCATCATCTTCGACGAGCAGGATATGGCCGGCGGGTGCATCGAGCATCATCGGATGAACTCAGCCTTCACGAATGCGGGACACTTGAGAGACGTCAATATAGCCGAACGAAAGGCCGCAGTCCACAAACTGTGTTCCGTCGCAAATGTGACGATACAAGACGCGACAGAAAAAACGTCGGGCACGAATGTAATATCGCTGTCGCGCGGAAGCGGGCGCGTGGTTCCGCCCAGGAGGTTCCCATATGGCCGACGCTCCGATCGCCGGTGGCATGCCGGTCATCGACGCTGCCGACGATCAGCCGTGCATTCTGGTGGTCGATGATGAATCCGCCATTACCGAAGAGATCATCGACTGGCTGGAGATGCGCGGCGTCGCCTGCCACAGCGCGCCGGAGGCCGGGCAGGCGATGAGGCTGCTGGCCGAGGACCCGGCAATCACCGTGATGCTGACCGACATCAACATGCCCGGCATCGATGGCATTGCGCTGTCCACCCAGGCGCTGGCGGCGCGCAGCGAAGAGCACGCGATGGAGGTGGTGGTGCTGACCGGGCATGCGACGCGCGAACATGCGATCGGCGCGCTGCGCGCCCGGGCGCTGGATTTCGTCGCCAAACCGGCGCCGTTCGCGACGCTGGAGGCGGCGCTCGACCGGGCGCATCGCAGTGCCGTCAGCCGCCGGCGCCGGTATCGCGACTCGGCCGTGACGCTCAGTCGGCTGCGCGCCAGCATGAGTGGGCTGGAGGCGGTGGCCCGCAATGCGGCAGGCGAGATCAACGACGAAAGCCGCAATGCGTTCCTGGCCGCGGTGGGCCACGAGGTGCTGACCGCGCTGCATCAGATTGTCGGTTTCGCCGATCTGATCGGCCACGGGCCCGGCGATATGCCGATTGCCGATTTGCGCGAATATGCCGAGGCGCTGTTGCTGGCCGGCACCAATCTGTCGGAACATACCCGCATGCTGCTGCAGTTGGTGGAATCCGAGGCGGTGCCACGGCCGCTGAATATCACCGCCTGCCAGGTGGCGAATCTGCTCGCCGCGCTGGCGCGCGACTACGCGACGCGCGCGCGCGAGCGGGGGCAGCGGATCCGGCTGGATTGCCCGCCGGAGCTGCCGCTGCAGACCGATGCCGCACGGCTGGAGGAGGCATTGCGGCATCTGCTGTCCAACGCGCTGCGCATCGCCCCGGAAGCTGCGGTCATCATGCTGGCGGCCCGTGTGGCATCGGCGGACCAGGTGCATCTGCATGTGATCGAGGCATCGGACGAGGCCGGCGCCAGGGTGTTGCTGGAACAGGCCGGGCGCGAGGCCGGCGGCAGCGAAAGCGGCAGCGGGTTCTTTCGCCACGGCCAGGGTCTGGCGGTGGGGATCGCCGGCCTTCAGGCGGCACGGCTCGGCGGCCGGTTGACGGTTCCGCCGAATGGAATGGGCGGCATCGTGACACTGCGGCTGCCGGTGGCCGGCCCGCAAGGACACCGGGCATGAGCAGACGCCACCGGTTCTGGCCGGCAGGCTGGCGACGCGCCGAGCCGGCGGCGCCTGACGCCCCGACGCTGTCGGCGCCATCGGACCTGCTGGACCTGATGCTGGAATCGGTCTGCCTACGTGATGAGGCCGGTACCGTGCGCTACGCCAACGCCGCCTGCGCGCAGGTATTGGGGGTCGCAGCGGCGCAACTGGTCGGCACGCCACTGGAAAGCTATTTCGACGCCGAGGACCGCGTGGCGGCGATGGCGCATTGGCAGCGGGTGACCGGCCTGGGTGCCGCGCCGGCGCTTGAGCTGCGCTGGTGGCGCCCGGCGGGGCGGCCGATCTGGGTAGAAATGCGCTCGGCGGTGCTGCTGCAGAACGGCGCCCGGCTGGTGGCGACGGTGCTGCAGGACGTGACCCGGCGGCGCGCCGCGGAGGCCGATCTGCAACAGGTGCGCGACGAACTGATCGGCGCGATCGCCGCCGGCCCGGGGGTATTGTACCGGCTGACCCGCACCGCGGACCAGCGCTGGCAGCCAGTGCTGATCTCCGCCAACATCGAACGGATGACCGGTTTTTCCGTGCATGACGCCGCCGGGCCCGGCTGGCCGCACGCCGCGATGGCGCCGGAGGACGTGCCGCGCCGCTGGCAGGCGCTGGAAACCGCACTCGAATGCGGCCGGGCCGAAGTGGAATACCGGCTGTGGACCAAGGATGACCGCCCGCTTTGGGTGCTGGATCATCTGCGCCGACGCGATCGCTCGGATGGCAGCGTGGAACTGGTCGGCTACCTGCAGGACATCACCGAGAAATGGGAGAGCGAGCAGCGGTTGCGCGACGCGCGCGAGGAAATCGAGACGCTGACCAGCACCGGACCCGGCCTGCTGTATCGCGCCGAGGCCGATGCCGCCGGCAGCAGGCGATTGCTGTTCGTCTCGGACAGCGCCGAACGGGTGACCGGGCTGCCGGCCGCGACATTGTTGCAACCGGATTGGTGCGCCCAGGCGTGTGACGACAGCGTGGCGGCGGTGCTGGCCGATACGCTGCGCTTCGCCACCGCCGGGGGATCGGCGACGCTGGAATTCCGCTTCCAGGACCGCGCCGGCACCTGGCGCTGGGTGCGCGACAGTCTGCGCGTGGTAGGGCAGGAGCAGGATCGCTTCCAGCTGGTCGGCTACTGGGCGGATATCACCCGCGAGAAGCAGCAGGCGATGCAACTCGCCGAGGCCGGCAAGCTGGCGCTGCTGGGCGAGATGGCGACCGGCATGGCGCATGAGTTGAAGCAGCCGCTGGCAGCCATCACCATGGCCACCGAGAACGCGCTGCTGGCGCTGCGTCGCGCCGCCCCCGCCATACCGGCTGCCATCCGCAAGATGGAGCGTGTACTGGAACAGACCCTGCGCACCGCCGAACTGATCGACCATATGCGCATCTTCGGCCGCCGCCACGATGCGGTTGCCGGGCCGGTGAAGCTCGGCGACGCGCTGGACGGCGCGCGCAAGATCATCGGCGGCCGGCTGCAAAGCAATGGCGTCGCGCTGGCAGTGGACCTGCCGGCCGACCTGCCGGCGGTGCTGGGGCAGTCGGTGCTGGTCGAGCAGGTGCTGCTGAATCTGCTGGCCAACGCCTGCGACGCCTATCTGGGCGGCGAGGCGCCCGGCACCGCGGTTCGGCGGATCGATGTGACCGGGGCGCTGGATGAACGGATGGTGGTGGTGCGGGTGACCGACCACGCCGGCGGCATCCCCGAGGCGGTGCTGGGGCGGGTGTTCGAGCCGTTCTTCACCACCAAGTCGCCGGGCCAGGGCACCGGGCTGGGGCTGTCGATCAGCTATGGCATCATCCACGACCTGGGTGGGGTGCTAAGCGCCCGCAATACCGGCGATGGCGCGACGTTCGAAATGCGGTTGCCGGCGGAGGATGGCGCCATTACCACGCCGCGCCGCACCAGGCGAACCCGGAACGCCGCCGCGGCCGCCGTCTGAAACCGGTTATCCGCGGCGCGGCGGTTGTTGCCCGACCGGTAATTGGATGGCGGAGAAGGCGGCAGGCTCCGGCGGCCCGCGAACGGACCGCCGGTTGTGCGATCAATGGCCGGTGAGGCCGCTGATCGGGGCGAGCAGACCACCTGCGAGGCCACTGCTGCCCAGCCCGCCGGTCAACGATGACACCGTGCCGGTGACGCCGCCGAGCAGTCCGCCGACACCACCCGCCTGGCCTCCGGTGAGCCCGCCGGTCAGGGTGCTGACGGTGCCGGTCACCCCACTCACCAGCCCGCCGACACCACCCGTGGCGCTGCCGGAGCCCAGCCCGCCGGTCAGCCCGGAGACCGTGTCGGTGACGCCGCCGAGCAGGCCACCGGCGCCGCCGCTGCCAGAGGTGAGGCCGCCGGTCAGGTTGGAGACGGTGCTGGTGACGCCGCCGAGCAACCCGCTGCCGTTGGACCCGGCGACCGGACCGAGCAAGCCGCCAAGCAATCCGCCGGCACCGCCGGGTGCCAGGCCGCCGGGGATGTTGGTGCCGTTGAGCGACAGCACCTGGCCGCCGGACAGCACGCTTGCCGAAATCGGCGCGCCGCTGGCCAGGTGGCTCGACAACACGCTGGCGCTGAGCAGTTGCGCCCCGCTCGGCGAGCCCGAGACCTGGCGATCGACCACGGTGACGCTCAGCAGCGGATTGACCGTGGCGTCGGTCCGGGTCGAGATCTGGCCGATGGTGTGGCCGAGAATCGGCGTGCCCTGCAGGCCCTGGGCGTTGACCGTCGTGCCGGCATCGGTGACCTTGCCGGCGACCTTGTTGACGACATTGCCAAGTGCGCCGGTCAGCTGATCGATCGGCGCGATGTCCGAGCCCGAACCGAGCAGCGTATTGCCGACCTGCTGGTTGACCGCAACACCGGCGTCGCGGACCACCGGGCCGGCGGCATTGCCGCTGGCAGGGCTCACCGTGTGCATGACACCGGATCCGCTGTCGCCGGCATTGATCAGCGAGCCGCCGTTATAGGTCTGGGCCGCCACCGGCAAGGCGGCGATGGTGGAGATGAGAAGCGCGTAACGGAACATACTGGTTCTCCTGAGACTCGGCGGCCGAAGCCGCGGGAAAGAAGTCGGGGGCAGCACCGCGCTCCCCCGGATCGGTTACTTGCCGACGCCGCCGAGCACGCCGCCCAGCAATCCGCCGCCGGTGCCCGCGCCGCCCAGGCCGCCGGTCACGCCGCCGACCACGCCGGAGACGGTGTTCACCACACCGCCGACAAGCCCGCTGGCGCCACCGGCGGTCGTGCCGGCGGTGAGTCCGCCGGTCAGGCCGGAGACGGTGTTGGTGACGCCACCGACGAGTCCGCCAACACCCCCGGCCGTGGTGCCGGAGGTCAGCCCTCCGGTCAGGCCAGAGACAGTATTGGTGACGCCGCCAATCAGTCCGCTGCCCCCGCCGGCGGTGGTGCCGGAGGTAAGCCCACCGGTCAGGCCGGAGACGGTGCCGGTGACACCGCCGAGCAGCCCGCCGGCGCCGCCGGCGGTGGTGCCGGCGGTCAGGCCGCCAAGCACGTTGGTTCCGTTGAGATTCAACACCTGACCGCCCGCCAGCACGCTGGCGGAGATCGGCGCCCCGGTGGCGATGTTGTGCGACAACACGCTGGCATTCAGCAAGCCGTCATGGGTTGGCGAGCCGGAGATCTGTCGATTGACCACGGTGATGCCGATCAGCGGATTAAGCGTCCCATCGACCGAGGTGATCACGCCGCCCAGCGTATGGCCGACCAGCGGCAGCCCTGCCAGGCCACTGCCAGAGAGCCCGGTGCCGGCGCTGCTGACCCCGGTGCCGACCCGCTGCACCAGATTGCCGACCGCGCCGGTGAGGTGGGTTACCCCAGAGATGCCGGTATTGGTCGCCGCGATCGTGCTGCCAAGGCCGGTCACCGTGCCGCCCAGATCAGTGGTGGGCGGCCCGCCGGCCTGACCGACCACGGTGCTGATGGTTCCGAGCAAGCCGGTGGTGGTGCCGGCCGTCGTCCCGGCGGTGGTCCCTGCTGTCGTTCCGGCTGTGGTTCCTGCGGTGGTGCCGGCGGTCGTGCCAGCTGTAGTTCCCGCGGTGGTACCGGCGGTCGTGCCAGCTGTGGTTCCCGCAGTGGTCCCAGCCGTGGTCCCCGCTGTCGTGCCGGCCGTCGTCCCGGCGGTAGTTCCCGCAGTGGTGCCAGCCGTCGTCCCGGCGGTGGTCCCCGTTGTCGTGCCAGCCGTGGTCCCGGCGGTGGTTCCCGCCGTCGTGCCGGCCGTGGTGCCAGCGGTGGTTCCCGCTGTCGTACCAGCCGTGGTCCCGGCGGTAGTTCCCGCCGTCGTGCCGGCCGTGGTCCCGGCGGTGGTCCCCGCTGTCGTGCCAGCCGTGGTCCCGGCGGTGGTTCCCGCCGTCGTGCCGGCCGAGGTGCCAGCGGTGGTTCCCGCTGTCGTGCCAGCCGTGGTCCCGGCGGTAGTTCCCGCTGTCGTGCCGGACGTGGTGCCAGCGGTGGTTCCTGCTGTTGTGCCGGACGTGGTGCCAGCGGTGGTCCCTGCTGTCGTGCCGGACGTGGTCCCGGCGGAGGTTCCCGCTGTCGTGCCGGCCGTGGTCCCCGAGGTGGTTCCGGCGGTGGTCCCAGCCGTCGTCCCGGCCGTGACTCCGGCATGCGGTATGCTCAAGCTGCCGTCACCCCCGCAACCGGAGACACCGAGGGCAAGGGCGAGAACCGCACTCGAGCGGATCGCAGTCGTCATCCAATATTCCCGCGACATCACATGTCCCATCGTTGAGTTGCCCGAGCTGTAACGCCGCAATTGGCTGGTACGGGGCCGCGCACCGAGTTGATTCGAACTGCCTGCCGCTGAAGATCCGCTTGCGGACATCCAGGATTTTTCAAGCAGGTGGTGACACAAAATATCGTTCCAAACGGCGCTTACTCACAGTCATGTTTGGTAAACGATCTCAGATCACCAAACAGCGCAATTTCCGAATACGTATTCGGACACGATTACATTTCATGTTGTTTGGGGAGAATGTCTCCGCCGACCCGGCCGGCGCGACCGCGGTCACCGACCAGGGCGCCGAACACGAAACCACCGCATCCCCACGAGGGATGCGGCGGCTACGGCGGCGACGTGCGCTGCGCGGCGGTATCCGATCAGTGCCTGGCGACTCCGCCAAGCACACCGCCCAGCAACCCGCCACCACCCGACGATGCGCCGGTCAGCCCGCCGGTAATCCCGGAGACGGTGTTCACCACACCGCCGACCAAGCCGCCGGCAGCGCCACCGGCGGAGAGACCGCCGCTCAGCCCCGACACCGTGCCGGTAACCCCGCCGAGCACACCGCCCGCCCCGCCGCCGGCCGTGCCAGAGGTGAGGCCGCCGGTCAGACCCGAGACAGTGCCGGTCACGCCGCCCAGCAACCCACCTGCACCGCCGCCGGCCGCGCCAGAGCCAAGGCCGCCGGTGAGACCCGAGACGGTGCCGGTCACGCCGCCGAGCAGCCCGCCGGCGCCGCCGGCATGGCCACCGGAGGCGAGTCCGCCGGTCAGCCCGGTCACCGTGCCGAGCACGCCACCAAGCGGTCCGCCGCCACCGGCAGTGCCGGATACCGCGCCCAGCACGTTGCTGCCGTTGACGTTCAACACCTGGCCGCCCGACAGCACGCTGGCGGAGATCGGCGCGCCGGTGGCGATGTTGTGCGACAGCACGCTGGCGTTCAACAGGCCGTCGCTGGTCGGTGAACCAGAGATCTGCTTGTTCAGCACAGTCACCCCGAGCAGCGGGTTCAACGCGCCGTCCACCGTGTTGCCGACGCCGCCGACGGTGCTGCCGACCACTGGGAGACCGGCCAGCCCGCTGCCGGAGAGGCCGGTGCCGGCTTGCGTCACCGCGCCACCGACCGCCGTCACCGCGCCGCCCACGCCGCCGAGGGCGGGAGTGCCGGCGCCGGCGCCGCCCAAGGTGTTGCCAAGGCCGGAGACCACGCCGCCGGCATCCTGAACGATGCCCCCGGTGGCGCCCCCGGCAACAGTGCCGAGGGTATGGATCAGGCCCGTGGTGGTTCCGGCCGTGGTCCCGGATGTGGTGCCTGCCGTGGTGCCCGAGGTCGTCCCGGCCGTCGTCCCGGCGGTAGTGCCAGCCGTCGTGCCAGCGGTCGTCCCCGCCGTGCTCCCGGATGTGGTGCCCGCCGTGGTACCCGATGTCGTTCCGCTGGTTGTGCCCGCGGTGGTGCCCGATGTCGTGCCGGAGGTTGTTCCCCCGGTGCTGCCTGCAGTGGTGCCTGCCGTGGTCCCGGCCGTGGAGCCGCCGGTTCCGCCGCCCGCCGCGAACAACCCGCCTCCTGCTCCGCCGCCGCACCCGGTCACCGCCATCGCCAGGGCCAGCGCGACGCCGGACCGCAGTAGCATTGCCTTGCGGCTTCCCGCCGTCGATTGATGTCCGCTCATCTTCGTCCTCCTGTCGCGCGGGGGCCTTCGCCCGGCCCGGCGCTGTGACTCTGAATTTCCGATACCGCCCACCAACACTTTCCGGATTCGCCGCGCGCCGTTTCAAGGCATGCCGGCCTTGCGGCCGGGTTCGGCAATCTCCACCAATGTCGCTGCCGTTGCGTATCGTGCTCCGGGTCGGCGCTGACGCTTCGCGATTGAAATCGGAAGCCTCACTAAACCGCTTCGGATTTTACGGACTGTCCTGCACCGGGCGGTATTCGCACAGCCACGATTGGTCGCGCTTCGTCACGATCGACCGACCGCGCAAACAATCACAAAAAACTACAATCCGGCCGCCGGACTACGTCACAGCGCGTTGACCGCACAAATCGCGACGAAACATGACTGTCAGATCGGACCGGTATGTTTCAGAAAACATCTCAGACTTTTCTTTACGCGTGGCTGCTACCGCCTGATCACACCGCAGCGATCTCAACTCGCATCGCCGCCCAAACGGGACCCGTACGCCATGACCAGACTCTCCAACACACAGTCAGTTCTCCGGTCAGCGACCGCCCTCGTCGGGGTGCTGGCCTTGGCCGCCTGCGGCTCGGCGACCAACACGCCAGTGCCGCAGATTGCCAACGGCATCGCATCGCGAGCTGTGGTGGCGAGCGTGCCAACCGGCTCCGCCGATCCCGGTACCGCCGGCGCTGGCGCCGCTGGCGGGGCGGACGGCAGCGGAACCAGCGGCGGCGCCGCCGGCAGCGGCGGGGGCGTGGTATCCGGTGGCACCAGCCCCGCCACCGCCGGCGCGCTCGGCGCGCTTACCGATCCGTTGCTTTCAGTTACCGTCGCCAACACCCAGTTGCTGGGCACCGCCGACACCGAGCAGTTGGTCAAACTCAGCGTGTTGTCGAACAACACCGGCACCGGCGCACCGATCATAGGCTACGTGCTGTCCGGTGGCAGACTGCTGGGGCTCAATATCGGCAGCAACGGCGCCGGGACGATCGGCAGCAACAGCGGGGCGTTGGGCGGGCTGCTCGGCGGCGGCGGCACGGTGGCCAGCCTCACCTCGGGCGCCGGTCTGGTCGGCGGCCTGGCCAGCGGCGGTGCCGGCGGCGTTATCGGCGGCTTGGGCGGCGGCGGGGCAACCGGTGCCGCGGCCGGCGTGGTCGGTGGGCTCGCAACCACCGTGGCGGGGTTAACCGGCGGGGTTGGCAGCGCGGTCAGCGCCGTCACCGGCAGCGTCGGCGCCACGGTGGGCAATCTCGGCGGCGGCATCGCTGCCCCGGTCGGCGCGGCGGTCAGCGGATTGGGTGGCACGGTGGGCGGCCTGGTTGGCGGCGTCGGCCAGGCCGTCGGCGGGATAGCCACCGGCCTCGGCGCCGTTGGCGGAACCGGCGCGGCCAGTCCCGCCGGGGGTATGACCGGGACACTCAGCGCCGCTCCGGCAAATGTGCTGGGCACGGCGACAACGGTGCTCGGTGGTGCACTCGGCACCTTTGGCGGGCTGCTGCATCGCTAGTCCAGCCATCATTTCCTCTTCACACCGTATCGCAGCAGGCCGCCAGATGTCCCGTCCTCACCTCTCGAAACTACATTCCCCTCAGTCGTGGTCGAAACTCGCGCTGCTCTCGGCAGGGCTGAGCGTGATCGCCGTGCAGGTCGCGGCGCAGTCGGCGCTGCACCTGATCACGCCGAATCCGGTGGAATCCAACGCGGCACTGCCGGACAGCCACGCCAAGGTGGTTGCACCCGGCGCCGCTGTCACCCCGGCGGCGGTGGCCGCCAATGTCAGCCTCGTGCTGCAGGCGGTGCATATCGAGGGCGCCCACGCCATCCCGCCGGCCAGCCTGGCGCCGCTCTGGCAGGGCATGGTCGGGCGCAAGGTGACCGGCGCCGACCTCACCGCGCTGAGCCGCAGGATCGCCGATCGCTACAACGCCGCCGGCTATGCGCTGATCAACGTGCAGGTGCCGCCGCAGGATTTCGCTGGCGGCGTGGTGCGCGTTGTGGTGCAGGAAGGCCATGTCGAGAGTGTCCGCATCGAGGGCAACACCAAGGGCGCCGACCTCACGCTGCTGAAGCACTATGCGGCGAAGATCATCGCCGACCGGCCGCTGCGCCGCAGCACGCTGGAACGCTATATCCTGCTGATGAACGACGTCCCCGGCCTCAAGGTCGGCAGCCAGTTCGAGCCGGTGCCGGGGCATCCCGGCGTGGCGGCACTGCGGCTGACCATCCTGCGCAAGCGGGTGGAGGCAGGCATCGCGGTCAACAACCAGGGCAACGGCCAGCTCGGCACCACCCAGGCGACGGTCAACCTGGTGGCCAACGGCCTGCTGCGCGAAGGCGAGCGGACCCAGCTCGCGTTCGGCGCCCCGGTCACCATCAGGCGCTACCAGTATTACGGCTTCAGCCATGTGGAACCGCTGGGCTATGACGGCGCAACCGTCACCTTTGGCTACGGCCGGCTGGTGACCCAGCCGCAATCCAACGCCGCCGGCGGCTCGGCCGACACCTTCACCATCCGACTCAGCTACCCGGTGATCCGCGCGGTCCGCGAGACACTGGTGCTGAACGCCGACCTCAACGCACTGAACAGCAATGCCGCTTATCTCGGCCAGGCGCTGTCCGACGAGCGCACCCGCAGCGCGCGGATTGGCGCCATCTATGGGCTGCAGGATAATTGGGACGGCACCACCGTGCTGTCCGGCACCTTCAGCCACGGCTTCGATACGCTCGGCGCACGGCGCGGCAGCGTGGCCTTCGGCGGACCCGATTATGCCAAGTTCTACGGCGCCATCGCCCGCGAGCAGAAGCTGCCGCTCGACCTCACGCTGCGCGCCAGGGTCATGGGCCAGTACGCCACCCATCATCTGCCCAGCACCGAGCAGTTCCTGTTCGGCGGCCCGCAGATGGGCAAGGCGTTCAACTACGCCTACATGGCCGGCGACCGTGGCCTGGCCGGCTATCTCGAGCTGGCGCATCCGTGGCCAGGCTTCATGACCCCGAAGCAGTTCAGCGGCTCCGAGCTATTCGCCTATGCCGACTGGGGCGAGGTCTCGACGATCAACACCCCGTATCAGCTCCGCTATGCCCGCGCCGCATCGGCCGGTGGCGGCGTCCGGGTCAAGCTGCTGAACCGCTTCACGCTGGAACTCGGCGCCGCCTGGGTGCTGAACCACTCACGCGGCCTCGCCCACACCGCCAGTCCGCGGGTGATGTTCAGTATCGGCGGCAGCTTCTGACTATAGCGAGACCTTAAGCTTGGCCGCCAGTTCGCCGATCACCCCGCGGCGGAATGCCAGCACCACGACGACGAACACCACGCCTTGGGTCACCGACACCCAGGCGCCGAACTCGGCCAGGTAGTTCTCCATTGATATCGACATCAACGCCCCCAGCACCGGCCCGAAGATGGTCCCCATGCCGCCCAGCAATGTCATCAGCACCACCTCGCCGGACATCATGAAATGCACGTCGGTCAGCGTGGCGATGCCGAACACCAGCGCCTTGACGCCGCCGGCCAGCCCGGCGATGCCAGCCGACAGGATGAACGCCAGCAGCTTGTAGTCGTCGGTGCGATAGCCGAGCGAGGTGGCGCGCGGTTCGTTCTCGCGGATCGCCTTCAGCACCTGGCCGAACGGCGAATGCACGATGCGATGGATCAGCAGGAACACCGCGATGAAAACCACCGCGACCGTCCAATAGGTCGCCATGTCGCCGCGCAACGAGATCAGCCCGAACAGATTCCCGCGCGGCACGTTCTGGATGCCGTCCTCGCCGCCGGTGAACGGCGCCTGAACGGCAAAGAAGTAGACCATCTGCGCCAGCGCCAGCGTGATCATGGCGAAATAGATACCCTGCCGGCGGATCGCCAGCCAGCCGAACACCACCCCCAACCCGCCGCCGGTCAGCCCGCCCAGCAGCACCGCCAGTTCCGGCGACACATGCCACACCTTGGCGGCATAGGCGGTCACATAGGCGCCCATGCCGAAATACGCCGCATGCCCGAAGCTCAGCAGCCCGACATAGCCGACCAGCAGGTTGAAGGCGCAGGCGAACAGCGCGAAGCACAGCACCTTCATCAGGAACACTGGGTAGAGCACCGACGGCGAGACCGTGACAATCCACACCATCGTCATAAGCCCGATGAATTGAGGCACCGAGAATCCCAGCGGCAAGGCGCCAACTGCCTCCTGTCGCTCCAGATGCACGCCTGCCATGGTCAGGACAGCCGAGGCAAATAGCAGGATGATCGATACGAAAGATACCGCGCCAAGCCCAACGGTCAGAATTATCAACTCAGAGATCACAAAAATCGTGATTGATCCCGCGATCGGGCGCGATACGACCAGTGCGGCACCAATCAATGCGGCGCATGATAAGACTATGCTCAACAGCAGTACGGCATTAGTACCTCCAGGAGCACCCTCCGACAACACAACCAGCGATGGGTGACCACCGAATGACGCCCCCAAAACTCCGATTGCGAGCGTGGCGAGGGCACCAAGCAAGGCCAATTTTTCAGCAATACTTTTCATAGCGGGAGCTTCCGACCCTGGAGGGGCATCTGCAATGGAAACTGTCTTGTGTTCAAGCGACCGACCGGTGGCACACCCGGACCTCTTCCATGCTCCGCCATCATTGCGCTTTTCCGAACAGGCCGGCCGGCCGCGCCACCAGCACGATGACCATGACAACAAAAACCACCGTGGCCGACCCTTGCGGATAGAACACCTTGGTCAACCCCTCGA
>JBEPTZ010000037.1:0-35922 GCA_041691815.1 Rhodospirillales bacterium | reverse complement strand
CAACCCGCGCTCCACGGTCGGCACGGTGACCGAGATCCACGACTACATGCGCCTGCTGTGGGCGCGGGTCGGGGTGCCGTATTCGCCGGCCACCGGGCTGCCGATCGAGGCGCAGACGGTGTCGCAGATGGTCGACCGGGTGATGGCGATGCCGGAGGGCACCAGGCTGCTGCTGCTGGCGCCGGTGGTGCGCGACCGCAAGGGCGAATACCGCAAGGAACTGGCCGAGTTGCAGCGCCGCGGCTTCACCCGCGCCAAGGTGGACGGCACGCTGTACGAAATCGGCGAGGTGCCGGCGCTGAACCGCAAGATCAAGCACGAGATCGAGGCGGTGGTGGACCGCGTGGTGGTGCGCGATGGCGTCGCCCCCCGGCTGGCCGACAGCTTCGAGACCGCCCTCGGCCTGTCGGATGGCGTGGTCTATGCCGAGGACGCCAGCAGCGGCGCGCGCACCGTGTTCAGCTCCAAATTCGCGTGCCCGGTCAGCGGCTTCACCATCGAGGAAATCGAGCCGCGGCTGTTCAGCTTCAACTCGCCGCATGGCGCCTGCCCGGCCTGCGACGGGCTGGGGCGGGAGATGTTCTTCGACCCGGCGCTGGTGGTGCCCGACGAGCGCCGGCCGCTCGGCGATGGCGCGGTGGCGCCGTGGACCGGCAGCCAGAGCCCGTATTACGACCAGACGCTGCACAGCCTGGCACGGCACTTCAAGGTGCCGATGCGCACCCAGTGGCAGGACCTGCCGGAGGCGGTGCGCGACGCCATCCTGTTCGGCACCGGCGATGCCAAGGTCGACTTCACCTACAAGGACGGGGTGCGGCAATACACCGTCACCAAGGCGTTCGAGGGGGTGATCCACAACCTGCAACGCCGCTGGCAGGAGACCGATAGCGCCTGGGTGCGCGAGGAGATGAGCCGCTACCAGGCGGAGAAGCCGTGCAAGGTCTGCGCCGGCGCCAGGCTGAAGCCCGAGGCGCTGGCGGTGAAGATCGCCGGCAGCAACATCGCCGAGGCCTCGGAGCTTTCGATCGTCAAGGCGCTGGAGTGGTTCGCGGCCGTGATGCCCACCCTCACCCCGCAGCGCCAGGAGATCGCCCGGCGCATCCTGCGGGAGATCGTCGAACGGCTGCAATTCCTGGTCGATGTCGGGCTCGACTACCTCACTTTGGCGCGGGGTTCGGCCACCTTGTCCGGTGGCGAGAGCCAGCGCATCCGGCTGGCCAGCCAGATCGGCTCCGGCCTCACCGGCGTGCTGTATGTGCTGGACGAGCCGTCGATCGGCCTGCACCAGCGCGACAACGAGCGGCTACTCGGCACGCTGCGGCGGCTGAAGCGGCTGGGCAACACCGTGCTGGTGGTGGAGCATGACGAGGACGCCATCCGCGCCGCCGACTACCTGATCGACATGGGCCCGGCGGCCGGTGTGCTCGGCGGCCATGTGGTGGCGCACGGCACCACCGAGGAGGTGATGGCGCATCCGGACTCGCTGACCGGCGCCTATCTCTCCGGCCGCCGCCGCATCCCGGTGCCGACCATGCGCCGGCCGATGCAGAAGGACCGGGCGATCCGGGTGATCGGCGCGCGCGGCAACAACCTGAAGGACGTCTCCGCCAGCTTCCCGCTCGGCACCTTCACCTGCGTCACCGGCGTCTCCGGCGGCGGCAAGTCCACCCTGGTGGTGGACACGCTGTACAAGGCCGCCAGCCGCAAGCTGATGGGTTCCGGCGAGGTGCCGGCGCTGCACACCCGCATCGACGGGCTGGAGCAGCTCGACAAGATCATCGACATCGACCAGTCGCCGATCGGCCGCACGCCGCGTTCCAACCCGGCCACCTACACCGACCTATTCGCGCCGATCCGCGACTGGTTCGCTGAGCTGCCGGAAAGCCGGGCGCGCGGCTACAAGCCGGGCCGCTTCAGCTTCAACGTCAAGGGCGGCCGCTGCGAGGCCTGCCAGGGCGACGGCGTGCTGAAAATCGAGATGCATTTCCTGCCCGACGTGTTTGTCACCTGCGACACCTGCAAGGGCCGGCGCTACAACCGCGAGACGCTGGAGGTGAAATTCCGCGACAAGTCGATCGCCGACGTACTGGCGATGACGGTCGATGAGGCGGTGCCGTATTTCTCGGCGGTCAACCGCATCCGCGACCGGCTGATGATCCTGCAGCAGGTCGGCCTCGGCTATGTCGCACTCGGCCAGCAGGCCACCACGCTCTCGGGCGGCGAGGCGCAGCGGGTGAAGCTGTCCAAGGAGCTGGCCCGCCGCGCCACCGGCCGCACCCTCTACATCCTCGACGAGCCCACCACCGGGCTGCATTTCGAGGATGTGCGCAAGCTGCTGGAGGTGCTGCACGCGCTGGTCGAGCAGGGCAACACCGTGGTGGTGATCGAGCACAACCTGGAGGTGATCAAGACCGCCGACTGGATTCTCGATCTCGGGCCAGAAGGCGGCGACGGCGGCGGGCGGATCGTGGCACAGGGCACGCCGGAGGAGATCGCTGCCAATCCGGACAGCCATACCGGCCGCTTCCTGGCGCCGCTGCTGCCGGCACCGGCGCCGGTGCGGCGCAAGCAGCGGGTGCGGGCGTGATGCGGGAATAGCCTCGCAGATTCCCACCGGGCCGCCTATATTACCGCCACACGGTTGGAGATCGCCGATGAGCGCACCCAAGACCGCTTTCCTGTCCAGCGACCTGCTGCGTGAAACGCGGAACCTGATGACCACTGAGGCGGCGCCAATAACGGTTGCCGTGTTGGATGCCGCGGCCAGAATGGCCCTGGCGGCCGCCGCGCCAGAGCGGGAACGGCTGTATCTGCGCTACGGCGGCCGGATCCTGGAGGCGCTGGAGGCGGCAGCCGGGCCGCTCACCGACCGCGAGATGTTCGAGCGCATCCGCGATGGCGAATTTCCGCAATTCCGCATCGCGCTGGCCGAACTGGTGCAACGCGGCCTGATCCAGCTCGCCGACCGCGACCCGGTGTTCGCCGACCAGCGCTACATCCTCACGCCCGCCGCGGCCTGACGCCGCACCGTGGCCGTGCCACTCCTTGCGCCGCCGCAGCGTGGCCAGTCCGGTGACTCGGATGTGCTGATCTCGTTCGTGCTGGTGGCCGCCGTGGTGGCGGTCATCGCGCTGGTGCAGGGCGGGTTGCTGCCGCTGCCATGGCCGCCGCACAGCCTGAAGCTGCGCTGCATTGCCGCTGCCAGCATCGGCGCGGTGGTCGGCTTCGCTGAACTGGTGTCCCGCTATCGCGATGAGCCGTGGCAGGCCGCCGGTTCGCCGCCCGGCATCGCCTATATATCACGCTGAACGCCGCCGGAAGCCTGCTCGGCCTTCTGCTGATGGAGCATTTCCCCACCGAAACCTCGGCCCCGGCCGACGGGGTGGCGCGGGCGATGCTGGCCGGCTTCGGCGCGATGGTGCTGCTGCGCTCCAAGCTGTTCACCGTCCGGCAGACCGACGGCACCGAGATCGCGGTCGGCCCGGCGCTGGCGCTCGATCAACTGCTGAGCGCGGTCAATCGCGATATCGACCGTCGCCGCGCCGCCCATCGCCACCGCCTGGTCACCGAGGCCGCCGAGGCGCTGGCGCCGTATGATTTCGTCGAATCGGTGCGTTTCCTGCGCCCGGCGCTGTTGGCCTTCCAGACGCTTGACCAGAACGAGCGCACCGCACTGAACGCCAGCCTGGCCGGCTTGCAGAAAGACCCCGACATCGTCGGGCAGCCCAGCACCATCAAATACAAGTATTTCTTCTTCGACCTGCTGACCACCTGCGGCGAACAGACCTTCACTTCGATCTATACTGACCTGTTCGTGCATCTCCAGGCGATGACCTCACCCGGAGCTAGATCGGCCGCTCCCCCTTCACCGTAACCCGGTTGCCCGAGCGGGTATGCGGCCAGTAGTCCCACATCGCCCGATGCTGGGTGCAGCGGTTATCCCAGAACGCGATCGAGTTCTCCCGCCAGCGGAACCGGCACTGGAACAGCGGGTTCTCCATGTGGTCGTACAGGTAGCGCAGCACCCCGTCGCTCTCGTCGCGCGGCACCCCCAGCAGCCGGCGGGTGAAGCCGCGATTGACGTACAGCGCCCGCTTGCCGGTCACCACATGGGTGCGCACCACCGGGTGCTCGGCGCGCGGATAGCTGGGGCGGTCCGCCACGCCGAGATTGGCGTACAGCCCGCGATACACCGGCTCGCCGTCATGCTCGGCCTGCATGCCGTCCAGATACGCCTTCATGCGGTCCGACAGCGCGTCGTAGGCGGCGTACATGTTGGCGAACAGCGTGTCGCCGCCGGCCGGCGGGCAGGTGTGGATATAGAGGATGCTGCCCATCGGCGGCTCCACGTCGCAGGACACGTCGGTGTGCCAGCCCTCGCCATTGGCGCGCGGGCTGTCGCGGTCGGCCTTGATGACCATCAGCGCCGGCTCGCCGTCGACATGCGGCGCGGCGGGGTGGATATGCAGCTCGCCGAACAGCCGGCCGAACGCCAGGTGCTGCTGCGGGGTGATGTGCTGGTCGCGGAAGAAGATCACCAGGTTTTCGGCCAATGCCCGGTGCAACTCCTCGCGCTGCTGGTTGCCGAGCGGCTGCGAGAGGTCGATGCCGCTGACCTCCGCGCCGATCACCGGGGTGAGCCGGTCGAGCGTCAGGGTCTGGTACGGCGCGGCCTCACCGGCGCTGTGCCTGATGCGCGGCCCCTGGTTGCTGATCAGGCTGCTGCTCATGGCGGTGCCTCCCCGGTTCTGGCCGCCAGCCTACCGCCCAGCCCGCTCGCCGTCACCTGTCATGGGCCGCAGCACCGGCAATGCCGCCAGCGACGCCGCGGCATGGTCGAGAAACCGGCGCACCCGCAGCGGCATCAGCCGGACGCTCGGCACCACCAGGTGCACCGGCAGCGCCGGCGGCTCGAAGCCGGGCAGCAGCCGCACCAGCCGGCCGGCCGCCAGGTCATCCGCCACCTGATATGACAGCACGCTGGTGATGCCATAGCCGGCGCGCGCTGCCGCCAGCGTCGCCTCCACGTCGTTGACCAGCAGCCGCGCCACCACGCGCACCGCGCGGATGCGGCCGTCCTGGCGGAACCGCCATTCCGGCGCCGCACCGCGGCCGGTGGCCTGGATCAGCTCATGCACCGCCAGCGCGCCGGGCGTCTCCGGGGTGCCGCGCCGCGCCAGATAGGCCGGGCTGGCGACCAGCTGGCGGCTGACCTGCCCGACCCGCCGCACCACCAGCCCGGACTCATCGAGCGGGCCGATGCGGATCGCCACGTCCAGTTCGTCCTCCAACAGGTCGAGGCTGCGGTCGGCCAGTTGCAACTCCACCCGCAGGCCGGGATAGACGGCGAGGAAGGTCGCCACCAGCGGCGCCACATGCCGGCGGCCGAACACCACCGGCGCAGTCACCCGCAGCGTGCCGCTGAGCGCGCCGCGCGCGTCGCTGGCCTGCTGCACCACCTCGCCATACTGCGCCAGCAGGGCGCGCGCCTGGCTCGCCAGTGCCCGCCCTGCCTCGGTGGCCGCCACCCGGCGCGTCGTCCGCTCCACCAGCCGCACCCCCAGCCGCGCCTCCAGCGCCGCCAGGATGCGGGTCACCGCCGGCGGCGAGCGGTGCAGCCGGCGCGCCGCCGCCGCCAGGCCACCCGCCTCCAGCACCGCGACAAACACCGCCAGTTCGTCCAGCCGATCCACGGCATTGTTCCAATAGATAAAAGGTTATGTTGCATACATTGCTCATTCTCGCCAACCGGATCAACAACCATGTTGGTGGGTGCAACAGGAGGCCCAGCATGCCCGCACCCGATACCCTGCTCGCCGATCCATTCCACCCCGGAGAGCACGCGGCACAGCGGCGCGCCGGGGCGGAGCGGCACGGCGCCGCGATCCGACCCTACATGCCGGCCCAGCATCGGCAGTTCTTCGCCGGCCTGTCCTACCTGCCGGCCGCGCTGCTGGACGAGCACGGCCCGGTCGCCACCCTGCTGGCCGGCCCGCCCGGCTTCATCGCCAGCCCGGACCAGACCACGCTGGCGATCGACGCCCGCCCTGCCGCCGACGACCCGTTCGCCGCCGCGCTGCATCCCGGTGCGGCGATGGCGGTGCTGGGGATCGACTTCGCCACCCGCCGCCGCAACCGCGCCAACGGTCAGGTCGCAGCACTGACGCAGGGCGGCATCGTGCTGCAGGTGGCGGAAAGCTTCGGCAACTGCCCGCAATACATCCAGCAGCGCACCAGCGAGCCGATGCCCGGCGCCACCGGCCCGCTGGAACCTCTGGCCGCGCTGGATGCCGCCGCGCGCGCCCAGATCGCCGCTGCCGATACCTTCTTCGTCGCCTCCACCGCGCCGCAGGGTGTCGATATCTCGCATCGCGGCGGCTGCCCCGGCTTCGTGCGCCTGCAAGGCAACCGGCTGACCATCCCGGACTTCGCCGGCAACCGCTATTTCAACACCCTCGGCAACCTGCTGGTGGACCCGCGCGCGGCGCTGCTGTTCCCGGACTTTGCCACCGGCGATCTGCTGCATGTCAGTGGCCGGGTAGCGATCGACTGGAACCGGACCGACGGCTTCCAGGGCGCCGAGCGGCTCTGGCATGTCGACATCACCCGCGCCTGGCGCCGCCGGGCGGCCATTCCGCGCCGCTGGTCTGCCGCCAACCCGGCGCCGACCACGCTGGGCACCGGAAGCTGGGCCGGTCAGCCCGGGTGAATGGCGCGAAACATCTGCCGATAGGCCGGCAAAGCGAGATCGGCGAGCGCGCAGGCCTCGGCGATGGCGAACCAGCCAAGCCGGGTATGCTCATCGTTGCGCATGCGCGGCGCGCCGCCGGTCCAGCCGGTCACCAGGAACATGTGGTAATGGCCGTCGCCGCGCGCCGCCGGGCTGTTGTCGTGCAGGGTGGCCAGCCGCGTCCATTCGGTCGGCACCACGCCGAGTTCCTCGCCGAGTTCGCGCGCCAGGGCATTTCGACCGCCTCGCCGGTTTCGACCTTGCCGCCGATCATGTCCCATCTGCCGGCACAGGCGCGGCGATGCGGCGCCCGCAGGCCAAGCAGGATGCTGCCGTGTTGCAGCAGGATGGCGCAGGCGTAATCGGGCATCTCAGACCCTCCCGATTGCCACTGCCGCCAGCACCGCCAGCCGATCGCCCAGGCCGCGCGGAGCCATCTCGCCGGGGTGGCGCAGGTCGCGGCGCGCCAGCACCGCCGGCAAGGCCGCCGCCAGCACCGGGCGCGGCAGGAAGCCGGCATGGCTACGCAGCAGGGCGCGGCCGGTCTGCGCCAATTCGCTGATCGCGGCATGCACCGCCGCCGCATCCCGCCCGGTGGTCACCGCGTAGCTGCTGGTGCCATGCGCCGCCAGCACCGCCTCCGGCAGCAGGCAGCGCCCCTGCCGCGCCAGCACCGCCACGCTGCGCAACAGCCCGGCCACGCCATAGGCGGTGCCCAGGCCGCGCAGCCTGGCCGCCGGCGCCACCGCTCCAAGCAGCGCGAAGCCGGCCGCCTCAGCCAGCGCACCGGCGGTGGACTCGAGATAGCCGAGCCAGGCATCGATCGTCGGCGGCGCGTCCTCCGCCTCGGCCTCGCGCCCGGCGATCATCGTCAGCAGCGCCTCGCGCGGCAGCAATCCGGCCTGCAACGCCTCGGTGAGCGGGCTGGCCACTTCGTGCTGCTTCGGCGTTCCCTCCACCACCTCGCGCCACCATTGCAGGCGGATCAGCCCCAGCGTCGGCTGGCTCACCACCTCGCGCGCCCGCGCCAGTTCGTGGTTGAAGGCATACAGTATGAACAACACCTCGCGCCGGTCCGGCGGTGCAAACAGCGCGGTGAGAAACCGGTCGGGATCGTTGCGGCGGACCAGTTCGGCCACCGGCGACAACAGGGGTGCGGCCATGCCCCGCACTTGCCGCCATTCCCGCCACCGCGCAAGGTCCAGCCCGCGAGGTTGACGCGGAGGGGGCGCGGCCATACCTCAGTGGGGTGCTGCGGACCCCCGCAACGGATTTACCCAACCAGCCTGGAGAATGCGATCATGGCCTTTGAACTCCCCTCCCTCCCCTATTCGGCCACGGCGCTGGCCGGGCGCGGCATGTGCCAGGAGACGCTGGAGCTGCATCACGGCAAGCACCACCAGGCCTATGTCACGGCGCTGAACGGCTTCGTCGAGAAGAACGCCGCCCTGGCCGGCAAGTCGCTCGACGAGATCGTCAAGCTGTCGCATGGCGACGCCAGCCTGGCCGGCGTGTTCAACAATGCCGGCCAGCATTGGAACCACACCATCTTCTGGCAGGCGATGTCGCCCACCGGCGGCGGCATCCCCGGCAAGCTGGAAAGCAAGATCACCGCCGATTTCGGCAGCGTGCAGGCGTTCAAGGACGCCTTCAAGACCGCCGCCACCACCCAGTTCGGCTCCGGCTGGGCCTGGCTGGTGCAGGGCAGCGACGGCAAGCTCAAGTGCACCAAGACCCCGAACGGCTCCAACCCGCTGGCCACCGGCGAGGGCAAGGTTCTGCTCGGCCTCGATGTGTGGGAGCACGCCTACTACCTGGACTTCCGCAACCGCCGGCCGGACTACGTGACCAACTTCCTCGACAAGCTGGCCAACTACGAATACGCCGCCGCCCAGCTCTGAGCGGCTCAACAAAAGGGGCCGGGGGAGCGATCCCCCGGCCCTTTTTCTCGCCTTCGCGGCGCCTCGCCTACTTGGCCTTGGCGTCGTTCGCCGCTTTCGGCGTCAGCACCGCGGTCACCGTCTCGCGCAACACCACCACCCGCACATTCGGCGCGATCTCGACATCGAGCTCGTTCGAGCCCTCCTTGGTCTTCTGTACCACGCCGACGATGCCGCCGGCGGTGACGATCCGGTCGCCGCGCTTCAGGTCGGCCAGCCGTTTTTTCAGCGTCTTCTGGTTCTGCTGCTGCGGCCGGATCAGCAGGAAGTAGAACACGCCGAAGATCAGCACGATCGGCAGGAACTGCCCGGCGTTGGCGATGATGCCGGACATGTCCTGCGCGTAGGCGGGTGAGATGAGCATTCTGGGTCTTTCCTGTAGCGCCGCCTGCGATGAGCCGACTTGCGATAGATCGGCCGGGACCATAGTTTCCGCCCCCCGCACGTCAAGCTTCGACGCATGCCATGACGAAAGAACCGCCCCATGGACCAGGCCCTGCTCGCCACCGTCACCCGAATTGCCGAAGCGCTGGAGCGCCTGGCACCGCCGCCGGCTGCCCCGGTGGACCTCGCCGCCGCCGACGCCTTCATCTGGCAGCCGCGCAGCCAGCAGGTCGCCGCCCACCTGGCGCCGGTGGCCAGCGTCTCGCGGGTGGATATCTCGCTGCTGAAGGGCGTCGAGCGGCAGAAGGCGATCGTGCTGGACAACACGCTGCGCTTCGCCCGCGGCCGCCCCGCCAACAACGCCATGCTGTGGGGCGCCCGCGGCATGGGCAAATCCTCGCTGGTCAAGGCCGCGCACGCCCAGGCCAACGCCGAGGCCCCCGGCAGCCTGGCGCTGATCGAAATCCACCGCGAGGACATCGCCACCCTGCCCGAGCTGCTGCGCCTGCTGCGCCCGGAATCCCGCCGCTGCCTGATCTTCTGCGACGACCTCAGCTTCGAAAAACAGGACGCCGACTACAAGGCGCTGAAATCGGTGCTCGACGGCGGCATCGAGGGTCGGCCGGACAACGTGCTGTTCTACGCCACCTCCAACCGCCGCCACCTGATGCCGCGCGACATGATCGAGAACGAACGCTCGACCGCCATCAATCCTTCCGAATCCACCGAGGAGAAAGTCTCCCTCTCCGACCGCTTCGGCCTGTGGATCGGCTTCCACAACTGCGACCAGGACGTGTTCTTCGCGATGATCGAAGGCTACGCCGGCGCGATGAATCTCGATATCAGCACCGAGGCACTGCACGCCGCGGCGGTGGAATGGTCAGTGACACGCGGCGGACGCTCGGGGCGGGTGGCGTGGCAGTTCATCCAGGATCTCGCCGGGAGGCAGTGAAGAATCTTCTTTTTCTGAACAAAAAGAAGAAAAAAAACTTTTCATCCATTTTGGAGACTCCGGCGTCTCCACCCTCAACTGTTGCAAGGCGGATAGAAGTTTTTTGCTTCTTTTTTTCAAAAAAGAAAACCTACCCTGTCTTCTCATCCCCCCCAACGCCAAGCTGCTTCAACTTGCGATGCAGCGCGCTCCGCTCCATGCCCACGAAATTCGCCGTGCGGCTGATATTGCCGCCGAACCGCAGCAGTTGCGCCTGCAGGTACTGCGTCTCGAACATGTCGCGCGCCTCGCGCAGCGGCAGCCCCATGATGTCCGCCGACGGATCGGCGTTGAACAACGCCGGTGCCGAAGCCCCGATTTCCGGCGGCAGCATCTCAGCGCGGATCATGTCCTGGGCGCTGCCAGGCGCCATGATCAGCAGCCAGTCCATCAGGTTGCGCAACTGGCGCACATTGCCCGGCCAGTCGTAGCTCTGCAGAGCCGCCAGCGCATCGGCCGACAATTCGCGGCCCGGCATGCCGGAATTCTCCGCCGAGCGGGCCAGGAACAGCCGCGCGAGCGCCGGCACGTCCTCCCGCCGCTCGCGCAGCGCCGGCACCTTCAGCGGCACCACGGCAAGCCGGTAATACAAATCCTCGCGGAACCGGCCGGCGGCGATCTCGGCCTGCAAATCCTTGTTGGTGATCGCCAGCACCCGCACGTCCACCTTCACCCGCGCCGAACCGCCCAGCCGCTCGAACGACTGGTCCTGCAACGCGCGCACGATCTTGCCCTGGGTCTCGAGCGGCATGTCCGACACCTCGTCGAGCAGCAGTGTGCCGCCATGCGCGCGCTCCAGCACCCCGGCGCGCCGTGGCTGGGTCAGCGGGTCTGGCCCACCCTCGACGCCGAACAACTCCTCCTCGAAGCGCGCCGGGTTCAGCGTCGCACAGTTGAGCGCGATGAACGGCCCGTCGGCGCGGCGGGAATGGGCGTGGATCATCCGCGCCACCACCTCCTTGCCCGCCCCGGCCGGCCCGCTCACCAGCACCCGCGAGCCGGTCGGCGCCACCTTCTCCACCGCACCACGCAGCAACCCGATCGCCGGGCTGTCGCCGGTCAGTTGCGCCTCGGCGCCGGCGCGCAGCCGCAATTCGGCGTTTTCGCGCGACAATGCGGCGGCCTCCAGCGCCCGGCGCACCACCAGCAGCAGCCGGTCCGACTGGAACGGCTTCTCCAGAAAGTCGTAAGCCCCACGCTGGATCGCCGTCACCGCGGTCTCGATGTTGCCGTGGCCGGAGATCATCACCACCGGCACATGCGGCTCCTCGCTGTGCAGGGTCTGCAGAATCCCCAACCCGTCCAGCTCCGAGCCCTGCAGCCACACATCCAGGATCACCAGCGACGGCCGCCGGGCGCGAAACGCCATGATCGCCCCCCGCGAGTCGGCGGCCTGCCGGGTCTCGTAGCCCTCGTCGCGCAGCACGCCATCCACCAGCAAGCGGATATCCGGTTCGTCGTCGATGATGAGGATGTCGTGCGCCATCGTGGCTCCAGTGCGGGAGGTCTCCCGGCATGGGTATCACGCCGCGGCGTCGTCCGCATCTTTCAACGGCCAGCGCAACGTCGCCACCGCCCCGCCGCCGGGCCAATCCGCCGCCGCGGCGCGATCGTCCAGCAGCAGCGTGCCGCCCTGATCCTCCATGATCTTTTTGACAATCGCCAGTCCCAGGCCGGTTCCCTTGGGTTTATAGGTCACATAGGGCTCGGTCAGCCGCCCGCGATCCTCGCCCGGCAGCCCGACCCCGTCATCGGCCACCCGCACCACCACCGCGTCGTCCTCGGTCCACACTCGCACCTCGATTCGCCCGATATGCGCCGGCGTCTCGCCCGCCGCCGCCTCCGACTCGGGCGTGCTGTTGGCCCGCCCCGCCTCCGCCCGCATCCGCACCGCATCAGCGGCATTCTGCAGCAGGTTGGTCAGCGCCTGGCCGAGCAGCCGGCGGTCGCACGGCGCCACCGGCCCACGCTCGGGAATATCCGTCACCCACTCGATCTGCGGCCGCGCGGTGCGTTGCAGCACCAGCGCCTCGCGCGCCACCCGCCCGACATCCTCCGGCCGGATCACCGGCTGCGGCATCCGCGCAAACGCGGAAAACTCGTCCACCATCCGCCCAATCTCGCCGACATGCCGCACGATGGTGTCGGCGCACTGGATGAAGGTCTCGGGGTCTGAGGTGATCTCGCGGGTGAATTTGCGCTTCAGCCGCTCAGCGGAAAGCTGGATCGGGGTCAGCGGATTCTTGATTTCATGGGCGATCCGCCGCGCCACATCCGCCCACGCCGCCTTGCGCTGGGCCGATTGCAGTTCGGTGATGTCATCGAAGGTGGCGACAAAATGGAAGCCGCTGGCCCCGGCCGGCGCATTCTGCTCCTCCTCCACCACCTCCCCGGCCAGTTCCGGATGATCGGCGCCGATCCGCAGCAGCAGCATGCGCCGATGGCTGGCCGGCCCGATCTGCACCTGCGCGGTATGCGCCCGCGCCGGGTTCGCCCGCGCGGCGGCCAGCAGCGGCGCGAATTCCGGCACCACCTGCTCCAGCGCCTGCCCGGTCGCCGCCATCAGATCGAGCCCGAGCAACTGGCTCGCCGCGCGGTTCGGCAGGTCGATGCGGCCCTCTGCGTCCAGCCCGATCACGCCTGCCGACACGCCGGACAGCACCGCCTCGGTAAACCGCCGCCTTGCGTCGATCTGGCTGTAGGCGTCCATCAACTCGCTGCGCTGTGCGGCCAACTGCCCGGTCATCCGGTTGAATGCGCGCGACAGCGAGGCCAGCTCGTCGCCGGTATCCGCCTCCGGCACCCGCACCGCCAGATCGCCGGCCCGCACCCGCTCGGCGGCGGTGATCAGCGACCCCACCGGGCGGGCAATCTGGTTGGCGATCAGCAGCCCGATCAGCACCGCGGCGGCCAGCACCAGCAGCGCCACCAGCGCGAAGATCAGCGCGAAGGTGATCTGCAATCCTGAGCGGTTCTTGTCCAGCCGGTCATATTCCGCCACCGCCCGCTCGGTGCGGGCGATATGCTCCAGGATCGCCGGGTCCACCGGCCGCCCGACCATCAGCAGCAGCGCCGGCGTGGCGTCCAGCGCCACCACGGCGCGCACCCGCGTCGAATCCGGGCTGCCGAGCAGCGCCACATTGCCCTTGAGCGCGCTGTCGGTGGCCCATTGCGGCGGCAGTTCTGCCGACGGCCCCACCGAAGCCGAGCCCGCCGAGGCGATCACCTGCCCGGTCACCGGCTCGTAGATCAGCGCCTCGGTCAGCCCGCGCAGGGTGGTCTGGGTCGACAGGAAATTGGCGAACCCGGCCGGGTCGAAGGCCAGCATCCGCCCGGCGCGGGAGATGTCGTTGGCCATCCCCAGCGCGTCGGCGCGGATATTGTTGCGATGCTCCTCGGCATAGCCGCGGCTCACCTCCAGGCTCTCCTGCAACGCGGTGCGCACCGGCTCGTTGAACCAGGCCTGGATGCCGAGATGGAAGAACACCGTCGAGAACAGCGCCACCACGATCGCCGGCGTCACCGCCACGCCGCCGAACAGCAGCACCAGCCGCACATGCAGTTGCGAGCCGGCCGCCCCCCGCCGCCGCTCCATCCACATCCGGGTCAGCCTGGCGGCCAGCAGTGCTCCCAGCAGCAGCAGCACCGCCAGGTTGGCGAACACCAGCCCGACCACCTGGTTCGGCCGCGGCAGCCCGCCGGCCAGCACCACGAAGGTCACGATCCCCAGCACCAGCGCGAACAGCGCCAGCAGCAGGGTGGAGAGCTTGCCCATCAGCGCCGCCAGCGCCCGCCGCAGCCAGGAGCGGCGCGGCCCCGCGGGGAGTCCGCCGATCACCCCACCGCTCATCTCAGCCGATCCCCCGCACCACCGGTATCTCCAGGTCGCGGATCTTCTTGCGCAGCGTGTTGCGGTTCAGCCCCAGCATCGCCGCCGCGCGAATCTGGTTGCCGCGGGTCGCCGCCAGGGTCATGCGGATCAGCGGCCGCTCCACCTCGGCCAGCACCCGGTCATAGATGTCCTGCGGCCCGGCGCCCTCCGGGTGGGCGGCGAGAAACTGGCGAATATGCCGCTCCACCGCCCGCGCCAGCGGCTCCCCGGCGTCGTAGCCGCCAGCCTCGCCTGCCGACGCCACCGCACCGGGCACGTCGTCAAGCGCCGCCCCCTCGGCCAGTTCGGCCTCGATCACCGCCGCCCCGATCACCTCGTCCGGGCACAGCGCCGCCAGCCGGCGCATCAGGTTCTCCAGTTCGCGCACATTGCCCGGCCAGCGATATCGGCCCAACGCCTCGATCGCCCCCTGGTCCAGCGCCTTGCCCGGCAGCCCGCCATCCTGCGCCTGGGCGAGAAAATGCCGCGCCAGGTCGGCCACGTCCTCGGCCCGCTCGCGCAGCGGCGGCAGGCGGATCGGCACCACGTTCAACCGATAGAACAAATCCTCGCGAAACTGCCCCTGCCGGATCGCCGCGCGCAGGTCGCGATGGGTGGCGGCGATGATCCGCACGTTGGCGCGGATCGGCTGACGGCCGCCGACGGTGGTGAACTCGCCCTCCTGCAGCACCCGCAGCAGCCTGGTCTGCGCCTCGGCCGGCATGTCGCCGATCTCGTCGAGAAACAGCGTCCCGGCAGCCGCCTGCTCGAAGCGGCCCTGGCTGCGCTGGGTGGCGCCGGTGAAGGCGCCGCGCTCATGGCCGAACAACTCGCTCTCGATCAACTCGCGCGGTATCGCCGCCATGTTGATCGCCACGAACGGCCCGCCCCGCCGGCGGCCGTAATCATGCAGCGCGCGGGCCACCAGTTCCTTGCCGGTGCCGCTCTCGCCGTTGATCATCACCGTCAGGTCGGCGGTGGTCAGCCGGGCGATGGTCCGATAGATCTCCTGCATCGCGCCGCTGCGGCCGATCAGCGGCAGCCGCTCCTCCCGCTGGCGCGCGGCAGCCGGCACCGGCACCGCAATCGGCGCCGCCGCCAGCGCCCGCGCCACCGCCGCCAGCAACTCGCCAAGGTCGAACGGCTTCGGCAGATACTCGAACGCCCCGCGCTGGGCCGCCGTCACCGCGGTCATCAGCGTCGACTGCGCGCTCATCACGATCACCCGCAGATCGGGGCGGATGGCGCGGATGCGCGGGATCAGGTCCAGCCCGTTGCCGTCCGGCATCACCACGTCGGTGATCACCAGGTCGCCCTCGCCCTCCTCCACCCAGCGCCACAGCGTCGCGGCATTGCCGGCGCTCTGCACCTGGTAGCCGGCACGGCCCAGCGCCTCGGTCAGCACGGTGCGGATCGAGCGGTCGTCATCGGCCACCAGGATGGTCGGAATCGTCATCCGCCACCCTCGGCCAGCATCGGCAGATGCAGGCGGAATTCGGTGCGCCCCGGCCGGCTGTCCACCTCGATCAGCCCGCCATGCTCGGCCACCAGCTTGGCCACCAGCGCCAGCCCCAGCCCGCTGCCGGAATGCTTGGAGGTGACGAACGGGTCGAACAGGTTGGCCTGCATCTCGGCGCCGATCCCCGGCCCGTTGTCGCGCACGCTCACCACCAGTGGCAGATGCATCCGCGTCTCGCGGCCCGGCACCGCCAGCCGCATGCCCTGCCGATAGGCGGTGGCCAGCACGATCTCGCCTTGCTCCCCCATCCCCGCCTGTTGCAGCGCCTCGGCGGCGTTCTTCACCAGGTTCAGCACCACCTGCACCAGTTGGTCGCGGTTGCCATGCACCGGCGGCAGCGACGGATCATACGCCTCGCTGAACCGCAGCCCGGCGGCGAAGCCGCTCTGCGCCAGCCGGCGCACATGCTCCAGTACCCGATGGATGTTCACCGCCCCGCGCGCCACCGGCGTCTCGCCGAACACCTCCATCCGCTCCACCAGTGCCCGGATGCGGTCGGCCTCGTCGCGGATCAGCACCGCCAGGTCGCGGTCCGCTCCGGACGCGCCGGCCTCCAGCAACTGCGCCGCGCCGCGGATCCCCGATAGCGGGTTCTTCACCTCATGCGCCAGGATCGCCGCCATGCCGGCCACGCTGCGCGCCGCACTGCGAAACCCCAGCTGCCGGTCCAGCGCCCGCGGCCGCGAGGCATCCTGCAACACCAGCACCACCGACCCCGGCTCCTCCGGCAGCGGCGCGCCCTGCACGGTGATGCCGGTCTTGCGCAGCACCGGGCTGTCCAGCGCCAGGTCATGCTCCAGAACGGTCACATTCTCGGCCCGCACCTGGGCGATCAGCAGGAAGATCGGATTATCCGATGGCACCAAGTCGGCCAGCGCCATGTGCAGCAGCGGCCCCAGCGAAGTGCCGAAAAACTGCTCGGCGGCCGGATTGGCGAAGCGGAACCGGCAGGCCGCGTCCAGCACCACCACCGGCACCGGCAGCGCCGCCAGCAGCGCCACCGCCTCGGGCAGCCGCCCCGCCTTGTGGCGCGCCGGTTCCCCCGGCTCGATCACCCGCAGGGCGAGGCCGGTCATGCCGCCTCGGCCACCAGCTCGGCACGGCAATCGGCGCCGAGCTCGATCAGCGGGTCGAAGAACTGGTCGATCCGCGCCAGCACCGCCCCGGCATCGCCCAGCCCCATCACCTCGGCGCGAAACTCCGCCGAACCCCGCAGCCCGCGCGAATACCAGCCGACATGCTTGCGGGCCAGCCGCAGACCTGCTTCGACGCCGAAATGTGATAACATAGAATTGTAATGCGTTATAAGTATCTCTTTCTGCCGCGCCAGCGCCGGTTCGGCCACGCGCTCGCCGGTGGTCAGATACTGCGCCACCTGGGCCGGAAACCACGGCCGCCCATAACAGCCCCGCCCGATCATCACCCCATCGGCGCCGGACTGCGCCAACGCGGCGGCGGCATCGTCCTCGGTGAGAATATCGCCGTTCGCAATAACCGGGATTTGCACCGCGTCCTTCACCTGGGCGATGAACGCCCAGTCGGCCGTCCCGGTATAGAATTGCTGCCGCGTGCGGCCATGCACCGTCACCATGCGGATGCCGCACTCCTGGGCAATCCTGGCCAGTTTCGGCGCGTTCAGGCTGGCATGGTCCCAGCCCATCCGCATCTTCAAGGTCACCGGCACATCCACCGCCCGCACCGTGGCTTCCAGAATCCGCGCCGCCCCTAGTTCATCGCGCATCAGCGCGCTGCCGGCCATCTGGCCGACTGCCACCTTGCGCACCGGGCAGCCGAAATTGATGTCGATGATATCCGCCCCGCGCGCCGCCCCCATCCGCGCCGCCTCGGCCATCGCCCCGGGGTCGCAGCCGGCCAATTGCAGCGAACTCGGGCTGCCATCCATGCCGGCCATGCGCAGGGTCGCCTGATTCTCCCGCACCATCGCCCAGGAGGCGATCATCTCGCTGACCACCAGGCCGGCGCCCAATTCGCGCGCCAGCCGGCGGAACGGCAGGTCGGTCACGCCGGACATTGGCGCCAGGATCACCGGGGTCTCAATCACCACGCCGCCGACGTCGATCGGCCGCAGTGGACGGAATGCTGGAACGGGAGTGGGAGCAGTGCCTATCATTTGGGCAAAATAGGCCGCACCGCCCCGCTGCGCAATGCGCAAGCCGGTTGACGCGCCGGCCGCGCGCGGCGAGTTTGCGCCATGTCCGCCGCCCCGCCCCGCTTCGCTGCCCTGCTGCTGGCCGCCGGTTCCGGCAGCCGGTTCGGCGCCGAAACCGCCAAGCAGTTTCTGTCCATCGCCGGCCAACCGGTGCTGCGCCACGCTGCCCAGGCATTGCTCGCCGAAGGGGCGCTGCTGCAACCGGTCGGCGACCCCACCGCGATCGCCAACGCCCTGGCCGGCCTGGATTTCCTGCCCCCGGTCGCCGGTGGCGCCGCCCGCCAGGACAGCGTCCGCGCCGGGCTGGAGGCGCTGCTGCCCCACGCGCCAGAGATCGTGCTGGTGCATGACGGCGCCCGCCCGCTGATCCCCGCCGGCACCATCGCGGCGCTGCTGCAAGCCCTGCACCGCCACCCCGGCGCCATCCCGGCAGTGCCGGTCGCCGACACGCTGAAACGCGGCCAGGACGGCAGCATCGCCGCCACCGTGCCGCGCGAAAACCTGTTCCGCGCCCAGACCCCGCAGGCCTTCCATTTCCCGCTGCTGCTGGCGCTGCACCGTGCCGCCGGCCCCGGCGCCACCGACGACGCCGCCATCCTGGAAGCCGCTGGCCACAGCGTCGCCCTGGTCGCCGGCAGCGAGGACAACATCAAGCTGACCTATCAGGAGGATTTCGTGCGCCTGGACCGCATCCTGGCGGCAACCCTGCTGCCCCGCGTCGGCACCGGGTTCGACGTGCATGTGCTGGCCGCCGGCCGCAAGCTTATCCTGTGTGGCATTGAACTGCCGCACGATCAGGGCCTTACCGGCCATTCCGACGCCGATGTCGGCATCCACGCACTCTGCGATGCTATCTACGGCGCGCTGGCCGAAGGCGATATCGGCCGCCACTTCCCGCCCAGCGACAACGCCTACAAGGACGCCGATTCCGCCCGCTTCCTGCGCCACGCCGCCGCCCGCATCGCCGCCCGCGGCGGAAGGCTGGCCAATGCCGACGTGACACTGATCTGCGAACGCCCGAAAATCACCCCGCACGCGCCGGCGATGATCGCCCGCCTCGCCGACCTGCTCGGCGTCGAGCCCAGCCGCATCAGTGTCAAGGCCACCACCAGCGAACGCCTCGGCTTCACCGGCCGCATGGAGGGCATCGCCGCCCAGGCGGTGGCCACAATATTGCTGCCGGATTAGGCAGATCGGAGCCCGCATGCCCACCACCGTCCCCCCCGCCGAAACCGCCTGGCTGCTGCACCACGTGCTCGGCTTCGATGCCATGGACGAGGCGGAAACCCTTGCCATCCTTGAGGAATCCACCAAACTCGCCGAGGGCGTCCTGGCGCCGCTGGACGCCCCAGGCGACCGCACCGGCGCCCGCTTCGCTGATGGCCGCGTCACCATGCCGGATGGCTTCCAGGCGGCCTACCGCGCCTATGCCGAGGGCGGCTGGGTCGGCATCGCCGCCAGCGAGGCGCATGGCGGCCAGGGTCTGCCCGAGGCACTGGCGCTGGCCGCTTTCGAGCCGGTGTCGTCGGCCAACATGGCGTTCGGACTCTGCCCGCTGCTGACCCAGGACGCCATCAAGCTGTTGGAAACCCACGGTACCCAGGACCAGCAGGCCCGCCTGCTGCGGCCGATGGTCGAGGGGCGCTGGACCGGCACGATGTGCCTCACCGAGCCGCAATCCGGCTCCGATCTCGAGGCCATCCGCACCCGCGCCGAACCGGATGGCGACCGCTACCGCATCACCGGCCAGAAAATCTTCATCACCTATGGCGAGCACGATCTGGCCGAGAACATCCTGCACCTGGTGCTCGCCAGGCTCCCCGATGCACCGCCCGGATCGGCGGGAATTTCGCTGTTCGCGGTGCCAAAACTGCTCGAAAACGGCGCAAAAAACCCGGCAAACTGCGTCTCGATCGAGCACAAACTCGGCATCCACGCCAGCCCGACCTGCGTCCTTGCATTCGAATGCGCAATCGGCGAGATGATCGGGCCACCGAACCGCGGACTGGTTTCGATGTTCGCGATGATGAACGCCGCCCGCCTCGGCGTCGCCACCCAGGGCGTCGCCGCCGCCGAACGCGCCTTCCGCCGCGCCGCCGAATTCGCCGCCGGGCGCGCGCAGGGCGGCACCACCATCGACCAGCACCCCGACGTGCGCCGCATGCTGTGGACCATGCGGGCGCTGGCGCTCGGCGGCCGCCTGCTCACCCTCTACGCGGCCCTCGCCGATGGCCCGCGCGGCGATCTGCTGATCCCGGTCGCCAAGGCCTGGGCCACCGATGCCGGCGTCGAGGCGGCCAATCTCGGCGTGCAGGTGCATGGCGGCATGGGCTTCATCGAGGAGACCGGCGCCGCCCAGCACCTGCGCGACGCCCGCATCACGCCGATCTACGAAGGCACCAACGGCATCCAGGCGCTCACCCTGCTGAAACGCGGCCTGCTGCGCGACCAGGGCGCCGCCGTCGCCGCGCTGCTCGCCGAGATCGCCGACGAGGCCCCCGCGCTGGCCGAGCACACCGCCAGCTTGCACCAGGCCGCCGACTGGTTGCGCCAGGCCGAACCACGCGCCGCCGAGGCCGGCGCAACACCGTTCCTCGCCGCCCTCGGCACGCTGACCGCCGGCTGGCTCTGCGCCCGCCTGCTGGCCCAGCCCGACGCGCCGGCCGCCGCGCGCAGCGCCGCCTCGGTGTTTCTCGATCAGGTGCTGCCGCGGCTTACGCTCAACTGCGCGCTGGTCAGGGCGCCGTCTGAGGCAATCATCGATAAGGCCAGCATAGGCTAAGGGTTCTTTTTTGAAAAAAAGAACCAAAAAACTTTTTATCCGCCTTGCAGCAGCGGAGTGGCGGAGACTCGGTACACTCCAATGGATAAAAAGTTTTTTTGCTTCTTTTTGTTCACAAAAAGAAGGCCTTACCTTTTCTTGACCGGCTTCTTGACTGCCCGCGCCGGCGCCCGCTTCGCCGGCTTGCCGCCGCGCAGGTCGCTGATCGTCGCCCGTGTGGTGATCTGTTCCGGGTTCATCCGCAGTTCGATCACCGCCGGCTTGCCGCTGTCCACCGCGCGGCGGAAGGCCGGGGCGAATTCGTCGGTGGCTTCCACCACCTCGCCGTGCCCGCCGAACGCCTCGATATAGCGCGCGAAGTCGGGGTTGGTGAGAGCGGTGCCGGAGACGCGGCCGGGGTAGGCGCGTTCCTGGTACATCCGGATGGTGCCGTACATCTGGTTGTTGAACACCAGCACGATCGGCGCCACGCCGTGGTGGAACGCGGTCGCCAATTCCTGGCCGGTCATCAGGAAGCCGCCGTCGCCGACGAAGCTTACCACCTGCCGGCCGGGAAAGGTGATCTTGGCGCCGACCGCGGCCGGCACGCTGTAGCCCATGGCGCCGTTGGTCGGGCCGATGAAGCGCTGGCCGTCGGAGAAGTTCATGAAGCGCGGCGGCCAGGTGGCGAAGTTGCCGGCGTCGCAGGTCATGATCGCGTCGGGCGCCAGCAGGCCCTCCAGGTCGCGCATTACCTGGGCCAGGTTCAGCGGGCCGTCATAGGTTGGCACCTCGCGCCCGGCCATGCGCAGCGCGCGCAACTCGGCGGTCCAGGCCTTCCAGGCCGGCTTCACCGGCGGCAAGGCGCGCACCGCGGCGGCGAACACGTTGAGGTCGGTGGTGATGCCGAGGGTCGGGCGGAACACCCGGCCGATCTCGCCGTGCTCGGGGTAGATGTGGATGATCGGCGTGCCCTCGCCGTGGCCGGCCACGTCGAGCAGCGTGTAGCCCTGGGTCACCGGCTCGCCGAGGCGGGTGCCGATCGCCAGGATCAGGTCGGCCTCCTTGGCGCGGGCGAGCAGCGCCGGGTCGGCGCCGACCCCCATGTCGCCGGCGAAATTGCCCAGCGTGCCGTCGTACAGCGCCTGCCGGCGGAAGCCGACGCAGACCGGGACATCATTGGCCACCAGCCAGTCGCGGATATCCGCCCTGCCCTGCTCGGTCCAGCGGGAGCCGCCGAGGATCGCCAGCGGCTTTTTCGCCTTGGCCAGCATGGCCTGCATGCGCACCAGCGCCGCCGGGTCGGGATGCGGCGTGCTGACTTCGGCCGGGCCGACATCGCGCACCTCGACCAGCTTCTTCTGCATCTCCTCGGACAGCGCGATCACCACCGGGCCGGGGCGGCCGGAGGTGGCGACATCGACGGCGTGGGCGACGATCTCCGGGATGCGGGCGGCGTCGTCGATTTGCGTCACCCATTTCGCCAGCGGCTGGAACATGCGGCGGTAATCGACTTCCTGGAAGCTGTCGCGGTCGGTCTCCTCGAACGGAATCTGCCCGACGAACAGCAGCAGCGGCGTCGAATCCTGGAACGCGATATGCACCCCGATGGCGCCGTGGCAGGCGCCGGGCCCGCGGGTGACAAAGGCTGCGGCCGGTCGCCCGGTCAGCTTGCCATGCGCCTCGGCCATGTTCACCGCCCCGGCCTCGAACCGGCAGGTGACCAGTTTCAGCCGGTTGGCGACGCTGTACAGCCCGTCCAGCACGTCGAGGTAGCTCTCGCCCGGCACCGCGAACACATGGTCGATGCCTTGCGCCACCAGCGCGTCGGCCAGCACCCGCCCGCCGGTGCGCGGCCCGGCGGCGGCGGGGCGCTTGGGTGCGGCGCGGCTGGGAGTTTTCGCGCCGCGGGCCTTGGCCAGTGCCATGTTCTCGTCCTCGCTGATGGATTGGGCGCAGATTAAAACGGCGCGGCGGCGGCGTCGATGGGGCGAGCCCAGAAAGCAGGATTCACAAACAGACGTAGAGGCGAAGAGAAGCGGGTCTGGCTGCCGTCTCTTCGCCTCTACGTCTCCTTGTGAGTCTTCCTCCCCTGCCCTCACCCGATCGCCGCCAGAATCCGCTCGCGGGTAAACGGCATGTCCCGGATGCGAACGCCGAGCGCATGCGCCACCGCGTTGCCGATCGCCGCCGCCGTCGGCCCCATGGTGCATTCGCCGGCCCCGAGCGGCGGATGCTCGCCGGCATCGAGCAGTTCGGTATGGATCTCCGGGACCTCGGAAAACCGCAGGATCGGATAGCTGTCCCAGTTGCGCGACGCCACACCACCGGCGTCGAACGCCACCCGCTCCTTCAGCACCCAGCTGGTGGCCTGCACGATGCCACCCTCCAGCTGGTTGATCAGCCCATCCGGGTTGATCACCAGCCCGGCATCGGCGGCGCACCAGACGCGCGAGACGCGGACATCCTGCTCCACCACCACCTCGGCGACCACCGCGGCATACCCCGCCCGGTTCTTGTAGCGCGAGAAGCCGAGGCCCAGCCCGGTGCCGCTGCCCGACGCCCCGCGCCGCCCCCAGCCGGCCATCTCGGCGGCGCGGCTGAGCACGGCGCGGGCGCGCGGGTCCGACAGCATCGCCAGCCGATAATCCAGCGGGTCGGTATGCGAGAACACCGCCAGCTCGTCGAGAAAACACTCCAGCGCGAACAGATTGGGCAGCGCGCCCAGCCCGCGCAGCGACGAAGTGCGCACCGGGCCACGCGGGATGAAGTGATGCAGCAGCCGATGCTCCGGGATGTCGTAATACGGCGCCGCATTGCGCGTGCCGGCCCCCGGATCGGGACTGGAACCCTCGTTGGACGGCACCACCGGCGGCGGGTTCGGAAGCGCCCTGGTGGCCAGCAGATTGGCGCCGGCCCGGGTATTGCCGACATGCGGCGCGCTCCAGATTTCGCTGAGCAGGTCGGCCGGCAGCCCGTCCGGTCCGAGCGTCGCTTCCAGGCGGATCGCCATCGCGCTGCCGAACGGCTCGAAGCCGAACTCGTCCTCGCGCTGCCACAGCAGTCGGATCGGGGTTTCCGGCAACAGCGTGGCGATGACGGCGGCATCCAGCGCCGCGTCGTCGGCGCCGTTATGGCCGTAGCAGCCGGCGCCGTGGGCGTGATGCACAATAATGGCGGCAGGATCGAGATGCAGCACCTCGGCCAGCGCCTGACGCAGCAGATAGACGCCCTGCACATGCGACCACAGCGTCAGCTCCCCGCCCGACATCCGCGCCACCGCACAGGACGGGCCGAGCGAGGCATGCGCGATATACGGCCGCGAGTAGCTGGCCTGGTGCCGCAGCAGCCCGGAATGCGCGGCCGGCGGCGGCCCGGCGGTGCGGTCGTCGCTCGGCTGGCCGCGCAGCCAGACCGCCTCGGCCATCTCCGGCGACAACGGATCGCCCCCCTCCCACACCGCATGCCCGGCTGCGGCGATCACGCCGCGGCGGGCGACGGTCTCGCTGTCGGCGACCAAGGCAACGAAATCGCCTCGCCGCAGGATATCGAGCGACCCGCCGGCCGCCTTGCGGATCGCCGCCTCATCAAGCCGCGCCAGGCTGGCACCGGGGCGCGGCTGGCGCAGCACCCGGGCATGGCGCATCCCCGGCAATCGCAGATCATGCACGAAGCCGCCGCCGGCAAGCTTGGCCGGCAGGTCGAGCCGCGGGATGCTGCGGCCGATCACCGCATGGGCGGCGCGCGGCTTCGGCGCGATGCCGCCGGTGGCCGCGACATGCAGGCCCACCCGCGCCGCCAGCGTCCAATACGACTGCCCGGTCGGCCGGCCGTCCCGGGTGAAGGCGCCATGCGCAATCGCCAGCGCCTCCGGCGCGACGCCAAGCCCGGCGGCAGCCTCGGCAACGAAGAGCGTCCGGGCCTCGGCGCAGACCAGCCGCAGCGAGGCGCCGCCGATCTCGATCGACTGGCTGCTGGAGGTGCTGCCCTCGTCGGGCGCTGCCTCGGTGTCGCCCGAGAGCATGTCGATGCGGGCCAGCGGCACGTCCAGCTCGTCGGCGGCGATCTGCGCCAGTGCGGTCGTGATGCCCTGGCCGATCTCCACCTTGCCGACCGCCACGCGCAGCCGGCCATCGGCGCGGAATTGCAGCCAGCGGTCGAGCATCGGGTTGTCGGCCAGGCTCTTCGGCAGCGTGTTCGGGATCATGCCGCCTGCTCCCGCAAAACTGCCGCAGCGCGGGCAACGGCGCGCAGGATACGCGGATGCGCGCCGCAGCGGCACAGATGCGGCTCCAGGGCTGCGGCAATCTCGGCGCGGCCGGGGTCCGGGTTGCCGGCCAGCAGGGCTGCGGCAGAAATCGCGATGCCCGACAGGCAGTAGCCGCATTGCCCGGCCTGCTCGGCCAGCAGCGCGGCGATCACCGCGTGCCCGGCCAGGCCCTCGACCGTGACAACCGCCCGCCCCGCCACCGACCACAATTCCCGCCCGCAGGCATAGGCCGGCACGCCGTCGACCAGCACCATGCAGGCGCCGCACAGCTCCTGGCCGCAGCCATAGCGCGGGCCGGTGAGCGCCAGCGTGTTGCGCAGCACATCGAGCAGCGGCGTGCCACCGTCTTCCGCCACGGCGGCGGCCTGGCCGTTGACGGTGAACCGGATGGGCTCTGGCATGGCGTTCTCCCCTGCCGCGAGGGTGCGGCGCGGCGGGGCGGCTGGTCAAGTTGCGGCGAAACGGCAGTGTCGAGGTTCGCATTTCGGGATTGGCTGCGTAGCTGACATCAGGCGGCAACTCTGCTACCGACTCGCCTCCGGGCGAACCAGCGTCGCGGAAATGCCGTCTGAATACGCATCTCCCGTTCTTGCGGAAAAAGCCGCTGCCGGAAGCAAGTGCTTGTTGCCGTAAAGTTGGAGAACAAGACAATGAGCCATAATTACACGATCGCACGTGAAGTCGACAAATATGTGCGAGAACAAATGCTGGTCAAGGCGGCCAATCGCGTGGCCGATCAGGTCAGCACGCAAGACTTCGACGCAGCCGAAATGACCAAGATACCCTACGAAGACCTGATCGCTGGTGCAGGGATTACGAATGATGGGTTGATCGATTGTTTGGCATGGGCGGCGGTGGCCCAGCACAGCCATATCGGTAATTGCATCGCCATGGCATCGCTGGCCTTTGCCTGGATCGCATTTAAATACCCCGACGCGCGCCCGATTGGCGTCTACGGCTTTGTCGGCTCGACCAATGATCCCGATGGCGGCGCCAGTACCATCACCCAACGGAGCATGGCGATAACCGGCAAACCACTCGACATGGAGTCTGGATATGGCAAGGTGATGATAGGCGCCGATGGCGTGCGCACGCGAACATCGACATTCGACGCTGACCACGCCGTCTGCATCGTCGGCGACCCGAAACTGCAAAATCAGCAAGTGACGGCCCTCGGCGCCTATGTTTGCGACCCATGGGCGCGGCGAATTTATGACGCGGCGGACATTGTCGTGGAAAGCGCTCTGCTTGCGAGGGTTACCGGTGGCAGCAGCAAACTTTCCTTGATGGCGGGACTGGGTGCCGGAAGCTCGCTGTCGCTGGACGTGCGGCAGGTCATCGGCATCCCGAGTTGATGCGGCCGCCGGCCGATGCTGTGATGCGCGCGGCGGCAATCGCCAGGGACACGGCGCCATGACCACCCACCCGATGCACGGCCGCAACCGCTTCAAGCTCGGCGTATTCGCCGCCAACGCCGATGGCGGCCTGACCCTCACCCGGGTGCCGGAGCGCTGGCCGGCGGACTGGGCCGGCATCGTCGAGGTGGCGCAACTGGCCGACCGCGCCGGCATCGAGTTCTTCCTGCCGATCGCCCGCTGGAAGGGCTGCGGCGGCGAGATGAACTCGCGCGAATGGAGCTTCGAGACCTTCACCTTCGCCGCCGGCGGCGGCACCTATCCGCTGGTCGGCACCCTGCGGCATATCGCCGACGAGATGATGCGCATGGCCGAGGCGGAGTTTGCGGGGACGACGGTCAGTTTTGTCAATTTTAAGAATGAGTTACCGTATTTCCTTGAGACGGTGTTGCCGTTGCTTAGGGAGGCGAAATTAAGGCAGTAAGGTCTTCTTTTTGTGAACAAAAAGAAGCAAAAAAACTTTTTCCCCTTAAGATTCCGGAAGCAACTGCGCCAGCACCGATTCGGGGGCGTTCAGGAAGGCTCGGGTGACACGTACATGCTCCAGATCGCCCCACACCGCCGGGTGCACGCCGTCCGCACCCACCGTCAGAATCGCGGCCCCGGGCTGCCCCATCAGGATCGGCGAATGCGTGGCGATGACGAACTGGCTGCCATCACCCACCGCCTGCGCCAACATCGCCATCAGCGCCAGCACCCGGCTGGGCGACAGCGGCGTCTCCGGCTCATCGAGCAGATACAGGCCACGCGGCACCAGCCGGCGTTGCAGCAGCGCCAGAAAGGTCTCGCCATGCGAACGGCCATCCGGATTCTCGCCATAGCTGCGGGCGAAGGCGCCGCGCTGGCCCGCCACCACGCCAAGCGCCAGCCGGCGGCCATAGCCTTCGGGGATATCCTCGGCCAGTTCCCTGGCATCCCGCTCCAGCCCGGCCATCTCGTCAGTAACCCGCAGCGTGAAGCCGAACACGTCCTCGGCGCGCAGGAACAGCCGGGTACGGGCATGGCGCCGCCGGGTGAAAAAGAAACCGGCCGCCAGCCTGCGCGCCGCGGCCAGCGACGGATCGCGCGCCAGGTCGCGCCGCCCGACCGCCACCGCGTCCATCCCGGCGGCGATCCCCTCCAGCAGGGTGGATTTACCCGAACCATTCTCGCCGACCAGAAAGGTGATCGGGGCAGTAAACACCACCTCCTGCAACCCCAGCAGCAACGGCAGCGACCAGGGGAAGCCGCCATCGGGCTGATATTCCGGCCGGCGGCGCATGGCAGTCAGAAACATCGGCAGGCTCCGTGGACAGCCCAGCCTGCCGCGCGCCCGATCGCACGGCAAGCATGATCCGCCTCGGCACCCTGGCCGACCTGCCCGCGGTGGCAGCGGTGGAGCGCTCGGCCTCAACGCTGTTTGCCGGCACCCATATGGCCTGGGCGGCCGGCGGCCTCACGCTGCCGCGCCGCCTGCTGCGCCGGGGGGTGGCGCGCGGGCTGCTGCTGGTCGTCGATCACGGCGGGCCGGTCGGCTTCATCGTCGCCGCGCCCGCCTATAACACTCTGTTCATTGAGGAATTTTCGGTGGCGAGCCGGCATCAGCGCCTTGGATTTGGGCGCCAACTGCTGGCGGCGATGGAGCAGCGGGCGCGCGAATTGGGCGTGGCGGCGTTGACCCTGACCACCGACCGGACGCTGCCGTGGAACGCGCCGTTCTATGCCACCGCCGGGTTTAGCGAGGTGGCTGGTCCGGCCTGGCTGATCGCGCGGCTGCGGGCGCAGGCGCGGCAGGGTAATGACGTGACGCGGCGTTGCGCCATGCAGAAAGAAATTTCCTATTTGTAAACAAAGCTATGCGGGATCATCGGTATCCGCCCCCGCCAGTTCCCCGACCGTCACCGGCTTCAGCGGCGGGCGGATGCGGTAATAGCCGGTCTCTTGCACGCTGCGGCCCAGCGAATCCGCCAGAATCTCGCTGACCACCGGGCCGCAGAGCCTGCCCTGGCATGGCCCCATGCCGGCGCGCAGGAAGCTCTTGGCCTGGTTGGGGCCTTGGCAACCTTGCCGCGCGACACTGCGGAGTTGGCCGGCGGTGACTTCCTCGCAGCGGCAGACCACCACATCGTCGGCGGGGCGCAATATGGCCACTGGCGGGGCGTACAGCGCGTCGAGAAAAGCGCGTGCTTTCAGATGTTTGGCGTGCGATCTGCGGTCGGCGGCAGCGAGTTCGTCGCGGACCGCCGGGGTCAGGCGGCCCAGTTGGTGCAGCGCTTCGGCGGCGGCGAGGCGGCCGGCGGGGGCCGCGGCGCGGGCACCGGCGATGCCGGCGGCGTCACCGGCGACCAGGATGCCGGGCAGGCTGGTGTTGCCCCAGGCATCGAGAACCGGGCGAAAACAACGTTGTGTTTCACTCCATTGATGTGCGCAGCCAAGGGCGCGGGTGATCTGCTGGGCCGGGATGACGCCTTCGTGCAGGGCGATCAGCGTGGTTTCGATGCGCTGCTTGTGGCCGGCGGCGGTGAAATGAATGGCTTCGGCGGCATTCTTCCCCTCGATCCGCAGATCGGTCACCCGGCGCCAGGTCTGCACCCCGGCGGCGCGCAATTCTGCCTTCAGTTTCAAGCCCTTGGCCAACAACCCCCAGCCACCGGGGCCGGGCAGATGGCGAAGGGCGGCAAGTTCGTTGCGACGGGCGGTGGTGTCGAGCAATGCCAGGATGGTTGTGCCGGCGGCCAGAAGTTGCGCCGAAAGCAGGTATAAAAGCGGCCCGGAGCCGGCTAAAACGATCGAATCCGGGTGCAAAGACGCGGTCTTGAGCAGGATTTGCACCGCCCCCGCCGCCATCACCCCGGGCAGCGTCCAGCCCGGAATCGGCACCGGACGCTCCATTGCGCCGGTGGCGAGCAGCAAAACCTCAGTTTGCAGCGAGGTCACCGCGCCATTGCGTATGACCCATACATATCTCTCAGACGTAACGTTCCATACGGCGCTGCCGGGGCGGTATTCGGCACCGCTGGCGCGCAGCCGTTCGGCCAGTGCGGCACCGTGGGCATAGTCCGGCCCGAGCAGCGCGCGCAGCGCCGGGTTGGCCTGCTCGATGCCGCGATAGATCTGCCCGCCCGGCGCCGCTTGCTCGTCGAGCAGCACGGTATGGGCGCCGCGCTCGGCGAGCAGGGTGGCGGCGGCCATGCCAGCCGGTCCGGCGCCGATCACCACGGCATCGACATGCTCGGTCATAATGCCCGCGTTCATAGCGTACGGGCGCCGTGCTGGCGGCGGATGCGCATGCCGTCGGCGACCGGCACCAGGCAGGCCTGGCGGTTGGCGGTGCCGTCGATTTCCACCAGGCAGTCGAAGCAGATGCCCATCATGCACCAGGGCGCGCGCGGGCTGGCGGAGACCGCGGTGGCGCGGAACGGGCCGCAGCCATTGGCCAGCAGCGCGGCAGCCACGCTGTCGCCGTCATGGGCCGGCAGGCGGCGGCCCTCGAAGCTGAAATGCAACTCGGGCCTGGGGTCAGGCAGCCGGCTGAAGTTCGAATCTGCGCGGGTGGAATGCATCGAAACTCTCGGGCAGGTGGCCGGCCAGGATGGCAGGGGCCAGGGCAAGGGCGTGGGCACCGGCCAGGGTGACGCCGCTGTGGCAGGTGGCGGCGAAGGCGCCTGGGTGGGTCTCGGATTCCTGGTAGATCGGGCAGCCATCGGGGGACATCACCCTGAGCGCCGCCCAGACGCGGACGATGTTGGCGTCGCGCAGCAGCGGGAACACCGCGAGGTTGCGGGCAACGATCTCGCGCATCACCGGCACGCTGGTGGAGACGTCGAAGCCGGCATCCTCCTGGCTGTCGCCGAGCAGCACGCTGCCTTCGTCGGTCTGCCGGGCGATATGGGTGGCGCAGTCGAGGAAGCGGCGCACCCGTTCGGTGACCACGATCTCGCCGCGCAGCGGGGTGACCGGCATGGAGAGGCCGACCATCGGCGCCAGTTTGGCGCTGCCGAGGCCGGCGGCGATCACCAGTTTTGCGCCGGTGATCGCCTCGGCGCCGCTATGCACGGTGAACGCGCCGGGGTGGTGGGTGATGCGGTCGACGGTGCGGTTCGGCAGGTAGGCGCCGCCCAGGCCGAGCAGCGCCTGTTGCAGCGAACGCAGCAGTTTCAGCGGGTTGGCGTGGCCATCGAGCGGGCAGAAGGCGGCACCGTGCACCGCCTCGCCGACCATCGGCAGGCGGGCGCGCAATTCGGCGCGGTCGAGCATCACGGTGCCGATATCGCCGCTCTCGTTGTGCATGCGGGCGATCAGCGCCGCGCGGCACTGCATCTCGGCTTCGGACAGGCAGAAGGTGTAGCCGCCGGTCTGTTGCAGCGCCACGTCGGTGCCGGTGGCCTCCTGCATGCCGGCGTGCAGGCCCGGCCAGAGTTCGGCCGAGCGGCGCGACCAGTGGGCATATTCCGGCATGTTGGCGCCTTTGCTCTGCACCCAGACCAGGCCGAAATTGCCGCGCGCGGCACGGAACGCGATGTCGCCCTCGTCGACCAGCGCCACCTTGGCGCCGAGCCGGGCCGCCCCCCAGGCGATGGCGCCGCCGACCAGGCCGCCGCCGATGACGATGATGTCGTAGCTTGCCATCCCTGCCCCATTGCAACGCGCGGCCATGATGACAGGGGCCGGGGCAAAGGGCGACCCCCCGACGCCGCCCTGGCCGCGCGCTCGACACCGGGTTGCATCGTGGCTATGGCTGCCGGCGATGAAGGTTCTTCATGTCATCGCGGGCGCCGAGATCGGTGGCGCCGAGACGTTCGCGCAGGATGCGATCCTGGCGCTGCATGCGCGCGGCGTGGAGCAACTGGTGTTTACCCGGGCCTGGCCGCGGGTGATGGCGCGCTTTGGCGCCGCCGGGGTGCCGACCCAGGCGGCGCGGTTCTTCCGTGGCGAGGTGACGCTCGGCTGGCGGATCAGGGCGGCGGCGCGGGCGATCAAGGCGGATATCGTGCATGCCTGGATGCAGCGGGCCGGCAGCTTCGTGCCTGCCCGGATGCCGTGCCCGGTGCTGGGCTGGTTCGGGGATTACTATGATCTCAAGTACTTCCGCAGCGCTGATTGCTTCGTGGGGGTGACGCCGGACATCACCCGGCATGTCGTGGCGGCCGGGATGCCGGCGGAAAGATGCTTTACCGTCAATACCTTCGGGACCATGCCTGATGCGGCTGCAGTGAGCCGGGCCAGCCTGGATACCCCGGAGGATGCGCCGCTGCTGCTGGTGCTGAGCCGGATGCACCAGGTGAAGGGCATCGACACCATGTTGCAGGCGCTGGCCGAGGTGCCGGGCGCCTATCTGTGGCTGGCCGGGGACGGGCCGGCGCGGGGGGAGTATGAGCAACTGGCCGAGCGGCTGGGGCTGGGAGAGCGGGTGCGGTTTCTTGGCTGGCGCAATGACCGCAAGGCGCTGCTGCAGGCCTGCGACATCTGCGTACTGCCGAGCCGCTACGAGCCGTTCGGCACGGTGATCGCCGAGGCCTGGGCGATGCGGCGGCCGCTGGTGGCAAGTCTCGCCGACGGGGCGCGGCAATATGTGCGGGACGGGGTGAACGGGCTGCTGTGCCCGATCGAAAACCCCGCGGCGCTGGCCGCCTGCCTGCGGCGGGCGATCGGCGATGCCGGGCTGCGGGCGGCCCTGGTGGCGGGCGGCACGGCGGCGTATCAGGCGGATTTCACCCGCGAGGTGGTCATCGGGCGGCTGCTGGCGTGTTATCAGCGCTGCATTGAGCTTGGGCCGCGCCGATGACAATTCTTCCGCATATCTCGCGCATCGACCGTTATCTGTTCCGCCAGTTGCTGGGGGCACTGGTGGTGGTGACCGGCGGGCTGGTGGCGCTGATCTGGCTGACCCAGTCGCTGCGGTTCGTCGAACTGGTGGTCAATCGCGGGCTGTCGTTCGGGGTGTTCCTGCGGCTGACCGGGCTGCTGATTCCGGGCTTCGTCGCGGTGATTTTGCCGATCACCTGCTTCGTGGTGGTGCAGTTCGTCTACCAGCGGCTGGCCGGGGACCGCGAGTTGACGGTGATGGGGGCGGCCGGGCTGTCGCCGGTGGCGCTGGCGCGGCCGGCGCTGGCGGTGGCGGCGCTGGCGATCGGGGTTGGCTACGCGCTGACCTTGTGGGTGGTGCCGAACAGCGCCGGGGCGTTCCGGGCGTTCCAGTTCGAAATCCGCAACCAGATTGCCGCCTTCCTGTTGCAGGAGGGGGTGTTCACGCAGATTTCCGACGACCTGGTGGTGTATGTGCGCCAGCGCGACCAGGACGGCACGCTGCACGGCATCCTGGTGGATGACGGCCGGGACCGCGCCCACCATGCCACCGTGCTGGCCGAAACCGGGCGGCTGCTGGACAGCCCGGATGGGCCGCGGGTGCTGCTGGAGAACGGCTCGCGCCAGGAGATCGATGCGCAGACCGGGCGGCTGAACCTGCTGACCTTCAAGCAGAACACCATCGCGCTGACCGAACCGGGGCGCGGCAGCACGACACGGTTGCGCGACATGGGCGAGATGGGGCTGGGCGAGCTGCTGGACCCTGACCCGGCCACCGCCAACCCGCGCGATTTTCCCAAGATGCGGGTTGAGGCGCATAAGCGGCTGGTGCTGCCGCTGTCCACCTTCAGCTACGTGATGGTGGCGCTGGTGGCGGTGCTGTCGGGCGCATTCCGGCGGCATGGCAGCATGATGCGGCCATTCGTGGCGATCGTCGCGGTGGTGGGGCTGGTGGCGATGGGGCTGGCGCTGGACAGCCTGGCGGTGCGGCAGCCGGGGTTCATTCCGCTGATGTATGTGCGGGCGGTGCTGCCGGGGCTGTTGTGCGCGCTGTGGCTGTTCGGGCCGGTGCTGGTGGATCGGTCGGGGTGGGCGGCGCGGGGGGAAGTATCCTAGGAAGGAAGAGTCTTCTTTTTGTGAACAAAAAGAAGCAAAAAAACTTTTTATCTATTTTGGAGACTCCGGAGTTTCCACCCCTCAACTGTTCCAAGGCGGATAAAAAGTTTTTTGGTTCTTTTTTTAAAAAAGAACTGCTTCCTGACTCGCCTTGGATAGATCGTCGAACGCCTTCAGGCGGGCGATCAGGGCGGGCATCTGGCGGAGCGGGATCATGTTGGGGCCGTCGCTGGGGGCGGCGTCGGGGTTTTCGTGCGCCTCGATGAAGACGGCGGCGCAGCCCACCGCCAGCGCGGCGCGGGCCAGGATGGGGGCGAATTCGCGTTGGCCGCCGCTGGAGGCGCCCTGGCCGCCGGGTTGCTGCACCGAGTGGGTGGCGTCGAACACCACCGGGTAGCCGGTCTGGGCCATGATCGGCAGGGCGCGGAAGTCGGTGACCAGGGTGTTGTAGCCGAAGCTGGCGCCGCGCTCGGTGAGCAGGATGCGGGTGTTGCCGGTGCTGGCGATCTTGGCAGCGACGTGCTGCATGTCCCAGGGGGCGAGGAACTGGCCCTTTTTCACGTTGATGGCGCGGCCGGTGCGGCCGGCGGCCAGCAGCAGGTCGGTCTGGCGGCAGAGGAAGGCGGGGATCTGCAGCACGTCCACCGCCTCGGCGGCGGGGGCGCATTGGCTGGCGTCGTGGACGTCGGTCAGCACCGGGCAACCGTGGGTGGCGCGGATTTCGGCGAGGATGGCCAGGCCGTCCGCCATGCCGACACCGCGGGCGGCGGTGGCGCTGGTGCGGTTGGCTTTGTCGAAGCTGGATTTGTAGATCAGCGGGACGCCGGCGGCGGCGCACATCGCGACCAGGGCGGCAGCGGTTTCCAGCGCGTGGGCGCGGGATTCGATCTGGCAGGGGCCGGCGATCAGGGTGAACGGGCGGGCGTTGCCGATGGTCAGCTTGCCGATCTGGACGTCTGGCATGGGGTGTTCCTAAGATCTTCTTTTTGTGAACAAAAAGAAGCAAAAAAACTTTTCAACCATTTTGGAGACTCGGGGTCTCCACCTCTCCGCTGTTGCAAGGCAGATGAAGTTTTTTGGTTCTTTTTTTCAAAAAAGAACTGCTTGCCTAAACTAGCCTTGCTTGTTTCACAGCCGCCGCGATGAAGCCCTGGAACAATGGATGCGGGTCGAGCGGTTTGGATTTCAGTTCCGGGTGGAACTGCACGCCGACGAACCAGGGGTGGGTGGGGAGTTCGATGATTTCGGGCAGCACGCCGTCGGGCGACATGCCGGAGAAGCGCAGGCCGGCCTGTTCAAGGGCGGGGCGGTAGGCGACGTTGACTTCGTAGCGGTGGCGGTGGCGTTCGGCGATGGTGGCGGCGCCGTAGATTTCGCGCACCAGCGAGCCTTCGGCGAGGGCGGCGGGGTAGGCGCCGAGGCGCATGGTGCCGCCGAGGTCGCCCTGGGCGTTGCGGCGTTCGACCTGGTTGCCGCGGGTCCATTCGGTGAGCAGGCCGACCACCGGGACGTCGCACTGGCCGAATTCGCTGCTCGACGCGGTGGGCATGCCGGCGAGGTGGCGGGCGGCCTCGATCACCGCCATCTGCATGCCGAAGCAGATGCCGAGGAAGGGCACGCGGCGTTCGCGCGCGAAGCGGACCGCCTCGATCTTGCCTTCGGTGCCGCGCTCGCCAAAACCGCCGGGGACCAGGATGCCGTGGACGCCTTCGAGCCGGCTGACGGCGTCGGGGTGTTCGAAGATCTGGCTGTCCATCCAGTCGAGTTCGACCTTGACGCGGTTGGCGATGCCGCCGTGGGCGAGGGCTTCGGCGAGGCTTTTGTAGCTGTCGAGCAGGTTGGTGTATTTGCCGACCACGGCGATGCGGACGACGCCTTCCGGGGCGCGGACGATGTCGACGATGCGCTGCCAGTTCGACAGGTCGGGGGCGCTGTCGAACGGCAGGGCGAAGTGGCGCAGGACTTCGCGGTCGATGCCTTCGGCGTGGTAGCTGATGGGGACCGCGTAGATGGTGTCGACATCGAGTGCGGTGATGACGGCGTCGGGGCGGACGTTGCAGAACAGCGCGATCTTGCGGCGTTCGTTCTGCGGGATCGGGCGGTCGGAGCGGCAGATCAGCATGTCGGCCTTGATGCCGACGGTTAGGAGTTCCTTCACCGAGTGCTGGGTGGGCTTGGTTTTCAGCTCGCCGGCCGAGGGGATCCAGGGGACCAGGGTGAGGTGGACGAACATCACGCCTTCCGGGCCGAGTTCGTTGCCGAGCTGGCGGATGGCTTCGAGGAACGGCAGGCTCTCGATGTCGCCGACGGTGCCGCCGATCTCGATCAGCGCGAAGTCGACGTCGCGGCCATTGGCGTCGGTGGCCGAGCGGGTGATGACCGCCTTGATGGCGTCGGTGATGTGCGGGATGACCTGGACGGTGGCGCCGAGATAGGCACCGGCACGCTCGCGGGCGATCACCTCGGAGTAGATGCGGCCGGTGGTGGCGTTGTCGGCGCGGCTGGCGGGGACGCCGGTGAAGCGCTCGTAATGGCCGAGGTCGAGATCGGTTTCGGCGCCGTCATCGGTGACGAATACCTCGCCGTGCTGCAGCGGGCTCATGGTGCCCGGGTCGACGTTGAGATAGGGGTCCAGCTTGCGCAGGCGGACGCTGTAGCCGCGTGCCTGCAACAGGGCGCCGAGGGCGGCGGAGGCGATTCCCTTCCCCAGGGACGAGACCACGCCGCCGGTGATAAACACATACCGGGTCATGGGCGGCCAGTATAAGGCCAGACCCGAGTCGCAGAAAGTCCGGGCAGCATTGCGGTGTCCTGATCGGTGGCGGGCGGGCCAGGCCCGCCGGGCAGGTGGCTAGTTGGTCGGCACCTTGGTCGTGGGCGCGGGTGCGGCCGGCGGTGCTGTTGGCGTGGCAGCGGGCGGCGTGGCGGCGGGCGGGGTGGCGGCGGGCGGGGTGGCGGTGCCGGGCGCGGG
>JBEPTZ010000036.1:0-36344 GCA_041691815.1 Rhodospirillales bacterium | reverse complement strand
AAATAATCCTTGCTCTGGGCCTGCGCCGCGCCGCCCAGCAGCAGCAGGCCGCCGGCCAGCAGCAGCGCCGCCAGCAGGGCGGGCAAGGCGGGAATACGCGAAGACATTGTCGGGATAGAGAACTGTCGCACTAGAACCTCGTGCCAAAACCGAAACGGATGAGTTGGGACTTGTCGTATTTCTGCTTGAGCACCGGCACCGCCAGATCGACGTTCAGCAAGCCGAACGGGGTTTTCCAGGAGATGCCGAACCCGGTGCCGACCCGCGGTGCCGCGCTGTCGGTGAGCGCAACCGGCACGCCGCCGACAACCAGCGAATTGACCTGCGACAGCGAGCCGACATCGACGAAAGCGCGGCCGGTAAGGCCGAGATCATGGGCGACCGGCAGCGGGAAGCGCAGTTCGGTGGTCTGGGTCCAGATGAGATTGCCGCCCAGGCTGTCGCCGGCCGGCACGCTGTGCGGGCCGGCGCCGGCAGTCTCGAAGCCGCGCAGATTGTCGCCGCCGAGGAAGAAGCGGTCGATGATCTGCTGCCGGCCGCCCAGCGAGAACATTTTGCCGACGCCGCCCTGGATCACCAGATCCCAGTCGGTGTTGCCGGTAAAGCGATCGAGCGGAATGTAGTAGGCGCCGTCGAGTTTGGTGCGGACGAAGTGACTGTCGCCACCCAGGCCGGCGAAATCGGTGCCCAGCCGGATCAGCCAGCCGGTATGCGGCGTCAGCTTCGAATCGCGGTAATCGATGCTCAACGTCTGGCCGATCTGCGACAGCAGCGTCGCCCCCTTCGCATCGACCACATAGAGGCTGGCGGACGGCTGCACGTTATAGATGTCGCGGTCGATCAGCGAATAGGTCCAGAGTTGGCGCACATGCTCGGTGAACTCGTAGCCGAGCCGCAGCGAGACGCCGAGGCTGCGCTGGCTGTAATTCGCCACGTCCTGCAGGTTCGACTGGATGCGGAACAGGTCGAACCCGGCCACCAGGTTGCGGTCGAGGAAATACGGGTCGGTGACCGACAGCTTCACCTGGCTCTGCTTTTGCGCCAGCAGCGCATTGATGCTGCCGTCGATGCCGGTGCCGATCAGGTTGCGCTCGCGCAGGCCGGCGCTGACCAGCGGGCCGATATCGGTGGAGTAGCCGCCGCCGAGGCTCAGTTCGCCGGTCGCCTTTTCCTCGACATTGATGTTGACGATCGATTTGTCCGGCGCCGAGCCGGGCGTCGCGTTGGCCCCGACGCCGTTGAAGAAGTCGAGGTCGACGATGCGCTGGCGGCTTTCGCGCAGCAACGTGGCGTTGAACGGGTCGCCCTCGGCCACGCGCATCTCGCGGCGGACCACCTTGTCCATGGTGCGCTGGTTGCCGGCGATATTGATGCGCTCGATATAGACGCGCGGGCCCTCGCCGACATCGAAGGCGAGGTCAATGGTGTGCTTCTCGATGTCGCGCTTGATCCGCGGCTTGACGTCGACGAAGGCGTAGCCGCGGTCCTGCACCGCCTCGGTCAGCGTCTTGTCGGCGCGCTCCACGGCGTCGCCGTTGTACCAGTCGCCGGGATCGATCTCGATCGAGCGGCGCAGCGTCTTGGGGTCGAGGTTGCGCAGGGTGGCGTTCACCTCAACGCTGGAGACCCGGTAGCGGGCGCCCTCGTGCAGGGTGAAGGTCACGAAGAAGGCCGAGCGATCCGGCGCCAGTTCGGCGTTGGCGCTGACCACGTCGAAATCGGCATAGCCCTTGCTGAGGTAGTAGCGGCGCAGCAGTTCCTTGTCGAACTTCACCCGCTCCGGGTCGTACTGGTCGCTGGTGGACAGGAAGCGCCACCATGCCTCCTCGCGCGAGCCGATCACGTCCAGCAGTGTCGATTCGCTGAACGCCTTGTTGCCGACGAAGGCGATGCGGCTGACATAGGTGGAGTCGCTCTCGTGGATCTCGAACACCACATCCACCCGGTTCTGCCCGAGCTTGATGATCTTGGGGACCACCGTGGCGCCGAAACGGCCACGCTTGGCATAGATGTTGAGGATGCGCTGGCGATCCGACTCGGCCAGGGCAGCGGTGTAGACCGCACGCGGGCGCAACTGGATCTCCGGGCGCAGGGATTGGTCGGTGACCTTGTTGTTTCCCTCGAAGGCGATCTGGTTGACGATCGGGTTTTCCACCACGTGGACCACCAGCGTATCGCCCTGCCGCTCCAGCTTGACGTCGGAGAACAGGCCGGTGGCGTAGAGTGTCTTCAGGCTGCGGTCCATCTCGGCGGCATCGAACGCGCTGCCGGGTTGCACCAGCATGTAGGAGCGGATGGTGCCGGCCTCGATCCGCTGGTTGCCGTCCACCTTGATCGCGGCGACCGTCCCGGCGGTCGCCTGGGTCCGGGGGGGAGACTGGGTTTGCGGGCCGGCGACCTGCCCCAGCGCGACCACCGAGGCCGCGACACAGAGCACCAGGGCCGACGCGAACAGCTTCGCGCGAGTGCGTAACAAAGACCGGAACTCCTCACTGCGGCGTCGCGGCGGCCCGGGGAGAACGGCGCTCCCCGACCCGGCCAGCTTAACCCTACCAGCCGACACGCGCTACAGGCGGCGGCGGCGGCCGTCAACCATGACGTCGCACATCACCGCACCCCGGGGCTTCTTCAGCCGACCAATCCGGCCATCCAGCGGAACAGGCCGAGATGGCCGAGATCGTTCCAGGTGGCGAAGACGAACAGGCCGATCAGCAGCGCGAAGCCTGCCCGCAGGCCGTATTCCTGGGCCCGCGGCGGCAACGGCCGGCCGCGCACCGCTTCGGCAGCGAAGAACACCAGATGCCCGCCGTCCAGGATCGGGATCGGAAACAGGTTGATCAGCGCCAGATTGACGCTCAGCACCGCGATGAAGCTGAGCAGGCTGGTGAAGCCGTATTGCGCCACCTGGCCGGACATCTGGGCGATTCGCAGCGGCCCGCCCAGGTCGTCGGCGCCCTTGTTGGTGCTGACCATGGTCCACAGGCCGGCCAGCGTCTTGACCGTAATGTCCCAGGTCTGCGCCGCACCCAGCGGCAGCGCCTCCCAGGCCGGGATCGGGGTGAATTCGGTCACGCTGCCGCGCACCCCCAGCAGGCCGATGGTCCGCCCGCCGGACTGCTCCGGCTTCGGCGTCACCGAGAGTGCCAGGTCGGCGTCGCCGCGACGCACCTGCATCTGCAGTCTGGTGCCGGGATTGGCGGCCACCACACGTTGCAGGTCCTCGAACAGCTTGATTTTCTTGCCGTCGATCTCCAGCACCCGGTCACCGGCCACCAGGCCGGCGCTGGCGGCCGCCGAGCCGGCCACCACCTCGCCCACCACCGGGGCGACCACCGGCTGACCGACGCCGCCGTAAAGCCCGGCGAACAGCACGATGGCGAGCACGAAATTCGCCGCCGGGCCGGCCGCCACCACCACGGCACGGCGCCAGATGGCCTTCTCGTGGAAAGTATGCCCGGCGATCCTGCCGGCGCGCGCCTCCTCGGACTGATCTTCCGGGCGTTCCTGGCCATGCAGCTTGACGTAGCCGCCCAGTGGCAGCCAGGCGAGTTTCCAGATCGTGCCGCGGCGGTCGGTCCAGGTGTACAGCGCGTGACCGAAGCCGATCGAGAAGGCTTCGACATGCACGCCCACCAGCCGGGCGGCGAGGTAGTGGCCGAACTCGTGGATGAACACCAGCACGCCCAGCACCACCACGAAGGCCACCGGGGTGCGGAGAAACTCAGGAAGGAAATCGAACACGGGGCGTTTCTCTGAAATCAGTGGGTTAAGACGGGATATTGAGACGGCTCTGTATCATGTCAAGCCGCCGGCCGGGCACGGCGCAGACAGACGGCGGTGGCTTCGGCGCGGGCGCGGGCATCGAGCGCCACCACCTGCTCCAGGCTGTCCGCCGGCGGCGAACCGAGCGCATCGAGCACCGCGGCGACGCTGTCGGCGATATCCAGGAAACCCAGCCGGCGTTGCAGGAAGGCCGCCACCGCGACTTCATTGGCGGCGCTGAGAATGGTGGGCGCACCGCCGCCGGCCTGCAAGGCCTCGCGCGCCAGCCGCAGCGCCGGAAACCGCTGCAGATCGGGCTCGGTGAACTCCAGCCGCCCGACCGCCGCCAGATCCAGCCGGCGTGCCGCGGTGGCGATGCGGCCGGGCCAGGCCAGGGTATGGGCGATCGGCACCCGCATGTCCGGGCTGCCGAGCTGCGCCAGCACGCTGCCGTCCTGGTAGTAGACCAGGCCATGCACCACCGATTGCGGATGCACCAGCACGCCGATCCGGGCGCTGTCCAGCCCGAACAGCCGCGCCGCCTCGATCACCTCCAGCCCCTTGTTCATCAGCGTCGCGCTGTCGATGCTGATCTTGGCGCCCATCGACCAGACCGGATGGCGAAGGGCGGCTTCCGGCAGCGCCAGGGCCATGTCGTCGCGCGAGGCGGTGCGGAATGGGCCGCCCGAGGCGGTCAGCACGATCTTTTCCACCGCGCCGTGGTTGCCGCCGGCCATCGCCTGGAAGATGGCGTTGTGCTCCGAGTCGACCGGCAGCAACGTGGCGCCGTGCTGGCGAACCGCGCGCAGCATCACCTCGCCGGCGCAGACCAACGCCTCCTTGTTGGCCAGCGCCACCGCGCCGCCGCCGCGGATCGCCTCCAGCGTGGAGGCCAGCCCGGCGGCGCCGGTAATCGCGCACATCGTCCAGTCGGCATGCAGCCCGGCCGCGTCCACCACCGCCTGGGCGCCGGCGGCGACCTCGATGCCGGTGCCGGCCAGCGCCTCGTGCAGCGCCGCAAGGCAGCCGGGATCGCTCACCACCGCGCGCAGCGGCCGCAACTGGCGGGCCTGGGCGGCCAGCAGCGCCACGTTGCGCCCGGCGACCAGCGCCAGCACCCGGTAGCGCTCCGGGTCGGCCAGCAGCAGGTCGATGGTCTGGGTGCCGACGCTGCCGGTGCAGCCGAGAACCGAAACCGTCTTCACGGCGGAACGCGTCGTGGCCGGGTGATCCGTGGCGCCGGCAGATTTCACTGTTCCGTCATCCTGCTGCTCACCACAATGTTACCCCCCGGCCGAGCCAGATGGCCAGCAAGGCCGCCGCCGGGGCGGCTGCCAGCACGCCGTCCAGCCGATCCAGCAATCCGCCATGGCCGGGGATCAGGCGACTGGAATCCTTCACCCCGTAATAGCGCTTCACCCCGCTCTCGAACAAATCACCGATCTGGGACACCACGCTGAGCCCGGCCGCCACCGCGATCGCTTGCGCCAGCGGCCCACCCGGCCAGCCGGCATGCAGCACCACGCCCACCAGTACCGCCGCCAGCGTGCCGCCCAGCGCGCCGGACCAGGTTTTTCCGGGCGAAATGCGAGGCGCCAGCTTCGGCCCGGCCAGCCAGCGGCCGGCCAGATAGGCGCCGATATCGCTGGCCCAGACCACCAGCAGCACGAACAGCACATTGCCCAGCCCGACGCCCGGCGCCGCGCGCAGCCAGAGCAGCGCCAGCACCGCCGGCAGCAGGTAGACCACGCCCAGCAGCAGCCCGAGCGCCGGCATCCGGCCTGGCCGGCGGCGCCACAGCGTCCACCATTCCCACGCCATGCCCAGCCCGGCCGCCACGATCAGCGCCAGCCAGGCGATGCCGCCGAGCCGCAGGCAGCCCAGCGCCACCGGCAGCAGCACCGCGGCCGAGATCACCCGCAGCCGCAGGTCGCCCCAGCGCTGGGAGCGGCGCGCCGGGTCAGCCAGGACGCGCCCCGAAACGCCGCTCGCGCCGGGCGAATTCGGTCAACGCCTCGGTGAAATGCTGCTGCGCGAAATCCGGCCACAGCACGTCGAGGAACACCAGTTCGGCATAGGCGGACTGCCAGAGCAGAAAGTTGGACAGCCGCTGCTCGCCGGAGGTGCGGATGATCAGGTCGGGGTCGGGCACTCCCGCCGTGGACAGCAACTGCCCGAACGTCGTCTCGTCCAACTGCTCCGGGTCGAGCCGCCCGGCCCGCGCCGCCTCGGCCGCCGCCCGCGCCGCGGCGACAATCTCCGCCCGCCCGCCATAGGACAGCGCCACCACCAGGGTGAGGCTGGTATTGCCGGCGGTGCGCTGCTCAGCGGCCAGCAGGTCGCGCTGGATATCGCCATCGAAGCGCGAGCGGTCGCCGATTACCCGCAGGCACACGCCGCGCTGGTGCAGTTCGGCGATCTCGGCGCGCAGGAAATGCCGCAGCAGGCCGGTGAGGTCCAGCACCTCGGCGGCCGGCCGGCGCCAGTTCTCACTGCTGAAGGCGTACAGCGTCAGGAAGCCGACCCCGGCCTCGATCGCCAGCCGCACGCAGCGCCGCACCGCCTCCACCCCGGCCCGATGGCCGGCCACCCGCGGCAGCCCGCGTGCCGCGGCCCAGCGGCCATTGCCATCCATGATGATCGCGACATGCGCCGGGTGCCCCGGCGGCTGCGGGGCCGCCTCGACCAGGTCGGCCGGATCCGGTGCCTGCACTGTCACCCGCGTTTCCCTAGACCTGCTTGATTTCCCGGTCTTTGTCGGCCAGCGCCTCGTCGACCCGGCGAATATACTGGTCGGTGAGCTTCTGGATCTCCTCGGCCCAGCGCTTCTCCTCGTCCTGGCTGATGGTGCCCTTCTTCTCCAGCGCCTTGGTCTGGTCCATGCCGTCGCGCCGCACGCCGCGCACCGCGACCTTGGCGCCCTCGCTGTAGCGGCCGGCCAGCTTGGCGAGTTCGGTGCGCCGCTCGCCGGTCAACTGCGGAATCGGGATCCGCACCAGTTGCCCGTCCGAGGCCGGGTTCAGCCCCAGCCCGGCATCGCGGATCGCCCGCTCAACGGCGCTGACCAGGCTGCGGTCCCAGACCTGGACGGTCAGCATCCGCGCCTCGGGGGCGCCGATCGTGCCGACCTGGGCCAGCGGCGTCTCGCTGCCATAGGCCTCCACCCGCACCGGCTCCAGCAGTGCCGGGTTGGCGCGGCCGGAGCGCAGGCCGGCGAATTCCCGCCGCAGGGTTTCCAGCGCGCCATCCATCCGGCGGGTGAGGTCCTCTTTCAGCTCGTTCAGTTCGGTCGCCACGCTCGCCTCCTCCGCCGCTGGTATTGCCGCCTATCTGGCTTCTGTGATCGTCGTGAACCGGCCCTCACCGCGCATCACCGCGGCGAACGCGCCGGACGCGCGGATGTTGAATATCACGATCGGCACCCCGTTCTCGCGCGCCAGGCTGATCGCCGAGGCGTCCATCACCGCGAGGTCGCGCGACAGCACGTCCAGATAGCTCAACTCCGGGTGGCGCACCGCATCCGGCACCTTGCGCGGGTCGGCGGAATAGACGCCGTCCACCTGGGTGCCCTTCAGCAGCGCGTCGCATTGCATCTCGGCCGCCCGCAGCGCCGCCGCGGTGTCGGTGGTGAAGAACGGGTTGCCGGTGCCGGCGGCGAAGATCACCACCCTGCCCTTCTCCATATGCCGCTCGGCACGCCGGCGGATATACGGCTCGCAGACGCTGGCCATCGGAATCGCCGACTGCACCCGGGTGGCCACGCCGCATTGCTCCAGCGCGTTCTGCATCGCCAGCGCGTTCATCACCGTTGCCAGCATGCCGATATAATCCGCCTGGGCGCGGTCCATGCCGGTGGCCGCCGCCGAAACACCGCGGAAGATGTTGCCGCCGCCGATCACCAGGCACACCTCGGCGCCCATCGCCACCACATCGCCGATATCGGCGGCAATCCGCCCCACCGTCTCGGTGTCCAGCCCGTATTCGCGCGTCCCCATCAGCGCCTCGCCGGAGACTTTCAGCAGCACGCGCTTATAGGCGAGGTTCTGGCTCATCGGGTCCCGATGCTGCATGCGGCCGCCGCACGGCGGGCCAACGGAGGGAAAGGCGGGCGGAGGGAAAGGCGGACGAAAAAACAAGCGGGCGGAACCGTACAGGCCCCGCCCGCCCCAAACAAGTCCATGCGGCGGAAGTGGCGTCAGCCGACGCCGGCGGCCGCCGCCACTTCAGCGGCGAAGTCGCCCGCCTCCTTGGTGATGCCCTCGCCGAGCTGGAAGCGCGCGAAGCCGGCCAGCCTGGCGCCGGCCTTCTGCACCACCGCCTTCACCCGGCTCTCGCCGTCATGCACCCAGACCTGCTCCAGCAGCACCACTTCCTCGTAGTATTTGCGGATGCGGCCCTCGACCATCTTCTCGATGATCGCCTCGGGCTTGCCGGAGGCGCGCGCCTGCTCGGACAGCACCGCCTTTTCGCGCTCCAGCGAAGCCGGGTCGACGGCGCTGACATCCAGCGCCTCCGGCTTGGTGGCGGCGACATGCATGCCCACCTGGCGCCCCAGCGTCTCCAGCGCCGCCTGCTCGCTGGCGCCTTCCACGGCCACCAGCACGCCGATCTTGCCGAGCCCCGGCTTCAGCGCCTGATGCACGTAGCTGGCCACCGCACCCTGCTGCACATGCAGCACCACGGCGCGGCGCAGCGCCATGTTCTCGCCGATGGTGGCGATCAGATGGGTCAGTTCCTCGGCCACGTTGCGCCCGCTGCCGGGATAGGGTGCGGCCTTGATCGTCTCCAGCTCCTGGCCGACATCCAGCGCCACCTTCGCCACTGTTTGCACGAAGGCCTGGAACGCCTCGTTGCGGGCGACGAAATCGGTCTCGGCGTTCACCTCCACCATCGCGCCGCGGGTGGCGGTGGTGACCACCCCCACCAGCCCTTCGGCGGCGACCCGGCCGGACTTCTTGGCCGCCGTCGACAGGCCCTTCTTGCGCAGCCAGTCGATCGCGTCGTCCATCACGCCGTCGCTCTCGACCAGCGCCTTCTTGCAGTCGGAAATGCCGGCGCCGGTGCGCTCGCGCAGATCCTTCACCAGTGCCGCGGTAACCTCGGGCATCGGGGTTCTCCTTCTATATCTCGCTCTATCTCGTGTTCAGGCGGCCTGCTGTTCAGGCTGCCGGCGGCGCGGCTTCGGCCACCACTTCGGGCATCGCCTCGATCGGCAGGTCCTCGGCGGCGCCGATATCACGGCCACTGGCCACCATCTCGGCGCTGATGCCGTCCAGCACCGCGCCGGCGATCAGGTCGCAATACAGCGTGATGGCGCGGATCGCGTCGTCATTGCCGGGAATCGGGAAGGTGACACCGTTCGGGTCGGAGTTGCTGTCCAGGATGGCGATCACCGGAATGCCCAGCTTGTTCGCCTCTTCGACCGCCAGCTTCTCCTTGTTGGTGTCGATGATGAACAGGATGTCCGGCAGGCCGCCCATCTCCTTGATGCCGCCCAGCGCCCGCTCCAGCTTCTCGCGGTCGCGCGTGATGTCCAGCACCTCCTTCTTGGTCAGGCCCTGGGTGCCGGCGGCCAGCATCTCGTCGATCTGGCGCAGCCGCTTGATGCTGCCGGTGATGGTCTTCCAGTTGGTCAGCATGCCGCCAAGCCAGCGATGGTTGACGTAATACTGGCCGCAGCGATTGGCCGCGTCCGCCACGTATTCCGCCGCCGCCCGCTTGGTGCCGACGAACAGCACCCGCCCGCCAGCCGCGGTCACGTCGCGCACTGCCTTCAGCGCCCGGTCCAGCATCGGCACAGTCTGCTGCAGGTCGAGGATATGCACCTGGTTACGGATGCCGAAGATGAACGGCTTCATCCGCGGATTCCAGCGGCGGGTGTGGTGGCCAAAATGCACGCCGGCTTCCAGCAGCTGGCGCAGAGTGAAATCGGGCATCGCCATCGGCGTGCTCCTTTCCGTCGTCCGGTTGAACCTCCGCGGGGCCATCGCCAAGCGGCACCGGCTTCAGGCCCGAGATCGGACCGGAAAGGCGCCCCGCGTGTGAATTACCGCCGGCACATGCCGGCAGCCAGCGCGATATGGCCCAGCTTGCCCGCGAACGCAAGGCCGGCGGCCGCAGGGCCGGCAGACGCAGGACCCGCGGCCGCTCCCATGCCGCCCGCGTCGTGCTGCCCCGCGTGATCTGCCGGCAACACACGAGAATTTCAGTTGAAGCCTGCCGCGTTAACGGGCATTTAACGCTTGCAGGCGATGTCTTTGGCCGATGCCGCAAAAAGCCACAATATGTCACGATAGTTTTCGAACGGTACCCCAGGTCGGGGCCGGCGCAAGGATTGGACGATGAGCATTTCACTGCGCGCCCTTCTGACCACGCTCTCCCTCGGCGCCATGCTGGCCGGCTTTGTCGCCGCACCCGCCCGCCCGGCCAACGCCACGGCATTGTCGGCCACCGAAATCCTGCAGACCTTCAACGCCGTGGTCGCCGGCAATTTCGCGCTGCGTTCCGATGTGGCCGGGCCGGTGGTGGTCGGCGGCAACCTCACCGGCGGCCAGGGCGACTTCTACGGCGGGCACCTGCCGGCGGCCGGCTCCAGCTTCGCCGGCTACAGCACGCTCGCGGTCTACGGCAACGTCCAGAATGCCAGCTACAATGTGAATGCCGGCGCGGTGAATGTTCAAGGGCACGCCGTCGGCAACGTCGCGCTCGGCAGCAACATGCATTACGGCGCGGTGATGCCGTACAGCTTCGATAATATCTGGTCGACCCTCACCGCCGCCTCGACCGGGCTGAGCCAGCTCACCCCGGCGATCCAGGCGCCGCTGCCGGCCGCCGGCACCAACGGCGCCACGCTGAACGCGGTGCTCGGTTCGGTGCCCGGGCAGAGCAACGTCGCGGTAATCAACATCACCGCCGCGCAACTCGCCTCGTATCCGGACGTCAAGGTCAACCTCAACGGCGCCACCACCGTCATCATCAACGTCACCGGCAGCAGCTTCACCGGCCGCCCGAACATCCACAACAACCAGAACAGCTTCATGTACAACGTGATTTGGAACTTCGTGGACGCCACCACGATCAATTTCGGCGCCACCGGCTGGGCCGGCACGGTGCTGGCGCCGAAGGCGCTGGTGACCACGGGCAACCCGATCGACGGCACGGTGGTCGCCGCCAGCTTCGACGGCACCAGCGAGCTGCACTGGGCGCCGACGCAAACCGACCTGTCCTTCCTGTCGCCGCCGCTTTCGGGTGGTGGCAGCAATATCGGCACCAGCGTGCCGGAGCCGGGCAGCCTGGCGCTGCTGCTGGCCGGGCTGGGCGGGCTGCTGCTGGTGGCGCGTCGCCGGCATGGCGCCTGAGCGCCTGACGCTCAGATATCCTCCACCCGCTCCACCCCGGCCACCAGCTTCAACGCCTGGGCCAGCCGGGGATTGACGTTGAACCGGCCGGGCAGCGCGATCTCCACCTGCTGCGCCTGGTCCAGCCGCGGCACCAGCACCACCTGCCCGGTGCCGCGCCCCTCGCGCTCCAGCAGGCTGCGGATATGCGCCACCGCCTCGGTCTGTTGCAGCCAGATGCGCATGCCGGTGCCGGCGCGCGCGGCGGCCTCCTCCAGCGATGACGCATCCACCGCCGTCACCCGCAGGCTCTCGCCCTCCAGCCGGATATCGGCGGTCACCAGCACCGCGCTGCCTGCCTGCAAAATCTCGCGCGACTTGCTCAGCACCTCGCTGAAAAACGTCACCTCATAGCTGCCGCCGGCGTCCGACAGCCGCACCCAGGCCATCCGGCTGCCGGTGCGGGTAATCCGCTCCTTGCTGTTGACCACCGTGCCCGCCAGCTTCACCCGCGCCGCACCGGCCTGGGCCTTGGCCTCCAGCTGGGTGCTGGGGATCACCTTCAGCCGGGTCAGCGCCTGGCGATAGGCGTCCAGCGGATGCGCGGTCAGATGGAATCCGACTGCCTCGGCCTCAAAGCCCAGCCGGTCCAGCGGGTCCCAGTCCGGAATCGCGGCGAGTCGCAGCGGCTCCGGCCGGTTGCCGCCGGCGAACAAGCCGATCTGGCCGCTCTGCTTCTCCTCGGCGCCGGCATGGGCGCGGCGCAGCACCGGCTCGGCGGCGGCGAACATCCGGGCGCGGTTATTGTCCAGGCTGTCGAACGCGCCGGCCCGCGCCAGGCTCTCCAGCTGCATCTTGTTCAGCTGCCGCGGGTCGATCCGCGTCGCCAGATCGGCCAGGTCCTCGAATGCCGCGTGGCCCCTTGTCTCCACCAGCGTGCGCATCGCCGCCATGCCGACCCGCTTCACCGCCGCCAGCGCGTAGCGGATGCACAACCTGCCGTCGTCGTGCTCAAGGGTGAAATCGGCGCCGGAGCGGTTGATATCCGGCGGCAGCACCCGGATCGCCATCCGGCTGGCCTCCTGGCGCAACGCCGCCAGCTTGTCGGTGTTGTTCATCGCGAGGGACATGCAGGCGGCGAGGAACGCCTCCGGATGGTTGGCCTTCATCCAGGCGGTCTGGTAGGCGACCAGCGCATACGGCGCCGAGTGGCATTTGTTGAAGCCGTAATCGGCGAACTTGGCCATCAGGTCGAACACCTCGCTGGCCTTCTCCGGCTCGATGCCACGCGCCACCGCGCCGTCGCAGAAAATCTGGCGCTGGGCGTCCATTTCGGCCCGAATCTTCTTGCCCATGGCACGGCGCAGCAGGTCGGCGGCGCCCAGGCTGTAGCCGGCCATGGTCTGGGCGATCTGCATCACCTGTTCCTGATAGACCATGATGCCGTAGGTCTCGGCCAGGATATCGTGGATCGAGGGATGCGGCGCCTCCCAGGCCTCGCCATGCTTGCGCTGGCAATAGGCCGGGATGCTGGCCATCGGCCCCGGCCGGTACAGCGCCACCGCCGCCACCAGGTCCTCGAAGCGGTCCGGCCGCATCTGCTTCAGCACGTCGCGCATGCCCTGGCCTTCGAACTGGAACACCCCGGCGGCATCGCCACGCTGCAGCATCTCGAAGGTCTTGGGGTCGTCCAGCGGCAATTTTGCGAGGTCCACCCGCACCTTCTCGCGTTCCAGCAACTGCACCGCGCGTTGCAGGATGGTCAGCGTGGTCAGGCCGAGGAAGTCGAACTTCACCAGCCCGGCCTGCTCGACATATTTCATCGAGTACTGGGTGACCAGGATCTCCGACTTCGGGTCGCGGTAGATCGGCACCAACTCGGTGAGCGTGCGGTTGCCGATCACCAGCCCGGCGGCATGGGTGCTGGCGTGGCGATACAGCCCCTCCAGCTGCAGGGCGATCTCCATCAGCCGGCCGAGCGCCTCGTCCTCCACCCGCATCGCCTGCAATTTCGGCTCGCCGTCGATCGCCTGCTGCAAGGTCACCGGCTTGGCCGGGTTGTTCGGGATCAGTTCGGCGACCTTGTTCACCTGCCCGTATGGCAGCCCCAGCACCCGGCCGACATCGCGCACCGCGGCGCGCGCCTGCAGCTTGCCGAAGGTGATGATCTGCGCCACCCGGTCGGCGCCATACTCGTGGCGCACATACTCGATCACCTCGTCGCGGCGATCCTGGCAGAAATCGATATCGAAATCCGGCATCGACACCCGCTCGGGGTTGAGAAACCGCTCGAACAGCAGGTTGAAGCGCAGCGGGTCGATATCGGTGATGGTCAGCGCCCAGGCGGTCACCGAACCGGCGCCGGAACCGCGCCCCGGCCCCACCGGAATGCCATGCGCCTTGGCCCACTGGATGAAGTCGGCGACGATCAGGAAATAGCCGGGAAATCCCATCTTGGCGATCACGTCGAGCTCGAACGCCATCCGCGTGCGATAGGTCTCGCGCTTCGCCTCGTCGGCGTCGGCGGCGTCCATCCGCCGTTCCAGGCCCTCGGCGGCCATCGCGCGGACGGTCTCCTCCTCGGTGGCGCCCTCGCGCACCTTGGGGCATTTCGGCAGCACCGGCTTGCGACTCTCGGCCATCACCGCGCAGCGCCGGGCGAGCGCCAGCGTGTTGTCGCAGGCCTCCGGCAGGTCGGCGAACAGTTCCCGCATCGCCGCCGCCGGCTTGAACCAATGCTCCGGGCTTACCCGGCGGCGGTCGCGCTCGGCCATGGTGCGGCCCTCGGCGATGCACAGCAGCGCGTCGTGCGCCTCGTGCATCTCCGGTTTGGCGAAGAAGCACTCGTTGGTCGCCACCAGCGGAATGCCGGCGGCATCGGCCAGCCCGATCAACCCCGGCTCGATGGCCCGCTCCACCGGCAGGCCGTGGCGGTGCAACTCCATGGCGATGCGGTCAGGGAATGCCTCGGCCAGCCGCGCCAGCAGCCGCTCGGCCTCCGGCTGCTGGCCCTCGGCGAGCAGCCGGGCGATCGGCCCCAGCGTGCCGCCGGTCAGCAGCAGCAGCCCGGACGCCCGCTCGCACAGCAGCCCGAGCGCCACCTGCGGCCGCGCCCCCGGCTCAGTGTCCAGGAAGCCGGCCGAGGACAGCCGCTGCAGATTGGCGAACCCCTCGGCGTTCTGCGCCAGCAGCACCAGCGGGTCGGGCGGCAGGCGCGGATTGTCGTCGCGGGAGAGCGACACCTGGCAGCCGATGATTGGCTGGATGCCTTTGGCGGTGCAGGCTTGGCTGAACTCCAGCGCGCCGAACAGATTGCCGGTATCGGTCATCGCCACCGCCGGCATGCCAGCCGCAAGCGCCAGATCGGCCAGCTTGCCGGCCTTGATCGCGCCTTCGCTCAGCGAATAGCTGGAGTGGTTGCGCAGATGGACGAAATCCGCGACCGCCATCAGCCCGCCACCAGCCTGCCGTCGCGGAGCGTGACGGTGCGGTCCATCCGCGCCGCCAGATCGGGGTTGTGGGTGGCGATCAGCGCCGCCACGCCCTGCGCCCGCACGATGCGCAGCAATTCGTCGAACACCAGGGCCGCGGTGCCGGCATCCAGATTGCCGGTCGGTTCGTCGGCCAGCAGCAGGCCGGGGGCGTTGGCCAGGGCGCGGGCAATCGCCACCCGCTGCTGCTCGCCACCCGACAGCTTGCCCGGCGCATGCCCGGCGCGCGGCCGCAGGCCGAACACATCGAGCAGACCCATCGCCCGCTCGGCGGCGGCACGGCGGGAAATTCCGGCGATCATCTGCGGCAGCACCACATTCTCCAGCGCCGAGAACTCCGGCAGCAGGTGATGGAACTGATAGACGAAACCGATCGAGTCGCGGCGTATGGCGGTGCGCTCGCGGTCGCCCAGCGCGCCGGCGTCGCGGCCGGCCACCCGTACCTGGCCGCCATCCGGCTTTTCCAGCAGCCCGGCCAGATGCAGCAAGGTCGATTTGCCGGCGCCGGACGGTGCCACCAGCGCCACGATCTGCCCGGCCTCCAGGGTGAGGTCGACGCCGCGCAGCACCGGCAGGTCGCCGGCCGGGCCGCGATAGGTGCGGATAACCCCCTGCATTTCGAGCGGGTTACTCATTGCGCAGCACTTCGACCGGGTCGGTGCTGGCGGCTTTCCAACTCGGGTAGATGGTCGCCAGCAGCGACAGCACCAGCGCCAGGATCACCACCCGGATCACGCTGGTCCAGTCGATCGAATCCGGCAGGCTGGTCAGCAGAAAGACCGAAGAATCAAACACCTGCCCGCCGGTCACCCGCTCGATGAAATGCTGGATGGCGACGATGTTGCGGCACACCAGAATGCCCAGCACGGTGCCGAGCGCCGTGCCGGTGACGCCGACAAAGGCGCCGCACATCACGAAAATCCGCAGAATTGAGCCGCTGCTGGCGCCCATGGTGCGCAGCACCGCGATGTTCCGCCGCTTGTCCTTGACCAGCATGATCAGCGACGAGATGACGTTGAACGCCGCCACCAGGATGATCATGCCGAGCACGATGAACATGGTATCCTTCTGAATTTGCAGCACACTGATCAACTGATCATTGGAGTGCCGCCAATCGCGCAGCAGCAGCTTGCGCGGGCCGACCAAGGGCCGGATGGCGTCCACCACCCGCCCCACCTGATCCGGGTCGGCCAGCCGGATCTCGATGCCGGTGATCGCGTCGGGCTTCTGGAAGAACACCTGGGCGGCGGCAAGTGGCAGAAAAACCACGGAATTATTGTAGCTGGAGAGCCCGGCGTCGAACACCGCCACCACCTTGTAGCCGCGCACCCGCGGGATGGTGCCGAACGCGGTGGCCGCCCCCTGCGGCGAGATCAGCGTCACCCGGCTGCCGATGTTCAGCCGGTTGCTGTCGGCATAGCCAACCCCGACCACGATCGCATCATCACCGTGGAAGTCATTGAGATTGCCGGCCAATATATGGTCGCTGACCTGATGCAGCGCCCGCAGATCGGCCTCGGTCATGCCGCGCACCAGCCCGCCGCTGCCGCCCGGCCGGCCGGTGGTCAGCAGCACCTGGCCGTCCAGCACCGGCGTGGCCGAGGTAACCCCCTGGATTTTCAGGATTCCGGCCACCAGCGGCGCATAGTCGTCGATCTTGTCGCCGGCGTAGGCCTCGATCGAGATATGGCCGTTCACGCCGAGGAAGCGGGAGACCATCTCGGTCTGAAAGCCGCTCATAACGCTGGCCACCACGATCAAGGTTGCCACCCCGAGTGCGATGCCGACCAGCGAGAAGATCGCGATCACCGAGACGAATCGCTCGCCTTTGCGCGCCCGCAGATAGCGCCCGGCGACCATGCATTCGAATGCAGTGATCATGAAGTCACGCGATTCCGGTCAAAACCGCGCCGCCGCATCAGCCCAGCTTCGCCAGCGCCGCCTCCACCGAGACCTCCTGCTTTTCACCGGTGGCACGGCGCTTCAGTTCCACCATGCCGTTGGCGGCACCGCGCGGGCCGACGATGACCTGCCAGGGATGGCCCATCAGGTCGGCATCGGCGAATTTGGCGCCGGCGCGTTCGGGGCGGTCGTCGTACAGCGCGTTGCCGTGCAGTTTCGTATAGATGTCCTCGCAGATCGCATCGCAGGCGGCGTCACCGGATTTGAGGTTGAGGATCGCGGCTTTCCAGGGAGCGACCGAATCCGGCCATTTGATGCCGGCATCGTCGTGGTGCGCCTCGATCAGGGCGCCGACCAGGCGGGAGACGCCGATGCCGTAGCTGCCCATATGGGGCATCACCTGGGCGCCGTCCGGCCCGACCACGCGCAGGCCCATCGGGTCGCTGTATTTGGTGCCGAAATAGAAGATGTGGCCGACCTCGATGCCCCTGCCCTCGCGCTTTTCCGCAACTTTGGCCCAGGCCGCTTCGTCGTGCTTGTCGTCGGTGGCGGCATAGGGGGTGGTCATGGTGGTGTAGAAGCGTTCCAGGTCGGCCTCCGACTCGAAGGAGAAGGCCGAGGAGGAATAGTCAATCTTTTCAAAGGCGGCGTCGTAGTAGACCTGGCTCTCGCCGGTCGGCGCCAGGATGATGAATTCATGGCTGAGATCGCCGCCGATCGGGCCTGTATCGGCGGCCATCGGGATCGCCTGCACGCCCATGCGCTGGAAGCTGCGCATATAGGCCAGCATCATCTTGCGATAGGCGACCACCGCGCCGGCATGGTCCATGTCGAACGAATAGGCGTCCTTCATCAGGAATTCGCGGCCGCGCATCACCCCGAAGCGTGGGCGCACCTCGTCGCGGAACTTCCACTGGATGTGGTACAGGTTCTGCGGCAGCTCGCGGTACGACTTCACCGACTGGCGGAACAAGTCGGTGATCATCTCCTCGTTGGTCGGGCCGTACAGCATGTCGCGGTCGTGGCGGTCCTTGATGCGCAGCATTTCCGGGCCATAGGCGTCATACCGCCCGCTCTGCCGCCACAGATCGGCCGACTGGATGGTCGGCATCAGCACTTCCTGAGCGCCGGAGGCGTTCTGCTCCTCGCGCACGATCTGGGCGATGTTCTGCAACACCCGCAGGCCGGCCGGCAGCCAGGCGTAGATGCCGGCCGAGGTCTGGCGCACCAGGCCGGCGCGCAGCATCAGCCGGTGGGAGACGATCTGCGCCTCGGCCGGGGTTTCCTTCATCGTGGGCACAAGGCTGCGGGAGAGACGCATCGCGGTTTCGGTCCGTTGCTGGGGGCGGTTGGGAAGCGGACCCTACAGGCTGGCGGGCGCTGTCGCCAGTGCCGCGAGGGGAGGAATTTTTGTGCGTTGCAGCATCTGGAATTGCAAGAAATGATGCGTCGCACAATTCCGCGACGCACGAAAACGACGAAAATGAGGCAGTTTCAGACGAAATTAGGTGACAGCCACCGCGGCGGCCGGTTACATCAAACCAAGGTCCACACATCTGAATTTAAGCAGCGGGTGAATCGGGCCAGGTTTAGGGAGGCAACGCCAGTCTCACGGCAGGACGAGGAGATTATCCTCTCCTGTCCGTGATTCTTTTGCATCCCCCAGGATCAGTCGCCAGGATCAGTCGTTCGGCAGCGCCCAGGGGCCGCTGCGGAAACTCATCCAGGAACTGCTGATCAGCAGATAGGCGCCGAACCAGATGACCGCCGCCACCAGCGTGGTGGTCAGCACGATCCTGCCCAGCCGCAGCTTTTGCGGCAGCCCGCGCATGCCGCTGGCCGGGTCGGGGGTGGCGACCGGGCGGGTGAAGATCGGGATCACCGCCAGCAGCACCACCCACCAGATGACCATGTACATCGCCGAGCCGGTAAACGCGCTCATGCTGCGGCCCCTCAGATGCGGATCAGATGCACATCCACCAGCGGCCGCTTCTGCAGCCGCCGGCCCAGCGCGCGGCGCAGCGCGGTTTTGGCGGCCTCGGCGAGCGTCGCGTCGTCGCGCCTTGTGGCGGCCGGCAGTTCCGCCAGCGCCTGGGTCAGATCGGCGGCGATGCGGGCGGTCTGCGGGTCCTCGGGGTCGAACAGGCCGGGGGCGGTGACCTTCGGCGCGCCACGCAGCCGGCCCTCGCCGTCCACCGCCAGCGAGGCGACGATGACGCCGTTGTACAGCATGCGCCGCCTGGCGCCCATCACGCCGCCCTGCATCGGCACCAGCCGGTTGCCGTCCAGCACCAGCCGGCCGACCGGGGCGCTGTCGGTGACCTCCGGCCGACCGGGCGACAGGCTGAGGATGTCGCCATCCTCGATCAGCACCGGCGTCACCTGGCCTTCCTGCGCCAATGCGGCATGCGCCGAGAGGTGGCGCCATTCGCCGTGCACCGGCACGCTGTAGCGCGGCCGCACCAGCTTGTAGAGCCGGCGCAGCTCGTCGCGCGCCGGATGGCCGGAGACATGCACCATGTGGTCGGCGTCGGTCATCAGCTGCACGCCGCGGCGCACCAGATGGTCCTGCATGGTGCCGATCGCCCGCTCGTTGCCGGGGATCACCCGGCTGCTGAAGATGACGGTATCGCCCTCGCCGAGCTCGATGCGCGGATGGGTGTCCATGGCGATGCGGGCCAGGGCGCTGCGCGGCTCGCCCTGGCTGCCGGTGACCAGCAGCACCAGCCGCTCGTCGGCGACATCGTTGGCCTCGTCCTCGGAGAGGAACGGCGCGATGCCCTTCAGGTAGCCGCATTCGCGGGCGGCACCCTCGATATTGCGCAGGCTGCGGCCGACCAGGGCGACGCTGCGGCCGGCGGCGCGGGCGGCGAGTGCCACCGATTCGACGCGCGCCACGTTGCTGGCGAAGCAGGTGACCGCGACCCGGCCCTTGATGCCGCGGATCAGCGCGGCCAGGCTGCGGCGGACATCGCCTTCGCTGCCTGAGTGGCCCTCGACCATGGCGTTGGTGCTGTCGCAGACCATCGCCAGCACGCCTTCGTCGCCGAGCGCCTGCAATGCCGCCTCGTCGCTGGGCGGGCCGAGCAGCGGCTCGGGGTCCAGCTTGAAGTCGCCGGTGTGCAGCACGGTGCCGGACGCGGTGCGGATCACCAGCGCCTGGGATTCCGGGATGGAATGCGCCATGCGGATGAACTGCAGCTTGAACGGGCCGACCTCGAAGCTGCCGCCGGTCGGGATGACGTGGATCTTGACCTCGTTCAGCAGTTGCGCCTCGCCGAGCTTGCGGCGCAGCACCGCGGCGGCGAACGGGGTGGCGTAGACCGGGCAGCGCAGTTGCGGCCACAGCCAGGCCACGGCGCCGATATGGTCCTCATGCGCGTGGGTGATCACCAGGGCGACCAGCTTGTCGCGCTGCCCGGCGATGAAGCCGGGGTCGGGCATCATCACCTCGACCTCCGGGTGCTCGGCGCCGCCGAAGCCGATGCCGCAATCCACCGCCAGCCATCGGCCGGCATAGCGGTAGAGGTTCAGATTCATCCCGATCTCGCCCGTCCCGCCCAAAGGCAGGAACGCCAGATCGCCGCTTGACGCGTCCATATTTTACTTTCAGTTCCAACATGGCCGGGCGGAAGGCCCGGCAAACTCAATCTCGTGGGAGGCGGTGCAGCCTGGCCTCGTCCTGGTCCGCTACGCGCATCCTGTCCTTGGACAATGTGGGGATGAGGTTGCGCGCCGCCAACATGCGCAGCCCATCGAGTGTGAGATCGGGGTCGATATGCTCGATGATCGTGGTGCCCTCGGCCAGCAGCGGCGCCAGACCGCCGGTGGCGATCACCTTCAGCCGGCTGCCGTATTCGGCCTGGATGCGGGCGACCAGCCCCTCGATCATCGCGACATAGCCCCAGTAGATGCCGGACTGCATCGCCGGCACCGTGGAGCGGCCGATCACCGCCTGCGGTCGGCCGATGCCGATGCGCGGCAGGCGGGCGGCGGCGCGGTGCAGCGCCTCGATCGACAGGTTGATGCCGGGCGAGATGACGCCGCCGAGATAGGCACCGTCGCGGTCCACCACATCGAAGGTGGTGGCGGTGCCGAAATCGATCACCACCAGCGGGCCGGTGTAGCGCTGATGGCTGGCCAGCGCGTTCAGCAGGCGGTCGGCACCGACTTCCTCGGGGTTGTCGATGCGGATGTCGAAGCCCCAGTCGAGTGCGGCGCGGGCGACCAGCGGCTCGACGGCGAACCAGTCGCGGCAGAGGCGACGCAGGTGGTAGAGGGCGGCGGGGACGACCGTGCCGATGACCGCCGCCGAGACCTCGTCGCGCTTCAGGCCGGACAGGGTGAGCAGGGTGAGCAGCCAGACCGCGTAGTCGTCCGACGTGCGCTGCGGGTCGGTGGCGATGCGCCAGGTGCCGCGCCAGCCGTCGCCGTCGTGGATCGCCATGACCACGTTGGTGTTGCCCGCGTCGATGACCAGCAGCATGCGGCTCAGGCTCCGACCGCGAGGGGCAGCAGCGCGCCCGATTCGGACAGCCCGGCGAAGCCCGGCAGGCGGGCGCCCCATTGGGTCCAGGCGGCGCGGATCGGTGCGAAACCTTCGGCGGCGTGGCGGGCGCGCCAGTGTGCCAGCCGGGCCAGCACGGCGGCGGCCATGGTTTCCGGCAGCGGGGCGGCGATGTGTTCGGCGAGGCAGGTGGTGGCGCGGTCGGCGAGGTCCGGCGCGATGGCGAGGTTGATGCCGATGCCGATCACCAGCCAGTCCAGGCTGGTATTGGCGGCGCTGCTGTCGATCAGGATGCCGGCCAGCTTGGCGCCATTCAGCAGCAGGTCGTTGGGCCATTTGAGGGCGAGCGGGGCATCGGCGGGCAGCACGGCGGCGACCGCCTCGGCCACCGCCAGGCCGGCCAGCAGCGACCATTGCCCGGCCTCGCGCGCCGGGCCGGGCGGGCGCAGCAGGGTGGAGAGATACATGTTGCCGGACGGCGAGAGCCAGTTGCGGCCATTGCTGCCGCGCCCAGCGGTCTGTCGGCCGGCCAGCACCGCCAGCCCCGCCGGCTCGCCGTCGCGCGCCAGGGCGCGGCACAAATCGGAGGTGGAGGGCAGGCTGTCATGCACCGCCAGCCGCCAGCCGCCGGGCAGCTTGTGCGGCGCGGCCGGCTCGGTCACCTGAACAGTACCTTGGCGGCGGCCTCGGCGGCGGCGACGATCGGCGCCGGGAAGACGAAGAAGAAGGTGGTGACCAGCCCGCCGATCGCGGCGACGAACGACAGCGAGGCCGGGCGCGGGTCGAACGCCGGGCGGGCCTCCTCGAAATAGATCACCTTGATGACGCGGATATAATAGAACGCGCCCATCACGCTGATCAGCACGCCGAGGATCGCCAGCGTCCACAGGTTGGCGTTCACCGCAGCGGCGAACACGAAATACTTGCCCCAGAAGCCGGACAGCGGCGGGATGCCGGCCATGCTGAACATGAAGATGGCGAACCCCATCGCCATCAGCGGGTCGGTACGGCCGAGGCCGCCGAGATCGGCGATGCTCTCCACCGCGCGGCCGCGCCGGCGCATCGCGGTGATCAGCGCGAAGGTGCCGATATACATGAACACGTAGATGACCAGGTAGATCAGCGCGCCGCGAATGCCGTCCTGGGTGCCGGCGGCCAGCCCGATCAGCATGTAGCCGACATGGCCGATGGTGGAATACGCCATCATCCGCTTGAAGTTGCGCTGGCCGATGGCGCCGAGCGTGCCGAGCAGCATCGAGGCGATCGAGATCAGGATGATCAGCTGCTGCCACTCGATCAGCAGATGGCCGAACGGGGTGGCCAGCAGGCGCATCAGCAGCACCAGGGCGGCGACTTTCGGCGCCGAGCCAAGGAAGGTGGTGATCGGGGTCGGGGCGCCCTCGTAGACGTCCGGCGTCCACATGTGGAACGGCACCGCGGAGATCTTGAACGACAGGCCGGCGACCAGGAACACCACGCCGACGATCAGCCCCGGCGAGACATGCGCGGGGTCGGTGAGCGCCTTGGCAAGCTGGTTGTAGTCCATCGAGCCGGAGAAGCCGTAGACCAGCGACAGGCCGTAGAGCAGCAGCCCGGAGGCCAGCGCGCCGAGCACGAAGTATTTCAGCCCGGCCTCGGACGAGCGCAGGTCGTCGCGCGCGAAGGCGGCCAGGATGTAGGTGGAGAGGGCCATCAGTTCGAGGCCCATGTACAGCAGCATCAGGTTGGTGGCCGAGGCCATCAGCAGCATGCCGAGGGCGGAGAACAGCATCAGCACCGGGAATTCGAAGCGCTGCAGGCCCTCGTGCTCGTTGTAGTCGAGCGAGGTGATCACCGCGAGGCCGACGCAGATGAGCGCCAGCAGTTTGGCGAACCCGCTATAGGCGTCGACGGTGAACATGCCGGCGAAGCCGACCCCCTGCCCGCCGGTGACCACCATGATGCCGGCGACCACCAGGGCGCCCACCACCAGCATGGTCGCCATGCGGAAGAAATTGCCGCGCACGATGACGCCGGCCAGCAGGATCGCCATGCCGCAAGCGGCCAGCACGATCTCGGGCAGCGCCAGGGTCCAGTGCATGCTGGTCCAGTCGATCACCGCGGCACCCATCACTTCATCACTCCGGCGAGCTTGACCGCGTGGTCCAGCAGCATGGCGGTCTGGTGGTGGCTGACCATGGCGCCGACGCTGGCATCCCAGAAGCTGGTGAAGTGGGCTGGGAAGATGCCCATCCAGATGGTCAGGATCACCAGCGGCGCGAAGATCGCGATCTCACGCGCGTTGAGGTCGAGAATCGATTTCAGGTCGTCCTTGGTCAGCGCCCCGAACACCACCCGGCGATACAGATACAGCAGGTAGATCGCCGACAGGATCATCCCGGTGCCGCCCAGCAGCGACAGCCAGAAGCTGATCTTCATGGCGCCGACGATCACCAGGATCTCGCCGACGAAACCGGAGGTGCCGGGCAGGCCCAGCCCGGCCATGGTGAACACCATGAACACGAAGGCGTAGGCCGGCATGCGTTCGGCCAGGCCGCCATAGCGGGCGATCTCGCGGCTGTGGATGCGCTCGTAGACCACGCCGACGCAGAGGAACAATGCCGCCGAGACGATGCCGTGCGACAGCATCTGCATCAACGCACCCGAAAGCCCCTGGGCGTTGATGGTGAAGATGCCGATGGTGACCACGCCCATATGGGCGACCGACGAATAGGCCACCAGCTTCTTCATGTCGGTCTGCGCCAGCGCCACCAGCGAGGTGTAGATGATCGCCACCACCGACAGCGTGAAGATGAACGGCGCGAAATAGGCCGAGGCCAGCGGCAGCATCGGCACCGAGAAGCGCAGGAAACCGTAGGCGCCGAGCTTCAACAGCACGCCGGCCAGGATCACCGAGCCGGCGGTCGGCGCTTCCACATGGGCGTCCGGCAGCCAGGTGTGCACCGGCCACATCGGCACCTTGACCGCGAAGCTGGCGAACAGCGCCAGGAACAGCCAGGTCTGCATGGCGGCGGGGAAATGATAGGCCAGCAGTGCGGGGATATCGGTGGTGCCGGCGGTGTGCCACATCGCCAGCATCGCCAGCAGCATCAGCACCGAACCACACAGGGTGAACAGGAAGAACTTGACCGCCGCATAGACCCGGCGCGGGCCGCCCCAGCCGCCGATGATCAGATACATCGGGATCAGCACGCCCTCGAAGAACATGTAGAACATGACGAAATCGAGCGACGAGAACACGCCGATCAGCATGGTCTCCAGCACCAGGAAGGCGATCATGTATTCGCGCACCCGGCTCTGGATCGACTCCCAGCTGGCCAGGATGCAGATCGGCGTCAGCAGGGTGGAGAGCAGCACGAACAGCACCGAGATGCCGTCCACCCCCATCTTGTAGGTGATGCCCCAGGCCGGCAACCAGTCGGCCTGCTCGACGAACTGGAAGCCGGGGTCGGCGGGGTTGAAGTGCGACCACAGCACCAGCGACAGCGCGAAGGTGATCAGGCTGGTCCACAGCGCCGTCCAGCGCGCATTGGCGGCGATCACGGCGTCGTCGCCGCGGATCATCATCATCACCAGCACGCCGACCATCGGCAGGAAGGTGATCAGCGAGAGCAGGGGGAAGCCAGCGGCGTTCATGATATCACCGGAACAGCAGGAAGACGCTGACCAGCACGACGAGGCCGATCAGCATGGCAAAAGCGTAGACGGCGATGGAGCCGGTCTGCAGCCTGACCGCGCGGGCCGAGCCGCCGACGGTCAGCGAGGCCAGGCCGTTCGGCACGCCGTCGATCAAGGTGGCGTCGCCGACCTGCCAGAGCTGGCGCGCCAGGGCGAGCAGCGGGCGGGTGATCGCCTTGTCGTACAGCGCGTCGAAATACCACTTGTTGTAGACGAACTGGTAGACCGGCCACAGGCCGCGGGCCAGCCGGGCCGGCAGCGAGGGCATGCCGACATAGAGCAGATAGGCCACCGCGATGCCGATCAGCCCCAGCACGCTCGGCGCCAGCGACACCCATTGCGGCACCAACTCCATATTATGCAGCACATGGTTTTCGGCACCGATCTGGATGCTGGAGCCCCAGAATGCCTTCCAGTCCGCACCAAGCAACTGCTCATGGAAGCAGTAGCCCAGCACCACGGCACCGACCGACAGCAGGATGAGCGGCACGGTCATCACCGAGGGGCTTTCGTGGACATGCTCCATGGTGTGCTGGTCGGCGCGCGGCGTGCCGTGGAAGGTCAGCAGCAGCACCCGCCAGGAGTAGAACGCGGTCAGCGCGGCGGCGATCAGCCCGCACCAGAAGCCGTACTGGCCGGTGGCGCTGCCCGAGGCCCAGGCCGCCTCCAGGATCGCGTCCTTGGAGTAGTAGCCGGCGAACGGGAACACCCCGGACAGCGACAGGCTGCCGATCCACATCACGATGTAGGTGATCGGCACCTTTCTCCAGATGCCGCCCATCTTGCGCATGTCCTGCTCGCCGGACATCGCGTGGATCACCGAGCCGGCGGCAAGGAACAGCAGCGCCTTGAAGAAGGCATGGGTCAGCAGGTGGAAGATCGAGGCCTGGTAGGCGCCAACCCCGGCGGCGACGAACATGTAGCCGAGCTGCGAACAGGTGGAGTAGGCGATCACCTTCTTGATGTCGTTCTGCAGGCAGCCGATGGTCGCCGCGAACAGCGCCGTGGTGCCGCCGACGACCGCGATGACGCCCAGCGCCACCGGCGCGTATTCCAGCAGCGGCGACATCCGCGACACCAGGAACACCCCGGCGGTCACCATCGTCGCGGCATGGATCAGCGCCGAAACCGGGGTTGGGCCTTCCATCGCGTCCGGCAACCAGACATGCAGGCCGATCTGCGCCGATTTCGACATCGCGCCGATGAACAGCAGGATGCCGATCACTTCCAGCACCGGCCAGTCATGGCCGAGCAGGTGGAAGGTCTGTGCGGCGTGCTGGCCGGCGGCGGCGAAGATATCACTGAACTGGATGCTGCCGAAGATCAGATAGGTCAGCGCGATCGCCACCGCGAAGCTGAGATCACCGATGCGGTTGACCACGAAGGCCTCGACCGCCGCCCAGCAGGCGCTCGGCTTCTCATACCAGAAGCCGATCAGCAGGTAGCTGACCAGGCCGACACCCTCCCAGCCGAAATACAGCTGCAGCAGATTGTCGGACGTCACCAGCATCAGCATCGCGAAGGTGAACAGGCTGAGATAGCTGAAGAACCGCGCGATGCCCTTGTCGTGGCTCATGTAGCCGACGCTGTAGATGTGGATCAGCGTCGAGACGCTGGTGACCATCGCCACCATCGCCGCCGCCAGCGTGTCGTAGCGCAGCGCCCAGCCAACATGCAGGTCGCCGGCGGCTATCCAGGTGGTGAGGTTGAGCACGCCGGCGGTGCCGCCCTGGTAGATCAGTTGCACGAAGGCGGTGACGCCGCAGGCAGCGGCCAGCAGCATGCACAATATGGTCACGGCCTGGGCGGCGCGGTCGCCGATGGCGCGGCCGAGCAGGCCGGCCACTACGGACCCGAGGAGCGGCGCAAATACCGCGACGGCGTACAGCATGCGCTCAGCCCTTCATCAGATTCACGTCCTCGACCTCGATCGAGCCGCGGTTGCGGAAATAGATCACCAGGATGGCCAGCCCGATCGCCGCCTCGGCCGCCGCCACGGTCAGCACGAACATCGCCATCACCTGGCCGGTGAGATCGTCGAGCGCCGCCGAGAAGGCGACCAGGTTGAGATTGACCGCCAGCAGGATCAGCTCGACCGACATCAGGATGACGATGACGTTCTTGCGGTTGAGGAAGATGCCGAAAATGCCCAGCACCAGCAGGATGGCGCTGACCGCCAGGTAATGGCCGATACCGACAACCAGCATCTTAGTGTCCCCCGCCAGAATGGCCGCCAGAATGGCCGCCGCCGGCCTCGCCGACCGGCTCCGGCGCCGTCTCGGGCTTCGGCCGCAGGATGCCGAGTTCGCCGACGCCGGCGCCCGGCCGCACATCCATCATCTCCAGCGTGTCCGCCACATTGCGGGCAAGCTGGCGGGCGATCACCTGATGCCGCGACGAGGTGCGGTCGCGCAGGGTCAGCACGATGGCGCCGATCATCGCCACCAGCAAGATCAGGCCCGACACCTGGAACAGCAGGATGTAGTGGGTATAGATCAGGTGGCCGAGTTGTGCGGTGTTGTGCAGCCCGGCATCGCGCGGCGCGAAGCGCAGGCTGGCGGCGGCGGGGGCGAATTTCCAGCCGCCCAGCACCATGCCGAGTTCCACCAGCAGCACGATGCCAATGGCCGCGCCGACCGGGGCGTAGCGCTGGAACCCCTCGCGCAACTGCGAGAAGTTGATGTCCAGCATCATCACCACGAACAGGAACAGCACCGCAACCGCGCCGACATAGACGATCACCAGGATCATCGCCAGGAACTCGGCGCCGGCCAGCAGGAACAATGCGGCGGCGTTGAAGAAGGCGAGGATCAGGAACAACACCGAATGCACCGGGTTGCGGGCGCTGACCACCATCGCCGCCGAGGCGATCAGGATGGCTGCGAACACATAGAAGGCGATGGTGGCCAGCAGTGGGCTGACGAGCAGCGGGGCGGCGGTCATGGGGCACCCGTGCGGCGGTGGTTCTGGGTCATGGTCATCCTACCGGGCCGCCCGCTGCCGGGGCGCCCCTCTCCTCAGCGATACGGGGCGCTCAGCGATATGGGGCATCGAGTTCCAGCCGCTTCGCCAGTTCCGGCTCCCAGCGGTCGCCGTTGGCCAACAGCTTGGCCTTGTCGTACAGCAGTTCCTCGCGGGTCTCGGTGGCGAATTCGAAGTTCGGCCCCTGCACGATGGCATCCACCGGGCAGGCTTCCTCGCACAGGTCGCAATAGATGCACTTGGTCATGTCGATGTCGTAGCGGGTGGTGCGGCGGCTGCCGTCCTCGCGCGGTTCGGCCTCGATGGTGATCGCCTGGGCCGGGCAGATCGCCTCGCACAGCTTGCAGGCGATGCAGCGTTCCTCGCCGTTCGGGTAGCGCCGCAGCGCGTGCTCGCCCTTGAAGCGCGGGCTCAGCGGCCCCTTCTCATACGGGTAGTTGATGGTGACCTTGCGCTTGAAGAAATACTTCAGCGTCACCCCCATGCCGAGCAGGATATCGCTCAGCAGCAGGGCGCGGGCGGTGCGATCCAGCAATGCCATCTGTCAGACTCCTCGGCCGCGATGCCGGCGCATGCAGGGTTCAGGCAACATGCGGCAGCCAGCCCATCACCAGCAGCACGCCGGCCACCAGCACCAGGTAGAACAGCGAAAACGGCAGGAACACCTTCCAGCCCAGGCGCATCAACTGGTCGTAGCGGTAGCGCGGGAAGGTGGCGCGCGACCACAGGAACAGGAACAGCACCAGGCAGATCTTCAGGATCATCCATACCGGGCCAGGAAGGAAGGTCAGCCCGAACGGCGCCAGCCAGCCGCCGAGGAACAGGATCACCGTCATCGTCGACATCAGGATCATGTTGGCGTACTCGCCGAGGAAGAACAGCCCGAAGCTCATCGAGCTGTATTCGACGAAATAGCCGGCGACGATCTCGCTCTCGCCTTCCGGCAGGTCGAACGGCGAGCGGCCGGTCTCCGCCAGCGTCGAGATGAAGAAGATGATCGCCATCGGGAACAGCGGGATCACGTACCAGATCTTCTGCTGCGCCATGACGATATCGGTGAGGTTCAGGCTGCCGACGCAGAGCAGCACGCAGACGATCACGAAGCCCAGCGACACCTCGTACGACACCATCTGCGCGGCGGACCGCAGCGCGCCGAGGAAACCGTATTTCGAGTTGCTCGCCCAGCCGGCGATGATGATCCCGTAGACCCCCAGCGAGGACACCGCGAACAGATAGAGAATGCCGACATTGATGTCCGAGATCGCCCAGCCGTCGTTCATCGGGATCACCGCCCAGGCGATCATCGCCAGGCTGAAGGTGAGCATCGGCGCGAACAGGAACAGCACCCGGTTGGCGCCGGTGGGGATCACGGTTTCCTTCATGATCATCTTGATCGCGTCGGCGAACGGCTGCAGCAGACCGAAGGTGCCAACCACGTTCGGCCCGCGCCGCGACTGCATCGCCGCCAGCACCTTGCGCTCGGCATAGGTCAGGTAGGCCACCGCGATCAGCAGCGGCACCAGCAGCAGCAGCGTCTTGCCGAGCGTCAGCAGCAGGATGCCGAGCGGCTCGTCGTAGAAGAAGTTGCTCATGCCGCTACTCCGCCGCCTGGGCCAGGGGTGGCGCGTGGACGCGCGTGCATTCCGCCATGGTCGGACTGGCGCGGCTGATCGGATCGGTCTGGTAGTAGTTGGCCACCGCAACCCCGAGCGGCGGCCCGCTCAGGGCGCCCACCTCGCCGGCCGGGCCCGACAGGTCCGAGCAGCCGAACCGCGGCAGCATGTCCAGCCGCGCGAATACCGGGTTCACCTGCTCCAGCCGCGCCCGCACCGCCTCGATGGTGTCATACGGCAGGGTGTGGCCGATCACGCCGCTGAACGCGCGCAGAATTTTCCAGTCCTCACGCGCCTCGCCGCGCGGAAACACCGCCATCCGGCCGCGCTGCACCCGGCCCTCGGTGTTCACGTAGGTGCCGTCTTTCTCGGTGTAGGCGGCACCAGGCAGGATCACATCGGCCCGCGCCGCACCGGCATCGCCATGATGGCCCTGATAGACGACGAAGGTGTCGGCGCCGATTTTCGCGGTGTCGAACTCATCGGCCCCCAGCAGCCACAGCATGTCGACGCCGCCGCCGAGCATCGCCGCGAGATCCTTGCCGCCGGCACCTGGCAGGAAGCCGAGATCGAGTGCCGCCACCCGCGCCGCGGCGGTGTGCAGCACGTTGAAGCCGTGCCAGTCCGCCGCCAGCATGCCGGTCTCGGCCGCCAGCTTCCAGCACGCCGCCAGGATCGCCGCCCCATCCGGCCGCGCCAGCGCCGCCTGGCCGACGATGATCATCGGCCGCTTCGCCGCCTTCAGGGTTTCGGCAAATCCGCTGCCGCCGAGCAGCCCGCCCAGCGCCAGCGGCCGGTCGCCCAGCCACTCCACCGGATAGGTCAGCTCGGCCGGCGTGCCGATCGCCGCCACCTTCAGCCCGGTATGCAGCCAGGCCTTGCGGATGCGCGCATTCAGCAGCGGCGCCTCGCGGCGCGGATTGGCACCGACGATCAGCAGCGCGTCGGCCTCCTCGATCCCGGCGATCGAGGTGTTGAAGCTGTAGAAATCGCGCCGGCTGCCATCCAGCATCGCGCCGTCCTGGCGGCAATCCAGGTTCGCCGAGCCGAGGGCTGCCATCAACTCCTTCAGCAGCAGCATGCTCTCGGCGTCGGCCAGGTCACCGGCCACCGCACCAATGCGGCTGCCATCGAGTCCCATCAGCCGGTTGCCGATCGCGGTGAACGCCTCGGCCCACTCGGCGCGCACCAGCTTGCCGTCGCGCCGCACCCAGCAGGAGTCCAGCCGCCGGCGCATCAGCCCGTCGATGGCGAAACGCGACTTGTCGGCCAGCCACTCCTCGTTGACGTCCTCGTTCAGCCGCGGCAGCACGCGCAGCACCTCCGGCCCGCGGGTATCGATGCGGATCGCCGCCCCCACCGCGTCCAGCACATCCACGCTGTCGGTCTTCTTCAACTCCCACGGCCGCGCCACGAACGCATAGGGCTTCGAGGTCAGTGCACCGACCGGGCAGATGTCGATGATGTTGCCGGACAACTCCGAATTCAGCGCCTGCTCGATATACGGCCCGACCTCCATGTCCTCGCCGCGCGCCGTGGCGCCTAGTTGCGAGGTGCCGGCAATCTCCGCCGAGAAGCGGATGCAGCGCGTGCAATGGATGCAGCGGGTCATGATGGTCTTGACCAGCGGGCCGAGATACTTGTCTTTCACCGCCCGCTTCGGCTCCAGATAGCGCGAGTGGTCGCTGCCATAGCCCATCGACTGGTCCTGCAGGTCGCATTCGCCGCCCTGGTCGCAGATCGGGCAATCCAACGGGTGGTTGATCAGCAGGAATTCCATCACCCCGCGCCGGCCGTTCACCACCATCGGCGTGTCGGTGTGCACCACCATGCCCTCGGCTACCGGATAGCCGCAGGAAGCAATCGGCTTCGGCGGCGTCTTCTCGATCTCCACCAGGCACATGCGGCAATTGCCGGCGACGGACAGCCGCTCGTGATAGCAGAAGCGCGGAATCTCCTTGCCGGCGGCCTCGCAGGCCTGCAGCACATTCGAGCCAGCCGGCACCTCGACCTCGATTCCGTCAACGGTCAGCTTCACCACTGCGTCTACTCCGCTGCCATCTTGGGCGCCATGCGGGTCGTGCCGGCCTTGTAGGCGGCAATCCGCGCCTCCATTTCCGGCCGGAAATTCTTGATCAGCCCCTGCACCGGCCAGGCCGCCGCATCGCCAAAGGCACAGATCGTGTGGCCCTCGATCTGCCGCGTCACCTTCTCCAGCGCGTCGATCTCCGACGGTTCGGCGCGGCCCTGCACCATGCGGTACATCACCCGCATCAGCCAGCCGGTGCCCTCGCGGCACGGCGTGCACTGGCCGCAGCTTTCATGCTTGTAGAACTGGCTCAGCCGGGCAATCGCCCTGATGATGTCGGTGGACTTGTCCATCACGATCACCGCCGCGGTGCCGAGGCCCGACTTCACCTCCCGCAGACTGTCGAAATCCATCAGGATGGTGTCGCAGGTTGCCTTGTTCAGCACCGGCACCGAAGCGCCGCCGGGGATCACCGCCAACAGATTGTCCCAGCCGCCGCGCACGCCGCCGGCATAGGTGTCGATCAGCTCGCGCAGCGGGATGCCCAACTCCTCCTCGACGTTGCATGGCTTGTTGACGTGGCCGGAGATGCAGAAAATCTTGGTGCCGGCGTTCTTCGGCCGCCCCAGCGCGGAAAACCACTGCGCCCCACGCCGCAGGATGGTCGGCGCCACCGCGATGCTCTCGACGTTGTTCACCGTGGTCGGGCAGCCATACAGTCCGGCGGCGGCCGGGAATGGCGGCTTCATACGCGGCATCCCCTTCTTGCCCTCCAGGCTTTCCAGCATCGCGGTCTCTTCGCCGCAGATATAGGCGCCGGCGCCGCGATGCAGATACAGCTCGAAATCCCAGCCCGAACCGGCCGCGTTGTTGCCGATCAACCCGGCCTCATAGGCTTCGTCGATCGCCCGCTGCAGCGCCACCGCCTCGTTGTAGAACTCGCCGCGGATATAGATGTAGCTGGCATGCGCACCCATCGCGAAGCTGGCGATCAGCGCCCCTTCAATCAGCTTGTGCGGGTCATGGCGCAGGATGTCGCGATCCTTGCAGGTGCCAGGCTCGGACTCGTCGGCGTTGATCACCAGGTAATGCGGCCGCTCGCCGATGGTCTTCGGCATGAACGACCATTTCAGCCCGGTCGGGAAGCCGGCGCCGCCACGGCCACGCAGCCCGGAGGCCTTCATCTCGTCGACGATCGCCTCGCGCCCGCGGGCGATGAGCGCCGCCGTGCCGTCCCAGTCGCCGCGCTGCCGGGCGCCGGCCAGGAACGGGTCGAACTGGCCGTACAGATTGGTGAAAATTCGGTCCTGATCGCTCAGCATGCGCTCATTCCGCCTTCTGGAAATTCAGCGTCGTCAACGTCGTCGGCCCACCCTCGGGGGCCGAGGTCAGCCGCCCGATGGTCGACCCCGGCTTCGGGATCTCGCCGCGCCGCAGCGCCTCCAGCAGCGCCCTGGTGCGTTCGCCGTCGAGGTCCTCGTAGAGATCGTCGTTGACCTGGATCACCGGCGCGTTGACGCAGGCGCCGACGCATTCCACCTCGGTCATGGTGAACACGCCGTCGGCACTTGTCTCCTTCCAGCCCTTGATCCCGGTGACCTCGCGGCAGGCATGCACGATGTCGTCCGAGCCACGCAGCCAGCACGGCGTGGTGGTGCACACCTGCAGGTGGAATTTGCCCACCGGCACGGTGTTGTACATCGTGTAGAAGGTCGCAATCTCGTAGACCCGCACCCGCGGCATCTCCAGCACCCGCGCGATCTCGTCCATCGCCGCGATCGGCACCCAGGCGCTGCCGGTCGCCCGCCCCATCTGCCGCTGCGCGATATCCATCAGCGGCAGCACCGCGCTGGCCTGTTTGCCGGCCGGATATTTGGCGATGTGGTGGTCCACCTGCGCCATGCTCTCGGCGTCGAAGGCGAAGCTGGCCGGCTGCACGAAGCCCGGCTTGTCGGTCTCTGCCGTCATCTACCTGTCAACCTCTCCGAACACCAGATCGAGCGAGCCGACGATCGCCACCGCGTCGGCCAGCATGTGGCGCTTGGCCATCACATCGATCGCCTGCAGGTGGGCAAAGCCGGTCGCGCGGATCTTGCAGCGATACGGCCGGTTGGTGCCGTCGGCCACCAGATACACGCCGAACTCGCCCTTCGGCGCCTCCACCGCGGTGTAGGTGGCGCCGGCCGGCACGTGATAGCCCTCGGTATACAGCTTGAAGTGATGGATCAACGCCTCCATCGAGGTCTTCATCTCGGCGCGCTTCGGCGGCGTGATCTTGTTGTCCTGCACCTTCACCGGCCCCGGCTTCATCTGCGCCAGGCACTGCTGAACGATCTTGGTGCTCTCGCGCATCTCGGCGACCCGCACCAGATAGCGGTCGTAGCAGTCGCCGTTGCGGCCGACCGCGATCTTGAAATCGACCCGGTCGTACATCTCGTACGGCTGCGCCCGGCGCAAATCCCACGGTACGCCGGACGCGCGGATGCACGGCCCGCTGAACCCCCAGGCCAGCGCTTCCTCGGCCGACATGGTGCCGATATCCACCAGCCGCTGCTTCCAGATGCGGTTGGTGGTCAGCAGGTTCTCCAGGTCGTCGATAAACTTCGGAAATGTCTCGGCCCAGGCGGCGATCCTGTCCTCCAGCCCGGCCGGCAGGTCCTTGGACACCCCGCCCGGCCGGAAGTAGTTGGCATGGAACCGCGCACCGGAGGCCGCCTCATGGAACTCCAGCAGCTTCTCGCGTTCCTCGAACCCCCACAGCGACGGGGTGATCGCGCCCACATCCAGCGCGAAGGTGGTCACGTTCAGCAGGTGGTTCAGCACCCGGGTGATCTCGCAGAACAGCGTGCGAATCCAGCTTGCCCGTTCCGGCACCTTGATGCCCAGCAGCTTCTCGGTAGCCAGCGCGAAGCAGTGCTCCTGGCTCATCGGGCTGACGTAGTCCAGCCGGTCGAAATACGGCACCGCCTGCATGTAGGTCTTGTATTCGATCAGCTTCTCGGTGCCGCGATGCAGCAGCCCGATATGCGGATCGGCACGCTCCACCACCTCGCCGTCCATTTCCAGGATCAGCCGCAGCACGCCGTGCGCGGCCGGATGCTGCGGGCCGAAATTCAGCGAATGGCTGTCGATCTCGACAGTGCGGGTGGCCGGATCGGTCTTCACCGTCTCGCTCATTTCGGGCTCCCGTTACGGGCCTTCTCGTCACCGGGCAGCGTGGTCATCGCCTCCCACGGCGAGAGGAAATCGAAACTGCGGAAATCCTGCACCAGCTTCACCTTCTCGTAGACCACCTGCTTGCGCTCGTCGTCGTAGCGCACCTCGACGAAGCCGGTCAGCGGGAAGTCCTTGCGCAGCGGATGCCCCTCGAAGCCGTAATCGGTGAGGATGCGGCGCAGATCCGGCTGGCCGGAGAACACGATGCCGAACAAATCCCAGGCCTCACGCTCCCACCACGTCGCCACCGGCCAGACGGTATGCACCGAGGGCACCGGCACCGCGTCATCGGTCGGCACCACCACCCGCAGCCGCTGGTTCAGCGACACCGACAGCAGGTTGTAGACCACGTCGAAGCGCTGCGCCCGCTCCGGCCAGTCCACCCCGCACAGATCCATCATCTGCTCGAAGGCGAACCGCTTGTCGTCGCGCAACGCCAGCATCAGCGCCACCAGCCCCTCGCGCGACGCATCGGCGACCATCTCGCCGTGCTCGACCCAAACCCGGGCGACGCCCGGCAAGGCGGCGATCTGGCCGGCCAGGATTTCGGCGGCGGTCGGCACCGGCGCCGGCTCGGCCACCGGGGCCGCTTCTGCCTGCTCGTCAGCCACGGAGAATCGTCCCGGTGCGGCGGATTTTCTTCTGCAACTGCATGATCCCGTAGAGCAGCGCCTCGGCGGTCGGCGGGCAGCCCGGCACATACACGTCCACCGGCACGATGCGGTCGCAGCCGCGCACCACCGAATACGAATAATGGTAGTAGCCGCCGCCATTGGCGCAGCTGCCCATGCTGATCACCCAGCGCGGCTCCGGCATCTGGTCGTAGACCTTGCGCAGCGCCGGCGCCATCTTGTTGGTCAGCGTGCCGGCGACGATCATCACGTCGCTCTGCCGCGGCGAGGCGCGCGGGATGATCCCGAACCGGTCGAGGTCATAGCGCGGCATGTAGACGTGGATCATCTCTACCGCGCAGCAGGCTAGCCCGAAGGTCATCGGCCACAGGCTGCCGGTGCGCGCCCAGTTCACCAGCTTGTCCAGATTCGCGACCACGAAGCCCTTATCGGTCATCTCGCCGGTGATGCCCTTCACCACTGCGTCCTGGCCGGGGCCGGGCGGCAGCGCGCCGCCCTTGAAGTCCATTATCGTCTCGGATGCGCTCATCCCGCTCACTCCCACTCCAGCGCGCCCTTGCGCCACTCGTAGATGAACCCCACCGTCAGCACGCCGAGGAACACGATCATCGAGAAGAAGCCGAGCAGCCCGATATCGGCCAGGCTCACCGCCCAGGGGAACAGGAACGCCACTTCCAGGTCGAAGATGATGAACAGCAGCGCCACCAGGTAGAACCGCACGTCGAACCGCCGCCGCGCATCGTCGAACGCCTCGAAGCCGCATTCATAGGCCGACAGCTTCTCCGCATAGGGCCGATGCGGGGCGGCCAGCAGCGAGGCGCCGACCATCGCCACCGCGATCACCCCGGCAATGCCGATGAACACCAGGATCGGGAAATAGGCGGCGAGCAACGGGCCCATGCTGTGTCCTTCCGGTCTGCCGGCGCACCTCACGCCGACGCCACCGCGCAGGCCATCCCGCACCGCAGCGCAACCCGACCTTAACCCCATCATGCGCGCGCGGCCATAGGGGCGCTGGCACGAAATGCCGGCAATTCAAGGGCGAACCGCCCAGCTGGATTGTAAGGAAAGCTTACCGGGGATTCGAAAACAATGAAACCGGGGGCTGCTGCGATGCTGGCGCGAGAGACGGGGCTCGAACCCGCGACCTCCGGCGTGACAGGCCGGCGCTCTAACCAACTGAGCTACTCCCGCA
>JBEPTZ010000035.1:0-36509 GCA_041691815.1 Rhodospirillales bacterium | reverse complement strand
CTGCTGGTCGCCGGCGGCGCGCTGCGCGCCCTCGGCCGCCCCGCCGAGGCGCTGGCCCGCCTCGCCGCGGCGCTCGCCCTCATGCCAGACGACCCGCAAATCCGCCACGAGGCCGCACTCGCCCGCCTCTCGCAGGGCGATTTCGCCGGCGGCTGGCCAGACTTCGCGTTGCGCCTGCACGCCGATCCGCACCCGCCCACCGAAACCCGGCTGCGCCAGCCGCGTTGGACCGGCGAACAACCGCTCGCCGGCCAGCGGCTGCTGCTGCATGCCGAGCACGCCCTCGAGGACACGCTGCAGTTCCTGCGCTACCTGCCGATGGCCGCCGGCCTCGGCGCCAGGGTCCAACTGCGTGTCCAGCCGGAGCTGCATCAGCTGGCCGCCGCCATGCCGGCGCTGGCAGCCGATCCCGACATCCTTTTGCTTGGCCCCGATGCCCCGCCGGCGCCATGCGACCTGCGCTGCGCCCTGGCTGACCTGCCGGCCGCCTTCGGCACCACCCTGCCTACCATACCGGCGGTGGTGCCCTATCTCGCGCCGCCGCCGGATCTCGCCGCGCCCTGGCAAGGCGCTATCCCGCCAGGCAGCCCGCGCATCGCCATCTGCTGGGCCGGCGCCGCCCACACCCTGACGCCCGACGCCCTGGCCGCCCTGCTCGACGGCCTCACCGCTGCCCTGCCCACCGCCCGACTGCACGCGCTCGGGCCGGCCGACCCGGCAGCCACTCCGGTGCTGGACCGCTTCGACGACCTGCTCGACCTGCGGCCCAACACCCACCACGCCGGCCACCTCGCCGCGGCGCTCTGCTGCATGGACCTGGTGCTGACTGTCGACGGTCCGGTGCTGCACCTGGCCGGCGCGCTGGCGCGACCCTGTTTCGCGCTGCTGCCGGCGGCGGCCGACTGGCGCTGGCTGATCGGGCGACGCGATAGCCCATGGTATCCGACGATGCGGCTGTTTCGCGGTGAGACAGCGGCTGAGGAAATCGTCAGGCAGGCAAGGCAGGTCTTCTTTTTGTGAACAAAAAGAGGCAAAAAAACGTTTTGTTCCCTGGAGTCTTGCACCTCGCCGCGTCACATATCTCTGATGACCGAATCTGCTGACGCCATCACCATCGCCGGGCTGCTGCAACAGGGCGTCGCCCATCACACCGCCGGACGGCTGGAGCAGGCGCATGCCTGCTACGCCGCCGTGCTGGACCAGGAGCCGCTGAACCCCGACGCGCTGCACCTCGCCGGCGCCGCCCGCATCGCCCAGGGTGCGTTCGGGGAGGGCGTCGCGCGTATCCGCGAAGCGGTCGGCGTCGCCCCGGTGTTCCCGCAGGCCTGGAACACCCTCGGCCTCGGCCTCAAGGCGCAGGGCAAGATGGATTCGGCGGTGGAATGCCTCACCCGCGCGGTGGAGCAGGCGCCGGGCGACCCCTACCTGCTGTGCAATCTCGGCGGCGCGCAATGGGACGCCGGCATGCCGGCCGAGGCCGAGATCACGCTGGCCCAGGCCTGCAATCTGGCGCCGCAGTTGATCGAGGCGCGGATCGCCCTCGGCCGCACCGCACTGGCCCTCGGCCATGCCGACCTGGCGCTGGACTGCTACCGGACGACACTGGAACGCCAGCCGGATCGCCTGGACGCCCGGGCCGGGCTCGGCGCGGCGCTGCTGCTCGCCGGCGACCCCGCAGCCGCCCTGCCGGTGCTGCGCGAGGCGGCGCGCTCGGCACCCGACAACCCCGACCTGCGCACCGACCTCGCCCGCGCCCTGCAGGCCATCGGCGACACTGCCGCGGCCGAGGCGGAATTGCGTGCCGCCATCGCCGTCGCCCCTGCCCACCTCGCCGCCCGGCTGCAACTCGGCTTCCTGGTGCAGGCCAGGGGCGACCGCGCCGAGGCGCTGGCATGGCTCACCGCCCTGGTCGCCGACGCGCCCGACCTGCCGCCGGCCCGCATGGCGCTGGCCCTGGTGCAGGCCAGCCTCGGCCTGTGGCCGGAAGCGCTGGCGAATTTCGACCACGCTGCAACCCTCGTGCCCAGCGACCCCGCCGTGCATATGGGCCGCGCCAGCGCGCTGCAGATGCAGGAGCGCCGCACCGAAGCAGCCGCTGCCTGCCGCGCCGCGCTGGCGCTGGCCCCCGATCTGCCGGAGGCGCATGCCAGCCTCGGCGTCATCCTGCAGGAACTCGGCCAGTTGCAGGAAGCGGTGGCCAGCCATCGCCGCGCGCTGACCCTGCGCCCGACCCTGGTCGACGAGCGTTGCAGCCTCAGCCACGCGCTGCGCGACCTCGGCCAACTCGACGAAGCCGCCGCCCAGGCCCGCCTGGCGGTGAGCCAGTTGCCCGATCGCGGTTTTGCCCACGCCACCCTCGGTTTCGCGCTGCTCGCCCAGGGCGATGCCGAGGCCGCCGAGGCCAGCCTGCGCCAGGCCGTGGCGCTGCCGGCGGACGGGCCGGAACAGCTGTGCGGCAACGGCATGATCCAGCTTCTGCTCGGCGAGCTGAAACCCGGTTTCGCCGGCTTCGAGGCGCGCTGGCTGCGCCCCAGGATGGCCGCCAACCCGATCCGCACCGCCGGCCCGGCCTGGACCGGTGCGGAGAAGATCAGCGGCCGGACGGTGCTGCTGTATTGCGAGCAGGGGCTGGGTGACACGGTGCAGTTCCTGCGCTTCGTCCCCGCGGTGCTGGCGCTGGGCGCGCGGGTCAAACTTGCGGTGCAGCCGGAGATAACCCCGCTGCTGCCGGCGATGGACGGCGTCACGCTGTGCCGGCTGGATCAGGGGGTGCCGGAATTCGACCTGCATTGCCCGCTGGTCAGCCTGCCCGCCGCCCTCGGCATCACCCTGGACGAACTCGGCGCCACCGCTTCGCCCTACCTGCGCGCCCCGGCCGAGCGCGCCGCCGCCTGGGCTGCACGGCTGGCGCCGCCGCCGGCCCCGCGCTCCGGCCTGTTCGCCCGCAAGGCCCCGGCGCCCCCGCTTCGGCGCATCGGCCTCGCCTGGTCTGGCAATCCCGGCCACGCCAACGACCGCAACCGCAGCCTGGCGCTGCGCCAGCTTGCCCCGCTGCTGGCGGTGCCCGGCTGCCAGTTCCATGTTGTGCAGAAAGACGTGCGCGACGCCGACCTCGCCGCCCTGATGGCCGCCACCGCCGCCACCCCGAAGCTGGTCGACCCGCGCGGCCTGATCGGTGATCTTGCCGACACCGCGGCGATCATGGCGCAGATGGACCTGGTGATCTCGGCCGACACCGCCGCCGCCCACCTGGCCGGCAGCCTCGGCCGGCCGCTCTGGCTGCTGCTGCCGGCGGTGCCGGACTGGCGCTGGCTGCTGCACCGCGAGGACAGCCCCTGGTACCCGACTGCCCGCCTGTTCCGTCAGCGCGTCGCCGGCGATTGGGAGGAGGTGATCGCGCGGGTCGCCGCCGCCCTGGCTGCCCCGCCCGGCGGATGAGCGAGGCGCTGCGTGCCGCCGAGGAGCAATACCGTCTGGCGCTGCGCCAGAACCCGGATGATCCCGCCGCGCTGTATGGCCTGGGCGTGGTGCTGGCGCAGAGCGGCAATCGCCCGGCTGCCATCCGCTGCTTGCGCGCCGCCCTGGCGCGGCACCCGAATTTTGCCGCCGGCTGGGAAAATCTCGGCCATGTGCTGCTGGAAGCCGACCAGCCGGCCGCCGCTGCGGCCGCCTATCGCCAGGTCCTGCTCCGCGCCCCCGCCACCGCCGCCGCCCATCTCGACCTCGCGGTGGCGCTGCGTGCGATGGAGCAGGACCCCAGCGCCGCCTTCGCCGCCGCACTGGCGCTGGAGCCGGACAACGCCACCGCCCTGGCCGGGCTGGCCCGCTGCCATGTGCGGCAAAACCGCCATGCCGAGGCGCTGCAAGGCTTCCGCCGCGCCGCAGCGCTGGAGCCGGGCGAGCCGGTGCATCGCTGGAATGCCGCGTTATCGGCGCTGGCGCTCGGCGATGCCGCCGCCGGCTGGCGCGACTACGAGGCTCGCTGGGAACTCCCCGGCCTCGCCCGCGACCTGCCCAGCCCGCGCTGGACCGGCGCCGAGCCGCTCGCCGGGCGGCGCATCCTGCTCTGGGCCGAGCAGGGTTTCGGCGACGCCATCCAGTTCATCCGCTACGCCGCGCCGCTGGGCACACGCGGCGCCCGGCTGCTGCTGGAGGCGCCGGCGCCGCTGGTCCGCCTGTTTTCCGCCATCGCGCCGACCATCTCGCGCGGCGACCCGGTGCCGCCGCATGACTTCAATTGCCCGCTGCTGAGCCTGCCGCTGGCCTGCGGGCCGATACCCAACACCCCCTACCTCGCCGCCGATCCCGCCGAGGCGGCGGCGTGGCAGGCGCGGCTGGCCGGTCTGCCGGGGCGGCGGGTGGGGCTGGTCTGGGCCGGCGCGGCGCGGCTCGGTGATGCCGCCGGCATGCGGCACAACCGCCACCGCTCGATCCCCCCGGTGCTGCTGGCGCCGCTGCTGGCGGTGCCGGGGGTGTCCTGGATCAGCCTGCAAAAGCCAGCCGACTCCGATATGGTTATGACTCATGACTGGACAGAGTCACTGACCGACTTCGCCGCCACCGCGGCGCTGATCGCCGGACTGGACCTGGTGATCGCCGTCGATACCGCCGTGGCACACCTGGCCGGCGCCCTCGGCCGCCCGGTGTGGCTGCTCTGCCAATGGAACGCGGATTGGCGCTGGACCCCGCAAGCCACGCGAACGCCCTGGTATCCCGCGATGCGAATCTTCCGCCAGCCCAATCCCGGCGACTGGCACAGCGTGCTGCAACCCGTCATTGCCGCGCTGCGGCGCGACGCCTGAAACCCTCGAAACGCCGTGCCCTCAGGCGCGGATCAGGCCGGCGAGCGGTGCGGCATCGGCGCTGTTGGGGAACACCTTGGCCAAGGCTGCTGGCGTCAGCCCGAGATGGGCGGCCAGCACGCCCTTGGCCACCGCGCGCAGGTCGGTGGTCGGCGCCAGGTCACGGTTCTCGAACAGGTTGGATGGCTTGAGCCCCGGCCAGTTCGCCAGCACCCGCCCGCCGGCGACGCTGCCGCCGAGCAGGAAGGCGATGGTGCCGGTGCCGTGATCGGTGCCCTGGGTGCCGTTGATCCGCGCGGTGCGGCCGAATTCGGTGATCACCAGCACTGCGGTATCGGTCCAGGCCTCGCCCAGCCCATCCTTGAGCGCGATCATCCCGGCATCCAGCGTGCCCAGCGGATAGGCCAGGCGCCGGACCTGGCCGACATGGGTGTCCCAGCCGCCGACTTCCAGCGCGGCGAGGCGCGGGCCACCCGGTGCGGCGAGCAGCTTGCCGGCGGCGCTGGCCAGGGTGGTGAAGCCGAAACCGCGCGGCGCCGGCGCGCCGGCCATCGCGGCATCGCTGAAGCCGCGCTCGCGCAGGCCCTCGGCGACCGCCGGGCCGAGCAGCGGATCGTCATGGCTCATATCGGCAATCGCGCGATATAGCGCCACATCGGGGTGCACCGACATGTCGGGCAGCCAACTGCCAACCCGGCTGGGGCCACGCAGCAGCAGCGGCAGGCCGGGGCTGAACGCCACCGCGTTGCCCATCGGGGTTTTGCCCTCCGCCGGGTGGCCGACCTGCAACTGGCTGGCGGCGCGGTTCAGCCAGCCGCTGGTCATGCGGTGGTCGGCGCCGGATTCCATGCAGTCCTGCGCCTCGAAATGGCTGCGCATGCGCCAGTTGCCGGCCACCGCATGGATCGGCAGCAACTGGTCGGCGCGGTACAGCCCGTGCAGCCCGGCCATCGACGCATGCAGGCCGTAGAAGCCGCCGAGATCGAGCAGCGCGTCGCCGGTTTTCGGGTCGGCGGCGCTGCCCGGCGGCGGCGGCAGCAGCGGGCCGCGCAGGTCGGCCAGCGCCGGGTCGCCATACGGCACCACGGCGGACATGCCATCCAGCGCGCCGCGCAACAGCACCACCACGAAGCGCTGCCGTGTGGGGGCGGCGGCCAGGGCCAACGAGGCACGCCCGAGAGTCACGGCGCCGGCCAGCCCGAGCAGTGCCGCGCGGCGGGTGATGGCGAACGGGCGGGTGGCGCGGCTTTGTCCGTCCTCGGGGCAGAACAGAGCGCGGCGGCCCGGCGACGCGTGATGCGGCATCGCTATCTCCTCTGGAATTGCGGCGAGGCGATCAGCATCGCCACCGCCTCCTGCCGCGAGCCGGCGCCGGCGATGCGCTGCATCGTGTCGGCGGGCAGCAGCGGGCCGAGTGCTGCCTGGGCGAGCACGCGCGGGTCATGCCCGCGGGCGCGGCCGGAGATCGCGGCGGCCCAGTCGATCCGGCGCATGATCATCGCCGGCGCGGCCCAGCCGGCGGCGGTGTCAGCCCAGCCATTGGGCAGGTCGGCGCCCATGAAGGGTTGGCCTAGCTGGTTCATCCAGCCCGAGGGATTGAGCTTGGCGGTGGCCGGCAGGTCGAACAGCCGCAGTGCCGCGACCACATAATCCATCGGCGTGCGCAGCTTGGTGAGCGGCATCCAGGCCTGCGGCAGTGCCAGCACCGCCATCGCGGCGGCGTGCAGATCACCGCCGGTGTCGCGCAGCACCGCCTCCACCCTGGCCACATCGTCGGGCGGCGGCGTGTCGGCGACGAAGTGGCGGACCAGCTTTACCGCGAGGTTGTGCATGGTCGCCGGATGGGTGCCGAGCCAGGTGAGGAATTGCTCGCCGCCGTCCTGCCCGGGCGGCCACACGCGGCCCATCACCGTCTTGGCGCCGGGCTCATGGGCGCGGTTGAGGAACACGAAGCCGGGCGGGTTGCGTTGCAGCGCAACCGACCAGCCGGTGAGGATGGCGGAATAGGCGGTGACATCGGCCTGGGTGTAGCCGGAAGCCGGGGTGACGGTGTGCAGCTCCAGCGATTCACGGGCCAGGTTTTCGTTCAGCCCCGCCTTGCGCTTGCGGCCGACCGGCGAATTCGGACCAGTCGAGCCGGTATTCTCCAGATACATCAGCATCGCCGGGTGATGCATGACCGCCAGCAGCATGTCGACGAAGCGGCCGGTGACATGCGGGCGGATCGCCTCGCGCACATAGGCGTTGCTGATCGCGGCGACGCCGCCCTGGCGGTAGCTGATGGTGAAATGATTGGCCCAGAACCAGACCAGCCGCTCGCGGAACGGCGTGTCGGTGGCGAGCAGGGTGTCCATCGCGGCGTCGATGCCGGCGCGCAACACCAGATAGACGCGGCGCGGCTGGCCTTGCATCAGCGGGTTCTTGCGGTCCTCGCGCAGCGCGGTGAGGCCGGTCACGGTGTCCGGCGCCGGCCGCAGCAAGGCCGGGTCGGTGCCGTCGAGCTGGCGGGCGAGCCAGCCGATGGGGTCGGCAGGCAACGGCTCCCCGGCCTTGCGGCCCAGCCCGAAACGGATCATCGCCTGCGCCGCCCGTGTATCCATGTGTTGCAATATATCGGCGATCACGGCTTATGTATGGTTAATCCGCGGTAAGCGCTGCCGCCAGGAAACCCGCGCGCGAGGGACTGGCATGCGGGCGGATGGCAAACTGGCGCTTGCAATGGCGCGGCGCTGCGGGCATTCAGGCGGCAAATCCAGGCCGGCCACTGCGCCGGGACCCATCAGGCGCGCGGAGCGGGTGCCCCGTCGCGTCATTCGTGCTATGCCTGAACGTGGCCCCGGCGGGGCGATTGATGGCCCCTCGCCAGGGCCGATTGGAGGCTACCGTGTCCGTAATTTCGCTTGATAAGCTCCGCAACATCGGCATCACCGCGCATATCGATGCCGGCAAGACGACGACGACCGAGCGGATTCTGTACTATACCGGTGTGTCGCATCGCATCGGCGAGGTGCATGACGGCAACACCACCACCGACTACATGGACCAGGAGCGTGAGCGCGGCATCACGATCACCTCGGCGGCGGTGACCTGCCAGTGGAAAGACCACCGGATCAACATCATCGACACCCCCGGCCATATCGATTTCAATATCGAGGTGAACCGTTCGCTGCGCGTGCTGGATGGCGCGGTGTTCATCATCGAGGGCGTGGCCGGCGTGCAGCCGCAGTCGGAGACCAACTGGCGGCTGGCCGACCGCTACAACGTGCCGCGCATCATCTTCATCAACAAGCTGGACCGCACCGGCGCTGATTTCTACCGCGCCTTCGACACGCTGAAGGAGAAGTTGGATATCGTGGCGCTGGCGCTGCAGCTGCCGATCGGCATCGAGGAGACCTTCGTCGGCGTGGTCGACCTGGTGGAGATGAAGGCGATCGTCTGGGAAGGCGGCGAACTGGGCGCCAAATTCCACGATGAGGCGATTCCCGCCGAACTGATGGAGAAGGCGAAGGAATACCGCCAGATTCTGCTGGACACCGCGCTGAGCGTGGATGACGCCGGCATGGAGGAGTATTTCGAGAAGGGCGACGTGTCGCCGGAGACGTTGAAGCGTGCCATCAAGACCGGCACCATCTCGGGCGCCTTCCGCCCGGTGCTGTGCGGCTCCTCGTTCAAGAACAAGGGCGTGCAGCCGCTGCTCGACGCCGTGCTGGACTATCTGCCGAGCCCGATCGACGTGCCGGGCATCTCGGTGGCCGCCGAGGAGGGCGAGGAGGATGGCGAGTTCAGCGATCGCCGCCGGATCAAGGCCGACCCGGACGCGCCGTTCGCCGGGCTGGCGTTCAAGATCATCAACGACAAATACGGCACGCTGACCTTCGTGCGGGTGTATGCCGGAACGCTGAAGAGCGGCGACACCGTGCTCAACACCACCAAGGAGGGCAAGGAGCGGGTCGGCCGGATGTTCCAGATGCACGCCGACAAGCGGGCCGAGATCAAGGAGGTCCACGCCGGCGACATCGCGGCGTTCGTGGGGCTGAAGGACACCGGCACCGGCGACACGCTGGCCAGTGCCGATGACCCGGTGATCCTGGAGCGGATGACCTTCCCGGTGCCGGTGATCGACATCTCGGTGGAGCCGAAGACCAAGGATTCGGTGGAGAAGATGACCATCGGCCTGCAGAAGCTGGCCGGCGAAGACCCGAGCCTGCGGCTGAAGACCGACCAGGAGAGCGGCCAGACCATTCTCTCCGGCATGGGCGAGCTGCACCTGGACATCATCATCGACCGGCTGCGCCGCGAATACGGCGTGGAAGCCAATATCGGCGCGCCGCAGGTGGCCTATCGCGAGACCATCAGCAAGAGCCACACCGAGACCTACACCCACAAGAAGCAGACCGGCGGCTCCGGCCAGTTCGCCGAGGTGAAGATCATCTTCGAGCCGATGGTGCGCAACGGCGGCGTGCTGTTCGAGAACAAGGTGGTCGGCGGCACGGTGCCGAAGGAGTACATCCCGGCGGTGGACAAGGGCATCAAGGTGCAGGCCGAGTCCGGCGTGCTGGCCGGGTTCCCGACGGTGGACTTCAAATACACGCTGATCGACGGCAAGTACCATGATGTCGACTCGAGCGCGCTGGCGTTCGAAATCGCCGCCAAGGCCTGCTTCCGCGAGGGCATGAAGAAGGCCGGGCCGATCATCCTGGAGCCGATCATGGACGTCGAGGTGACCACCCCGAACGACCATGTTGGCGACGTGGTGGGCGACCTCAACCGGCGCCGCGGCATGATCCAAAACCAGGAGAGTGCCGGCAGCACGGTGATGGTGCGGGCGCATGTGCCGCTGAAGGAGATGTTCGGCTACATCTCCGACCTGCGCAGCATGACCAAGGGCCGCGCCTCGTTCACCATGCAGTTCCACCACTACGATCCGGTGCCGCGCAACGTGGCGGACGAGATCATGAAGAAGAGCGCCTGAACCACGGCGTTTGGCTGAGTTGGGCGCCGGGGCATCGACCATGCTCCGGCGCCTTTTTCGTGTGCTGCGGGGTGGTGGCAAGGAAGGGTTCTTTTTTGCAAAAAAGAACCAAAAAACTCTCATCCCTGGCTTCGCCCCTGGTGGCACCATCGTGCCACCGCATGAAGCCGCGCAGCGCGGATGAAAAGTTTTTTTGCTTCTTTTTGTTCACAAAAAGAAGATTCTTGCTTCCTGATTCTAAAATTCCGGCATCAGCCACTGACCGAACACGGCCAGCCAGGCTTCGCTGAGCGGCACCGCGCGACGGGTGGTGGTGTCGATCATCGCCAGCGTGCTGTTGGCGCGGGCGACCAGGGTTTCGCCCTGGTGGAGGCGCTGGCGCATGTGCATCCGTCGGGCGTCCAGTCGGTGGAAGGCGCTTTCGATGCGGATTTCGCCGGGCCAGGTCATCTCGCGCAGGAAATCCAGCTCCAGCCGGGCGATCACCACGCCGGAGCCGGCCTGTGGCACGAGCAGCCCGGCCTGCTGCACCATCTCGGCGCGGCCGGCTTCCAGCATCACCGCGTAGACGGCGTTGTTGACGTGGCCGAGGCGGTCGGTGTCGCAGAAGCGCAGTTTTTGCGTCGTGACGTAAGGCGCCGGCATCAGGCCGTGGGGTAGGGCGGGTTGAAAATGCCGGCCGGGGACAGGGTGAACACTTCGCAGCCGGTCTCGGTGATGCCGATCATGTGCTCGAACTGCGCCGACAGGCTGCGGTCGCGGGTGACCGCGGTCCAGCCGTCGTCGAGGATTTTCACTTCCGGGCGGCCGGCGTTGACCATCGGCTCGATGGTGAAGAACATGCCGGGTTTGAGCGTGGCGCCCTCGCCCGGCTTGCCGTAATGCAGCACGTTCGGCGGCTCGTGGAAGCGGCGGCCGATGCCGTGGCCGCAGAAGTCGCGCACCACGCTGAAGCGCTGTGGCTCGACGTAGCTCTGGATGGCGTGGCCGATATCGCCGAAGGTGGCGCCGGGAACGGCGGCGGCGATGCCGCGCAGCAGCGCCTCGTGGGTAACCTCGATCAGCTTGCGCGCCTTGGTGGAGGGCGGGCCGGCGCAGTACATCCGGCTGCAGTCGCCGTGCCAGCCGTCGAGGATCACGGTGACGTCGATATTGAGGATGTCGCCCGCTTCCAGCAGCCGCTCGCCGGGGATGCCGTGGCAGACCACATGGTTGATCGAGGTGCACAGCGATTTCGGGTAGCCGCGATAATTCAGCGTCGCCGGCACCGCGTGATGCGCCAGCATGAAATCGTGGCAGAGCTGGTTGAGGTGGTCGGTGGAGACGCCGGGGTGGACGTGCTCGGTGATCATGTCCAGCGTCTCGGCGGCCAGGCGGCCGGCGGCGCGCATGCCGGCGAAGTCGGCCGGTTGGTGAATGGTGATGCGTCGACCGTCGCTGCCGCCGTCCATCGGGGGGTTCTCCAGATCCGCACAAACTCGGCCGCAGACGCGGTTCGGCGCGGCCGCTGTGCCCCGTCAACATGCGCAAGCAGGCCCGCCGGCGCAAGGGCGGGCGGTTGCGTCAGGGGCGGTTGTGGGTCAGCCTCAGCGCATGATCATAGACATGCACACCCATGCCGGCCGCACCCGCAACCCCGAAGTCGATCGCTCGGTGCTCGACAGCATGGCGCCGGGTGGCGTTGCCGCCTGCGTGGTGGCCGCGGTGGCCGATGCGCCGGTGATCCGCCGCGACCTGGCGACCAAATCGATCGTCAAGGTGCGCGACGCGGCGGCCGGCGAGTGCCTGGCGGCGACCAATGCGGCGCTGGATGCCTATGACGCCTGCGGTTTCCGCATCGCCCGCGAGCCGGGCGAGATCAGCGACGCGGCACCCTCGATCGTGCTGGCGATCGAGGGCTGCGACTTCCTGGAGGGCGACCTGGACCGGCTGGACGCGATGGCGGCGCGCGGCGTGCGCAGCATCCAGTTGACCCATTACGTGCCGAACGAGACCGGCGACATCCAGACCGCGCCGCCAGTGCATGGCGGGCTGACGGCGTTCGGCGCCGATGCGGTGCGGCGGATGGAACGGCTCGGCATCATGGTCGACGTGGCGCATTGCACCGAGGCGACCACGCGCGGCGTGGCGGCGGCGGCCAGCCGGCCGTTCCTGTGCACCCATGCCAACCTGGTCTGGCCGGACCGGCCGGATGGCGGCCACAAGCGGTTCATCAGCCCGGACTATGCGCGGATGGTGGCCGACAGCGGTGGCGTGGTCGGCGCCTGGATCGCGGTGCTGTGGGAAGAGCGGCTTGCCGGCATGATCACCCATATGTTCCGGCTGATCGACGCGATCGGGGTGGAGCATGTCGGCATCGGCACCGACATGCCGGCCGGCATCGCCGAGGAGGAGATGCCCAATTTCGCCCACCATCACGAACTGGCCGACGCGCTGGTGCGTCGCGGGATGAGTGCGCCCGAGGTCGAGCAGGTCTGCGCCGGCAACTGGCTGCGGGTGTTCGCCGCGGTGCGCGGCGGCGCCGGCAAATAGCGGCCCGGGCTAGGAGGCTGTCCGGTGATGATAGGATCAGCGGACACGCTCTAGCGGCTCGCCAGTTGATCGGGGCGAAGCAGCAGGCAAGCCTGTTTGTGGCGCGCCAGAATGGCGCAGGCGCGCACCGCCTCGGCATGGCGCAGGCCGTCGAGTTGCGCCCGCCAGTGGGTGCGGCGATGGACCACCACCGATTCCACACGAACTTCGCCCATCGCCAGAACCTGATGCGCCTTGGTGGCGGCCCGGCGCGCCGCGGCTTGCTGCGGGAAGGCGCCGACCTGAACCGCCCAGCCGCTGCCGGTTGGCGCGGCCGCCGCCGCCTGGGTGATCACCGGTGGCGCGGGCGGCGGGCGGCGAAGTGGTGCTGCATGCGCCGAGGCGATGAACCCGCCGCCGCGCGAGGCGAGCACCGGCTGGCTGTCCGGCCCGATATCCAGCTTGCGATAGGCCTGGTCGAGCAGGGCGATCATGTGCTGGTCGCGCCCGGCCGCCCGCGAGGCGCCGATCACCACGCCGATCAACCGCTGGTTATCGCGCACCACCGAGGTGACCAGGTTGAAGCCCGAGGCATTGGTGTAGCCGGTCTTGATGCCATCGGTGCCGGCATAGCGGTCCAGCAGATAGTCATGCCCGGCGATGTTGCGGCCCTGGAAGCGGAAGCTGGGCACGCTGAAATAGGCGTAGTCGCGGGGAAAATCATGCACCAGATGGCGGGCGAGCACCGCCAGGTCGCGCGCCGTGGTCACCTGCTCGGGGTCGGGCAGGCCGGAGGCGTTGCGGAACCTGGTGCGGCTCATGCCCAGCGCGCGGGCCCGCAAGGTCATCATCTGGGCGAAGCGGTGCTCATCGCCGCCGAGCAGCTCACCGAGTGCGGCGGCGGCATCGTTGGCGGAGCGGGTGACCATGCCGAGGATGCACTCCTCGACGGTGATATTGGTGCCCGGCAGCAGCCCGAGCTTGGTCGGCGGCATCGAGGCGGCATGCGGGCTGACCGGCACGCTCTGATGCAGCGTGATGCGCCGGTCGCGCAGTGCCTCAAACGCCATATAGATGGTCATCATCTTGGTCAGGCTGGCCGGAAAACGCAGTTCGTCAGGATTGGCCGCCGACAGCACCCGCCCATTCCCCGCCTCGACCACGATCGAGGAATAGCGGTCGGAGCCGATCTGCGCCCGTGCGGTGGCCGGCAGCAAAAGCATGGCAGCCATCGACAGGGTCATCAGCAGCGACGCAGCGCCGCAACTCAGCCGGGAGAAGGGGGGCCATAGGGGGGCCATAACGTGCGCGTCTCCCGGTTTCAGCGAGGCAAATCGGTCGGTAGCTGCGGCACGATACCGGCAGGCGGTACCGAGTGTCCAGCCGAAATGTTGGCATTATAACGAGTTAAACGGTGTTCTTCGGTCGCAGATGGGCAACTTCCTCAAGCCGGCTGCGGCGCTTTGCCGACCTCGTTGTCGACGGCGATCTTTTTTGTGCAGCGCACAATTTTCTCTTGACCCCCCGAACTGCGGCGCCTATATCGGCGTTGCTGCAGTGCAGCATGAGTTTTGCACCGGATGCGATGGCGGGTGAGCGACGGGATGGCGCACACGCCGGGCAGGCCGGGCGGTCACAAGGAGATCAGCGCAATGGCTACCAAGAAGACTGCCGAGACGCCGATGGCCGGCATAGAGCAGGCGAGCGAGACGACGACGACGACCGCAGCGGCGGCCGTGAAGAGCGGGTTCGACCAGTCGGTCGGTGCCCTGCAGGACCACGCTGCCGGCGCGATGGCCGGTTTTGAGAAAACCCAGACGGAAGTGAAAGCGAACATGGACAAGGTTATGAAGTCGGCTGAAGAGATGGTTTCGTTCAGCCAGGGCAATGTCGAAGCGATCGTGAAGTCCAGCCAGATCTGGGCCGCCGGCGTGCAGGACCTGTCGAAGGCCTTCGCCGCCACCGCGCAGGCGCAGATGGACGCGGCGATGGCCGCCATGAAGGCGCTGTCGACCGTGAAGTCGCTGAAGGACGCGGTGGAGCTGCAGACCACCACCACGCGCAGCTCGGTCGAGACCGTGATGGCCGAGACCGGCAAGCTGACCGACGCCTCGATGAAGCTGGCCGAGCAGGCGATGGCGCCGATCGCGGCCCGCGTCACCCTGGCGGCGGAAAAGTTCGGCCGCGCTGCGTAACGCGCGCGGCTGAATCCTCCCGCGAAGTTTGCGGGGGTTGATGGAAGAGGCCCGGGACCCCCCTCCCGGGCCTCTTCTACGTCTATGGTGCGCCCCAGCCGTGGGGTTTTCGCCGGCAGAGTTTTTCGCGGGGCAGATTCGCCATGCGGCAGCCTTTGATCCGTGGCACGAGTACCGATATCATTGGCCGAGGCGCGGCACGCCTGCCCACCAGACCCATGATCGGACGGTTGCGAGTGATGACTGTTGGCGGCAAGCCCAAGGATGACGGGCGCAAAGGCGACGACGACACCACCCGCAAGGGGGGCGAGACGCCCAACACCGGCGTTGTCGTCAAGGCGCGGCCAAAAACCCGCAAGCCGGCGATGTACAAAGTCCTGATGCTCAACGACGACTACACGCCGATGGAATTCGTGGTGCATGTGCTGGAGCGCTTTTTCCAGAAGAACCGCGACGAGGCGACCCAGATCATGCTGCATGTCCACCGCCGCGGCGTCGGCGTCTGCGGCGTGTTCACCTACGAGGTCGCGGAGACAAAAGTGACACAAGTCATGGATCTGGCTCGCCAGAACCAGCACCCGTTGCAGTGTACGATCGAGAAGGAATAACCCCTGACGTGTCGCCACACCGGCGGCAACTGGTTGATACCATGTGTGGTTTGCGCTACGTGCAGGGCTGCGATGGCGGGCTTGCCGCCGCCTGCCGGTGCTGGCTGAAATTTTAACCACGAAAAGGGGCGAATTTGCCGCCCCCCTGGTGCACAATCGCGAAAGATTGGTGGATCATCCTGCCAGCCACCCCATATCCGCAGCGCAGGTGCTGCGGAGACTGAAGTCCAAGGGCCGGGCAACCGGCTCGTCACTCTGCCGCCGTGCATAAACCTGGACGCCCGCAGGTCGATCACCGGGATGCACACTGACCACAGGAGCGTCATCACCATGCTCTCGCGCAACCTCGAACAGACGCTCCACCGCGCCCTCTCGCTGGCCACCGAGCGCCGGCATGAGTACGCCACCCTCGAACATCTGCTGCTCGGCCTCACCGGCGACAGCGATGCGGCCACCGTGCTGCGTGCCTGCGGCGTCGACCTCGACAAGCTGCGGACCGACCTCACCGAGTTCCTCGACAAGGACCTCGCCGGCCTGGCCACCGACCGCCCGGGCGACCCGAAACCCACCGCCGGCTTCCAGCGCGTGGTGCAGCGCGCCGCCATCCACGTGCAGTCTTCCGGCAAGGACGAGGTGACTGGCGCCAACGTGCTGGTCGCGCTGTTCAGCGAGCGGGAGAGCCATGCCGTCTATTTTCTGCAGACCCAGGACATGACGCGGCTGGACGCGGTCAATTTCATCAGCCACGGCATCGCCAAGGCCCCCGGCCGCGCCGCCCCGCGCGCCGCCCAGGGCAATGGCGGCGGCAACGAGCAGGGCGGCGAGAACGAGCGCGAGGAGAAATCCAAGGGCCGTGGCCAGGACGCGCTGTCCAACTACTGCGTCAATCTCAACAAGAAGGCGCTGGCCGGCAAGATCGACCCGCTGATCGGCCGCGAGAGCGAGATCGAGCGGACCATCCAGATTCTCTGCCGCCGCACGAAGAACAACCCGCTCTATGTCGGCGACCCGGGCGTCGGCAAGACCGCGATCGCCGAGGGCCTGGCCAAGCGCATCGTCGAGGGCGACGTGCCGGAGGTGCTGGCCAACTCCACCATCTACGCACTCGACATGGGCAGCCTGCTCGCCGGCACTCGCTATCGCGGCGATTTCGAGGAGCGGCTGAAGGCGGTGGTCACCGAATTGGAGGCGCAGGACGCCGCCATTCTGTTCATCGATGAGATCCACACGGTGATCGGCGCCGGCGCCACCTCGGGCGGCGCGATGGATGCCTCCAACTTGCTGAAGCCGGCGCTGGCCAGCGGCAACATGCGTTGCATCGGCAGCACCACCTACAAGGAATTCCGCAACTACTTCGAGAAGGACCGCGCGCTGGTCCGCCGCTTCCAGAAGATCGACGTCAACGAGCCGAGCCAGGAAGATGCCATCAAGATCCTGCGCGGCCTCAAGACCAACTACGAGAAGCACCACAAGGTCCGCTACACCGAGGAGGCGATCCGCGCCGCGGTGGAGTTGTCGAGCAAATACATCCACGATCGCAAGCTGCCCGACAAGGCGATCGACGTGATCGACGAAGTGGGCGCCAGCCGCATGCTGCTGCCCGAAGGCAAGCGCCGCAAGACCGTGACGCTGCGCGATGTCGAGGAGATCGTCGCCAAGATCGCCCGCATTCCGGCCAAGTCGGTCTCGGCGGACGACAAGGAGACGCTGCGCAATCTGGAGCGCGACCTGCGCTCGATGGTGTTCGGCCAGGACCAGGCGATCGACGCCCTGGCCGCCGCCATCAAACTGTCCCGCGCCGGGCTGCGCGAGCCGGAGAAGCCGATCGGCAACTACCTGTTCAGCGGCCCCACCGGCGTCGGCAAAACCGAGGTCGCGCGGCAACTGGCCAGCACGCTGGGCATCGAGCTGATCCGCTTCGACATGAGCGAATACATGGAGCGGCACAGCATCAGCCGGCTGATCGGGGCGCCGCCGGGCTACGTGGGCTTCGATCAGGGCGGCATGCTGACCGACTCGATCGACCAGCACCCGCATTGCGTGCTGCTGCTGGACGAGATCGAAAAGGCGCATCCCGACCTGTTCAACATCCTGTTGCAGGTGATGGACCACGGCAAGCTGACCGACCACAACGGCAAGGTGGTGGATTTCCGCAACGTCATCCTGATCATGACCACCAACGCCGGCGCCTCGGACATGGCCAAGGAGGCGATCGGCTTCGGCCGCGAAGCCCGCGTCGGCGAGGACGAAGACGCGATCAAGCGGATGTTCACCCCGGAATTCCGCAACCGGCTGGACGCGGTGATCGCCTTTGCCGCGCTGTCGCCGGAGATCGTCGGCCGGGTGGTCGAGAAGTTCGTCATGCAGCTTGAGGCGCAACTCGCCGACCGCAACGTGACTATCGAGCTGTCGTCCGCCGCCAAGGAGTGGCTGGCCGAGCGCGGCTACGACCGGCTGTATGGCGCGCGGCCGCTCGGCCGGGTGATTCAGGAGTACATCAAGAAGCCGCTCGCCGAGGAGTTGCTGTTCGGCCGCCTGGTCAAGGGCGGCGCGGTGAAGGTTACGCTGAAAGACGGCAAGCTGGACTTCCAGTTCATCGAAGCCGCCCTGCCGGCCCTGCCGAAGCCGGAAAGCGATAGCGACGAGGGCGGCAGCGAGAAGGAGCCAGAGGTCGCCGGGTAACGAAGCAGGGCCGGGGCGCTATCCCGCGCCCCGCCAAAGCCCTTGGAGTCTGCGATTTTTATTGCGTACGAGCAATCAGAAGTCGCAGGCTCCACGGGCATTGAGGCATTTGCATCAACCCGCTTGAACTCTGGCGCAAGCCCAATCTCGTTGGCCGTAGTGCGCCGGCGCGGCTCAGCTCGTGGGCGCGGCTACCAGAGGGTGATGCCTTCTGATAGGTAAAGGCACCATCTTCCAGCTCGTTGTTTTGTCGCTTGATTCAGACGTTCGTGCGATTCCGCGCTGCAGTCATCACCCTCTATAGGTGAAAGTGCCGGCGCACCGCGCTGACATGCTCGCGGACGGCGGCAAGCGGGCTGGCATCCCACGACCGCAGCATGTCTCGGTAGGGCGTGGCGCGAAACACCACCTCGTCACCGGCCACGAGGCCGGCGAAGACGGCGATCTCGCGCCGATGTGCCTCGATGTCCGCCGGCGGCACGGCGCGACCATCCGGCCAGTGGCCGGGTTCAGCATGGAGATAGACCAGTACCGGCGCAAGGGGCACCGGCGACATCTTCCGGCTTGCGGTGCGAAGGCCGAACGCGTGCTTCACCAACTGGGTTGCGTCGAGATGCCGGAACCGGCGCGTTCCGTCGCGCAGACCATCACGCACGGCGGCGTAGCCGCCCATCCGCTCGCCCCAAACCGGACGCCAATAGGCTTCGGACAACGCGACGGGCGTCTTGGACCGGAACGGCTCGTAACGCTTGGATTCGATGCCAACCAACTCGGTGGCTGTTACCACCAGCACGTGCAGGCAGGGGTGGCGGCCGCCGGACCAGGGGAAGCGGACGATCGCCTCGAGCTGCGCGGACAGCGGCGTCCAAGGCCCGTCGGGCGCCACGGCCAGCGGCGGCATGTCTGCCGGCCGGTCCAGGAACAGGCCGAACGTGTTGGCGACCAGGGCCGCCGATGACTCCGGGCTGGCGAACTTGCCGCTTTCCAGCTCGTTGCCGGGAGCCCGGGAATACGCGGCACGGATCAGGTCTACCGGCAGGCCGGGTAGAAATTTCTGGATCACGGCCGACTCATCGCGCCGCACAGCCAAAAATTCGAAGCCGCAACATGCTCCACCGCCGATATACTTGACGAATCGCGACGAACGGCCAGATTGCCGCGGCGGCGCCTCAACCGCAATGGCGGTAGCAGCTTTGGCAAGGCTCCCAGCAGCACCCCATCACGCCGACACCTGGACGCGCCGCAGCCTCTGCCCGATAAGATATTAACGGAGGAGATCCACACGCATGACGGCGAAGGCATCACCAAGCTCTCCCCCCGCTCGCCCCGCGCCGCAGAACACCTCCGTGCTGCGCTCCGGGGCGGTTTACCGAGCCCTCAAGCGTGCGATCCTCGAACAGGCGCTGCCGCCCGGTACGAAATTGCCCGAGGATTCGATTGGCGAGCGCCTTGGAGTCAGCCGCACCCTGGTGCGCGAGGCGCTGCTCCGCCTGAGCGCCGAAGGCCTGGTCGAGCTTCGCCCCAATCGCGGCGCCTGTGTCGCCCACCCGAGCCTGGAGGACGGGCGCGACATCTTCGCGGTGCGTGGCGCGCTTGAGCGCCTGGTGGTGCAGGAACTCGCCGGCCGTCTCTCTGCCGAGCAGCGCCGCCGCATCGAGGCCCATGTCGACGCCGAAGAGGAGGCCAGCGGGCGAGACGCCGCAGCGTCGATCCGTCTGGCCGGAGAATTTCACACCCTGCTGGCCGATCTGGCCGGTAACGCGCTGCTGGCCCGCTATGTCAATGACGTGGTGTCGCGGTGCTCGCTGATCCTGGCGCTCTACGGCCGCCGTCATTCCGCCGAATGCGGCGCGTCCGAACACCGTGCGGTGCTGGCGGCGCTGCTGAAGGGCGACGCCGAGAAGGCCGCTGCACTGATGACCAACCACCTCGAAGCGATTGCCAGCCGCGCGCTGCTGGTCAGCGACGATCCGCGCGATGTGCTGGCGAGTTATGCGAAGATCGAGGGTTTGTAGCATGCGGGCGCCGATTGCCGCCGGGCTCGTTCGATTGTCTCATTGGCCGGTTATCGGATAGCTCGGCGGAAAAATCTCTGCCAATCCAGGGTGCTCCCACGTCCGCTGCGGATATTTCGCCAGTAGCTTGTCGAACTGGGCTTGCGCCTGGATGTGCAGGGCGCTCCAGTCGATCCCTGGTATCCTGCCATCCGCCATCACGACGCGGCCATCGATGACCACGTCGCTGACGTCGCGGCCGCTGGCGCCGAGCAGCAGCGTCTGGATCGGGTCGATACGCAGGCCGACGCGATCGCTGCCGAGGTCAATCGCGATGAAATCGGCCTTCGCCCCCGGCGCCAGGCGCCCCAGGTCGGGCCGCCCCAGCGCGCCGGCACCGCCCAGTGTGGCCGCGTCGTAATAATCGCGCGCCCGGACGCTGGCGGCGTCGCTGCGCACCACCCGGTCGAGCAGCACGCCGAGTTGCATGTTGGCCAGCATGTCGGCGGGCCAGGTGTCGGTGCCGAGGCCGATCCGCATGCCGGCCGCACGCAACTGCGAAAAGCTGCGCAGCGCGGTGCCGTGCCGCGCCATCACCAGCGGGCAATGCACCAGTGCCGCGCCACCGTCACGGATACGCTCGAGATCGCCGTCACGCACATGGGTACCGTGCGGCAGCAGCAGATGCGGGCCCATGGCGCCGATTTCCGTCAGCCAGCCCGGGGCAGTCTGGCCGAACCGGCGCAGCATGGTCTGCATCTCGAACGCGCCCTGGCAGCAATGCAGCCGCATTGGCGCGCCCATTTCGCGTGCCGCATCGGCCGAGCGGCGGATCAGCGCGGCGGTGGCGGTTTCAATCCGGTCCGGCGCCAGCATCGTGCGGACCAGGCCGCCGCCCCGCCCCTCCTGCGTGCGGCAGAATTGCAATGCCGCATTCAGCCCGGCCTCGCCGCGCGCCTCGTCGAATGCCAGGGTGATCGTGCCATCGGCCTCCACCACCGGGTTTCCCGCGCGATAGGCCGGGCCGAGATACACTCGCAGCCCGAGGGCCAGCGCCGCGTCCGCCGCCGCCTCGAACTCCGGCACCGTTTCACCCCATTCGCGGTAGAACAGCGAGGCGATCGGCAGGGCGGTGGTGATGCCGTTGCGGATCAACTGGGCGAATGCGTAGTGCTTCTGGAATGCCAGTTCGGCCGGCGTATACATCTCGTACGGGCCACGCTGCACGTAGCTGCGCGGCCACATCCGGCCGGTGCGCCAGCCTGGTCCGTTATCGAAGGTCAGCAGCCCGGTATCGAGGTCGCCAAGCGCGTCGACGTCGATGAACCCCGGTCCCACCAGCCGCTCCCCCAGATCGAACCGTCGGGCCGCCTCACCCGGATACCGCTGGCCGACGAACAGGATGCGGTCGTCCTGCCACACCAGTTCGCCATTCTCGACCAGCGTGTGGCCGCCATTGATGTAGCTGACGATCCACCGCGCCCGGACCAGGCTCGGCCCCGGCCCACCTTGCAATCCGGCGGTCATGCCAGCGCGCCGTTGCGCGCCACCACCCGGCCGCGGCGGATCACCATGCCGCGCACCGGCAGTGCTGCGACCGCTTCCGCCACGGTCTCGCACGCCACCAGCACCGCATCGGCGGCGCAGCCCGGCGCGAGCCCGTAATCCGCCAGCCCGATCGCCCGCGCGCCCAGTGTCGTACAGGTTTCCAGTGCCAGCTCCAGGTCGGCATCACGGCTGAAGCCATTGCGCTGGCCGATCATGTTCGCCCGCACCAGCATGTCGCCAGTGCCATACGGCCACCAGGTGCCACGCGGGCCGTCCGATCCGCCGCAGATCACCACGCCGGCGGCGTGCAGCTTTTTCACCGATGGTGCCGCCCCGCCGGCCGGCCCGGCCGTCATCACCGCAATCCCCGCCTCGGCCAGCCCGGCTGCGAGCGCATCCTGTGCCGCGGCGTCGATGCTGCCGAGGCAATAGGCGTGGCTCGCCATCACCCGCCCCTGCATCCCCAGCGCCCTGGTGCGTTCGATTATCAGTTCGAGGCAGAATGCGCCCAGTTCGCCCGGCTCGTGCAGGTGAATATCCACCGGCTTGCCGTGTTTTTCCGCGAGTCCGAACACCGCATCCAGATGTGCGCAGGGGTTGCGCTCGATCGAGCCGGGGTCGATGCCGCCGACCACATCGGCGCCCAGCCGCAACGCCTCGTCCATCAGCGCCAGTGTTCCCGGTCGGATCAGCATGCCGCTCTGCGGAAACGCCACGATCTGGATATCCACCAGATCACCCAGCGCCGCGCGCGTCGCCAGGACGCCCTCGATATTGGCGGTGCCGATCTCGGTGTCGACATCCACATGCGTGCGGATCGAGGTCACGCCCAATGCCAGCGTCTGGTGGACCTGCCGCTCCGATTGCCGCCTTGGGTCGATGCCGAGGCGGCGCTTCTCGCGCCGGTCGGCCTCGATCCTGTCGCTGCGCCGGGGGCCGATTTCGTTGTGGTACCACGGCATACCGATCAGGTTCTTGTCGAGATGCGTGTGCGCCTCGACCAGGCCGGGCAGCAGCAGCAGCCCACCGCCATCGATTGTCGTCGCATCGGCCGGCACCGGGCCGGCGGCTGCGAAGCGGCCGTCGCGGATCAGCAGATCGGCGGCAGGGCCGCCCATCGGCCGCACGTTACGCAGCACCGTGGTGTTCATGGTGAAGCTCCCTTGCCATCCAGGATCGGAAATCGCCCGGCCAGCCCGGCGCGCTGCAGCATTGTGGCATAGGCTGCGGCCGCCTCGTCGAGCACCTGGTTCTCGTCCACGCTCAGCACCCGGCGCCCGCGCATCAGTATCCGGCCTGCCACCACCACGCTGTCCACATCCGCGGCGCTGGCGAAGCGGGCCAGTCGCTCGGCCGGGGCGGCGGGCGGCCAAAGATGCGGCTTGCGCCAGTCGACGACGATCAGATCGGCCCGCTTACCCGGTTCCAGCGAGCCGATCTCGCTCTCCTGGCGCAGCGCTCGCGCGCCCTCGATGGTGGCCATTTCCAGCAGCTCCCAGGCCGGCAGCACGGCGTCGTCGCGCAGATGCCTGGCGTGGTAGCGATGCGCCTGGAACAGGATGCGCGGCATGTCGAACGAGCGATCCGGCGCCGGCGCGTCGCTGCCCAGAGCCACCGTCACGCCAAACGCCCTGAGTTCCGGCGCCGGGCAGCGGCCGAACACTGACATCAGCGCGGTCGGGCAATGCGCCACGGCGGCGCCGGCGCGGCGCAACGCGTCGATATCCGCCTCGGTGAGGTCGATGCAGTGCGCGAACAGCGCTCGTTTGCCGCCCAGGCCGACCGTCGCTGCCGCGGCGGCGAGCGTGCCGTCGCGGTGGCCGTCCTGCACCAGCAATGCGCCGGTCTCTCGCGCCAGCAGCAACGCCGCGCGTGACAGACTGGCCACCGCGCCGTCCGCCAGTTCGTCGGCGGTGAACACAGGCAGCGAGACGGCGAGCCGCTGCAACCCGCGCGGATCGTAGCGGCGCAGCAATCCGGCGGTGACCGCCAGTTGCAGGTTGGGCGCGGTATGCCTCGGTTGTGCCGAGCCGCCCGCCCAGTCCTGATATAGCTGCGGTCCCGGAGGCCGGTTCGGCCCCACCGCTAACACCTCCGCCACGCCCACGCTGCGCACCCCGTCCAGATGCGCCTCGGCCGCCGCGGGCGTGTGGGTAGCCATCACATCCGGCCCTCCGCCCATCAGCAGCGCCGCGGTGGTGGTGCCGCCGCGCAGCCGTTCCAGCGCCGAGAGCCGCGCCTCGGCATGCCAGAACGCGGCATCGGTCGCACCGGCATAGATCCGTCCGGCGATCTGCATCCATTCGGTGGCGGTGTCGCCGAGGCTCTTGGTCAGCGCGTGGCCGGCATGGGCGTGGGCATCGACGAATCCCGGCAGGACCAGTCCGCCATTGGCGTCCAGCACCGCCAGGCCGGGTCGGTCCGGCGCAGGCCCGGCGCCGACTGCCACGATGCGCTGATCTTCGATCAGCACATGGCCGCGTTCGATCACCGGCCGCCCCTGGGTCATCGGCAGCACCACGCCGTTCTGAACGGCAAGCCAGCCCATCGGCGCTCTCCCACGCAATATCGTCCACGATAATCGTACTCTTTAATCGTATGCGAAAAAATCCACGGCTTCTTGCTGTGCACAGCGGTGATCGTCGCGTGCCACCGCATAACCACACGAAAGTCTCCTGCACTGGCGTCTTCCATCCGAAAAACCGGATGACAAAAATAGATTGTATGGAATTTTTGGTTATGATTGTATCCAGCAAGACTCCATACCAAGGTGAGGCGATCCCATGAAATACGGTATTGCGGCGCCAATTGCCGCCCTGTTTCTGCTGGCCGGGGTTTCGGCCCACGCCCAGACACTGCGATGGTCGGCGCCGGGCGACGCGGTTTCCTTCGATCCCAATGCCCATACCGACAGCTTCACCTCGAACATCGAAATGATGGTCTACGATACGCTGGTTCGGCGGAACCGGATGCTCGCGATCGAACCGGGCCTCGCCACGTCGTGGGAAATTGTCGCGCCCGACCGCTGGCGCTTCCATCTTCGGCAGGGCGTCAAGTTCCAGGGCGGTGAGAATTTCTCGGCCGATGACGTCGTCACCTCGATCCTGCGCACCATCGATGCCGGATCGCGCAACAAGGGCAACCTTGCCACCGTCAAGGGCGCCGAAAAGGTCGATGACTACACGGTGGACGTGGTGCTGAGCGGCCCCTATCCGCTGCTGCTCAACGATCTCACCGGCATCTTCATGATGAGCAAGGCCTGGCTCACCGCACATGACGCGATGCGCCCGGCGAACATCTCCACCGGCGTCACCAGCTATGCCTCCACCCATGCCAACGGCACCGGCCCGTTCCGGCTGGAAAGCTATATGCCCGACGCCAAGACCGTGATGACGGTCAATCCGGATTGGTGGGGCAAGCCGGAGCATAACCTGGAGCGCATCGAGTTTCGCCCGATCCGTTCGGACGCCACGCGCGTCTCGGCACTGCTGTCCGGCGAAATCGACATGATCGCCGCGGTGCCGCTGCAGGATATTCCGCGCATCGCCCAGACCCCCGGCATGAAAATGGTCGAGGATCCGTCGCTGCGGGTGATCTTCCTCGGCTTCAACTGGAAGCCCGAACTGCACGCCATGCCCGGCCAGAAGAACCCGCTGCTCGACCTGCGGGTGCGGCAGGCCCTTTGGCACGCGGTCGATATGCAGAGCATCCACAAGCGCATCATGCGCGGCAAGTCGCGCATCGCCGGCACCATGGTGGCGCCGCCGGTGCCCGGCTATGTGGCGGCACTGGACAAGCCGCTCGCCTACGACCCGGCTTTGGCCAAGAAAATGCTGGCGGAGGCAGGTTACCCGAACGGCTTCACCACCGGGCTGGCCTGTTCCAATGACCGCTATATCGCCGATGAGCAGCTCTGCCTCGCCATCGCCTCGATGTGGACCCGCGTCGGCGTGCACGTGGAGCTGAAGACCGAGACCAAGGCCACCTACTTCCCGCGCCAGGATCGCGGCGACACTGATACCTGGATGCTCGGCTGGGCCACCCTGCCGCCGATGGACGGCTACAGCGTGCTGTCGGCGATCTTCGCTACCCGCAGCGGCAAGTTCGGCGGCGCCAACGCCAACGGCATGTCTGTCCCGGCGCTCGATGAACTGGCGCGCAAGGCGGCCGTCGAACTTGATGAGCCGAAGCGGCTGGAGATGCTGCACCAGGCCTTCAAAATCGCGTATGATCAGGCGCTGTTCATCCCACTGCATGAGCAACCGCTGGCCTGGGCGATGAAAACCAGCGTCGACATGCCGCAATTCGCCGACGAATACATCCGCCCCTGGTTCACCAAGGTGCACTGAGCGGGCGGGCGGCGCAGGCGCGTCCCGGTGTTCTCCGCCATCACCTCGCGCCTCGCGCAGGCATTGCTGGTGATGCTGGCGGTGACGGCGATCGCCTTCGTGATGTTCCGTTACGTTGGCGACCCGGTGGCGATGATGAGCCGGGAGGACGCAACACCGGCCGAGAAGGCCGAACTGCGGCACAGCCTGGGCCTCGACCGCCCGGTGCTGGTGCAGTTCGGCAGCTTCGTCGGCCGGGTGGCGCAGGGCGATCTGGGGATGAGCTTCCGCAACCAGCGTCCGGTCGCGACCCTGATGGCCGAGCGCCTGCCGGCGACGATGGAACTGGTGATCGTCGCCACCATTCTTTCCCTGGCGATCGGCATACCCACTGGCGTGCTTTGCGCGCTGCATCCGGAAGGACGCACCGCGCGGTTGATCCAGACGCTCTCGCTGGTCGGCATTTCCGTGCCGACCTTCGTCACCGGAATCGCGCTGATCCTGTTGTTCGCGGTCATCCTGCACTGGCTGCCCTCGTTCGGCCGCGGCGATGTGGTGCATCTTGGTTTCTGGACCACCGGGTTCCTCACCCGCAGCGGCCTGGAATCGCTGATCCTGCCGGGGATCACGCTGGCACTGTATCAGTTGACGCTGATCATGCGCCTGGTCCGCGCCGAGATGATCGACGTGCTGGATTCCGACTATATCCGTTTCGCCCGCGCCCGCGGGTTGCCGGCGCGCGATATCCATTTCCGGCTCGCGCTGCGCAACGCGCTGATGCCGGTGGTCACCATCACCGGACTGCAGATCGGCTCGCTGATCGCCTTCGCCATCGTCACCGAGACGGTGTTTCAGTGGCCAGGCATGGGCCTGCTGTTCATCCAGGCGATCGGATTCGCCGATGTGCCGGTGATGGCCGCCTACCTGCTGTTCGTCGGCTTCATGTTCGTGGCGATCAACATGATCGTCGACATCACCTACACACTGATCGACCCGCGCCTGCGGACCGGCCGCACATGAGCGCTGCCACGCACCGCAGACGCTGGCGGGTTCCGCTGTCGGTGACCGCGGCTGCCGCCATCGTTGTGCTGATCATCCTGGCGGCGGCGCTGGCGCCCTGGGTCTCGCCGTACAACCCGCTGGATATCGGCAGCTTTGACCTGATGAACGCTGAGCTGCCGCCTGCCTTCATGGTCGATGGTGACTGGCGTTTTCTGCTGGGCACCGACAACCAGGGCCGCGACCTGTTCTCCACCATGCTCTATGGCGTCCGCATTTCGATCGTGATCGGCGGCGGCGCGGTGCTGCTTGCCTCCAGCGTCGGCGTGGTGCTCGGCCTGCTCGCCGGCTATTTCGGCGGCTGGGTTGATATGCTGGTGATGCGGGTGGGCGACGTCATTCTCAGCCTGCCGACCATCCTGCTGGCGCTGCTGATCAGTGGCATCGCCCGCGCCTCGTTCCCCAATGCCGGCACCGCGCAATGGGCGCCGGTGATCCTGGTCGGCGCCATCGCCATCCACGAATGGGTGCAGTATGCCCGCACCGTGCGGGCCGCGACGATGGTGGAAGCGCGCAAGGACTACGTCCGCGCCACGCGGGTCATCGGTCTGCCAGGGTTGCGCATCATGGCGCGGCACATCCTGCCCAATGTATTGAGCCCGGTGATCGTCATCGCCACGATCAACCTGGCCGGTGCGGTGCTCACCGAGGCAACACTGTCGTTTCTCGGTGTCGGCATGCCGCCCACCTATCCGTCGCTGGGCACACTCATCCGGATCGGCAATGACTTCGTGTTCTCCGGAATCTGGTGGATCGTGGCATTTCCGGCAGTGCTGCTGGTCATCCTGGTGCTCAGCGTCAATGTGGTCGGCGATTGGCTGCGCGATTACTTCAACCCGATGCGCCGGGGCCGGTCGTGATGTCGGGTGCGCCGGCGGTTCTGGTGATCAGCGGCCTCACCGTCGCCTACGGCCACCCCGACGATCCCCCTGTGGAGGCCGTCACCGGCGTCGATCTCACCATCGCTCCCGGCGAGATCCATGCGCTGGTCGGCGAGTCCGGCGCCGGCAAGACCACCGTCGGCAACGCACTGATGGGGCTGCTTGGTGCCTCCGGCCGCATCACCGCCGGCGAAATCCACATCGGCGGCCGCCCGGTCGACACCCGCACCGGCCGCACCGAGGGGATCACCCCCGGTCGCGATGTCGGCGCCATCTTCCAGGACCCGATGACCAGCCTGAACCCGCTGTTCACCGTGGAGAGCCAACTCGGCGAGGCGATGCGCCATCATCTCGGCCTGTCCCGCGCCGAGGCTCGCATCCGTTCGCTGGAACTGCTGCGCGCGGTCGGCATTCCCGAGCCGGAGCGCCGCCTGTCCGCCTATCCGCACCAGTTGTCGGGCGGCCAGCGGCAGCGCGTCGTCATCGCCACCGCGCTGTCCTGCAACCCGCAGCTCATCGTCGCCGACGAACCGACGACGGCGCTCGATGTGTCGGTCCAGGCGCAGATCCTGAGACTCATCCGCGCCCTGGCGGACGAGCGCCGGGTCGGTGTGCTGCTGGTGACGCACAACATGGGCGTGGTCGCCGAAACCGCCGACCGCGTCAGCATCATGCTGCGCGGCCGTGTCGTCGAAACCGGTCCGGTCGACCGTGTGCTCGGCAGGCCGGAGCACCCCTACGCCCGCGCGCTGATCGGCGCCGTGCCGCGGATCGACGTGAAATCCGAGCGTCTGGCCACGCCTTCGGAAGAGAACCCCGCCGCATCCGATGCCCGCAACGCCGTCCGTGGACGCATGCGCGCCGATCCTGCCTCGGCCAGCGGCGAACTGGCCGTCGAGCATCTGTGCATCGACTATGGCGGCGCATCCTGGCTGCCCGGCCGCAAGGCCCGCGTGTTTCGCGCCGTGGACGACGTGTCGTTCAGCGTTCGCCCCGGCGAGATCTTCGGCTTGGTCGGCGAGTCCGGTTGCGGCAAGACCAGCGTTGCCAATGCCATCGCCGGCCTGCTCGCTCCAACCGCCGGTCGCATCACCCTCTCGGGCAAGCCGATCGCTGGCCGCCGGCGGGCCGGGCGCGCGCTGCAGATGGTGTTCCAGGACCCGTATTCCGCACTCAATCCGCGCCTGCGGGTTCGCACCGCACTGGCCGAACCGATCGTCTTCTACCGCCTGGCAACCAGCCGCGCGGCGGCGGCCGAAGACGCCGCCATCCTGCTCGAAGCCGTGGGACTGGACCGCACCGCCGGAGCCCGCTTTCCGCACGCCTTCTCCGGCGGCCAGCGCCAACGCATCGCCATCGCCCGCGCGCTGGCCCCCCGACCCAGCTTCCTGGTCTGCGACGAGCCCACCTCCTCGCTCGACGTGTCGGTGCAGGCGCAGATCCTCAACCTGCTGAAGGACCTGCGCGACCTGACTGGCCTGTCGATGTTGTTCATCAGCCACGACCTCGCGGTGATCCGCCAGATGTGCGACCGCATTGCGGTGATGCAGGCCGGCCGCATCGTCGAACTCGCCGATACCGAAACCCTGTTTGCCACCCCTCAGCATGCCTACACGCGCGAGCTGCTCTCCCTGGTGCCCACGTTGGACCGGATCGCACGTCGCGCCGCGGAACAAGGAGCCCCAAGCAATGGCTGACATCCTGATCACCGGCGGCGTGTTGATCGCGCTCGACCCGGCCCGCCGGATCATCGCCGACGGCGCGGTCGCCATCACCGGCGACCGCATCGTCGCCGCCGGCCCGAGCGCCGAAATCGCCGCCCAGCATAAAGCGCCGACCACCATCGACGCACGCGGCAAGGCCATCTTGCCCGGCCTCATCGACGGCCACGCCCATGCCGGCCACGGCATGATGAAGACCATCGGCGGCGGCCGCTCCGACCTCTGGTATCAGGCCTGCGAGGCCGCCTACACCATCGGCTCCACCGAACGCTTCTGGCATGCCGAGGCGCAACTCGCAGCCCTGGAGCGCATCCGCTTCGGCGTCACCACCGGCGTCTCGCTGCTCGGCGGCGGCGACTCGGTCATGCGCACCGACGAGCCTGCTTACGCCGAGGCGCATTGCAGCGGTGCCGCGGCTGTTGGCGGCCGCTCGGTGGTCGCCGTTGGCCCGACGCGCCCGCCGCATCCGATGACCTATGCACGCTGGCAGAACAACAGCAGCACCGAGTACCCGGTTAGCTACCAGCAGCAACGCGACACCTGCCGCAGCCTGATTGCCAGCCAGCACGGCGCCAACGGCGGGCGCACGCGTATCGCGCTGATCACGCCCACGCTTCGCCCGGCGCATCGTGATGCGATGTCGGCCGCCGACTACGCGACGGCGGTCACCCAGGCCCGCGAGATCCACGCGCTGGCCGGCGAGCACGGCCTTGTGTTCACCCAGGACGGTCACGGTCGCGGCAGCGTCGCCGTGGCCAGTGAGTTCGGCCTGCTCGGCCCGTCCACGCTGCTGTCGCACGCCACCGGACTGACCGATGAAGAGATCCAACTCTGTGCAGCAACCGAGACCCGCATCGCGCACAACCCCAGTGCGGTCGCCTCCATCATCGCCCGCTGTCCGGCGCCGGAGCTGATGCAGGCTGGTGTTGTGGTGTGCCTCGGTTCGGACGCCACAGCGCCGGACCGTTCGGGCGACATGTTCCGCCATATGCAGCAATGCATGCATTACCATCGCACCCATTTCCACGATCCGAGTTGGCTGCCGCCAGGCAAGGTGCTGGAGATGTGCACCATCGACGCTGCCCGCGCGCTAGGCATCGACGACCAGGTCGGCTCGATCGAGGCCGGCAAGCAGGCCGACATCATCCTCGTCGACCTGCGACGCCCGCATCTCTACCCGGCGCATATGCCGGAATTCCGCGTGGTCTATTTTGCCAACGGCAACGATGTAGACACGGTTCTGGTCGCCGGCCGCGTCGTGCTGCAAGGCCGCCGCGCCACCCTGGTTGATGAGAACGCCGTGCTCGATGCCGCCCAGGAGGAGGCCGACCGCACCATCGACCGCCTCGGGCTGCGGGCGCTGCTGGAGACGCCGGCGACGTTCTGGGGCCACGTCCGAGCCACCGACCAGCCTCGCGAGTCCTGAGCGCGCGATGCAGCAGACCACTGAATTCGACTTTGCGACCCTGTCCGGCCGCGACCGCTACAAACTGCTGATCGGCGCCGTGGTGCCGCGCCCGATCGCCTGGGTCACCACCATCTCGGCTGACGGGGTGGTGAACGCCGCTCCGTTCAGCTTCTTCAACTGCCTCTCCGCCGACCCGGCGATCCTGGCAATCGGCGTGGAATACCGCCCTGATGCCAGCCAGAAGGACACTGGGCGCAATATCCGCGACACTCTGGCCTTCACCGTCAACATCGTGTCCGGGCCCCTGCTGCATGCGATGAACATCACCGCGGCAGCGTTTGCACCCGGCCACGATGAACTTGCGCTGGCCGGCCTCTCCCGGCGCCCTGGCGTGCGCGTGCCGTGCCCCGCCATCGTTGAATCACCGGTGGCGTTCGAGTGCCGCCACCACATCACGCTGTCGATCGGCAAATCCCGCGAGATCATCCTTGGGGAGGTCGTCTATGCTCATCTGCACAGCAACATCGTCAACGACCGCCTCCATGTCGACCCGACCGGGCTTGACGCCATCGGCCGAATGGGCGGGCAAGGGTATGCGACAACCCGCGATCTCTTCGACCTGCCTACGCTCAGTCCTGAGGATTATCTCGCACCGAAGCCCTGAGCGCGGGACTCCGAGCGGATTCCCCGACACGCTGGCGAGGTGGTTCTCCGGCCGGTGAACGTTGGAGGTTCACCATGGCGCTTCGGCGGTGCAGCCAGAGTCGGCCAGGCCAGTTGCTCCAAGCAGGGCAAGGCCGTCGGGTTGATCCCACGCGTGCAGCCACTCTTGACGAAGGCGAGGGCGCGGTCAGGGGGCTGACGTCAATGCGGGGTCGAGCCGGTCGCGCAGCCAGTCCCCGGCAAGGCTGATGGAGAGCGTGGTGAACAGGATCATCATCCCGGCTGGCACCCCAAGCCACCAGGCGGTCGCCAGATAGCTGCGCCCTTCGCCCAGCAACAGCCCGAGGCTGGTCTGCGGCGGCTGCACGCCAAGCCCGAGAAAACTGAGCGAGGTCTCCAGCAGGATCAACTCGGGGAAATTCAGCGTCACCTGCACCACCAGGACGCTGGAAATATTGGGCAGCACATGGCGCAGATAGATCGCCAGCGGATGCACCCCGAGGCTGCGGATCGCCCCGGCGTAGCCCTGCCCTTCGGCTTGCAGCACCAGACCGCGGGTCAGGCGGGCGTAGGTCTCCCAGCCGTGCAGACCGATCAGGAACAGGAACAGGCGGAAGCTGTTGCCGAAAAAGGCGAGCACGGCCAACACGATGATCAGAAACGGCATGGAGGCCTGGAAATCGATCAGCACCCCGATCGCATCACGCAACAGGCCGCGAAAATGCGCGGCGGCAAAGCCTGCGAGGGTGCCGATCACCGCCCCGATCACCGATCCGGCGAAAGCAATCAGCAGGCTGGTTCGGGTGCCGAAGACAAGCCGGCTGAAGATATCGCGCCCGAGGCCATCGGTGCCCATGACATGATCCCAGCCGCCCCCGGCAAACACCGGCGGATGCAGCCGGTCGAGCAGGCTCTGATCGTCAAAACCGTACGGCGCGATCCAGCCCGCCCCAAGCCCGAGGATCAGCACCAGCCCGATCCAGCCGAGCGACAACAGGATCGTAGGTTTTGGCGCGGGGCGACGGGATATGAGCGGGGCCTTGGTTTGGACGGAGGCAGGCCGGGTCATGCCGGCACGCGCTCGGCATCGGCGATCCGCGGGTCGAGCCAACCATAGGCCAGATCGACCAGGAGATTGACCGCCACCATCACCGCCGCCACCATCAGGATAATGGTCTGCACCACCGCCAGATCGCGCAGGCTGACCGAGGTCACCAGCAACTGCCCGACTCCCGGCCAGGCAAAGACCGATTCCACCACCACGGCCCCGGCAATCAGCCCGCCGAAGCGCAGGCCAAGCAGCGTGATCACTGGAATCGCCGCGTCGGGAAAGGCGTGCCGCAGGATGCGCCGCGGCAGGCTCAGTCCCTTGGCGCGCGCGGTGCGCATATAGGGCTGATGCAGCACTTCCAGCAGGGCAGAGCGGGAAAACCGCGCCACCGTGCCCGCCGCGCCGATCCCCAGCGTCACCGCCGGCAGCACCAGATGCGACAGACCGCCGATCCCCGAACTCGGCAGAATCCGCCATTTCATCGCGAAAAACAGGATCATCACAATCCCAAAAAAGAAACTGGGCATCGCATGCCCGGCCACCGAGAGGGTTATCACCAGATGGTCGATGGCCGTTCCCCGGCGCAACGCGGCCAGCGTTCCCGCCCCCACGCCCAATACCGTCGTCAACGCGAAAGCGGTCAGTCCCAGTTCCAGCGTCTGCGGGATGCGCTCGGCCACCACCGCCAAGGCAGGGCGGCTGTCGCGGAACGAATAGCCGAAATCGCCCTGCACCAGACCGCGCAGATAGCCGAGATATTGCAGCACCAACGGCTGATCGAGGCCGAACAGTTGACGGTAGCGCTCGACCACCGCCGGGGGCGTATCGTCGGGCAGCATCAGCCGCAATGGATCGCCCGCCGGTCGCAGCGCCAGAAAGACGAAAGTGACGGCCAGAAACAGCGTCAGCAGCCCCCGCGCCAGCGCGATCAGGGTGAAACGCAGGCTCATTGCGGGCGCAATCCGGCGCTCGGTGCGAGCGAGAGGGCGCGCACCGCGCCTTCGGGGTCGTTCACCAGGAAGCCTGTCACCCCGGCCGCCGCCAATTGCCGCAGCGCGGTTGCATCAAACTCGCCGTTTTTTCGGCCGGTCTGGCCCTCGCCGGTCGTCACCCAGAGCGAATGGCCGGCCGCCGTCACCGCGGCCACGCGCGCCGGCGTCGCAGCACTTTCCCAAAGCCGCAGCACACTGCCGCCAGCGGCCCAGAATGCGGCCTCATCCGCCTCGGCGCGCAAAAAGCCGAGGATGCGCCCCGGCCAGCCGAGGCCGCGGACCTGCGCCACCGATGCCGGGGCATGAAGGCCGAGCGTCATCCGCGCCGGCCCGGCGGCAAGCAGCGCGGGCACCATCCGTGCCAATGCGGCCGGGGTTTCATCCTTGATATCGAACAAAAGCCCTTGGTCTGCGGGTACGCTGGCCAAGAGGCTGTCGAGCGCCGGAACTGCGGGGCCGGTGGCGAGATCGAGCGCGGCCCCGGTTTTCGGGGAAATGGCCGGAATTGCGGCAAGTTCTGCCGCGGTGGCACTGGCCACCGCCACGTCGCGCCCGGCAAGCCGCGTCAGCGTCGCATCATGGCAAAGGACCAGGGCGGCATCCGCGGTCATGCGCAGATCCGCCTCGATCAGATCCGCCCCTGCGGCAACCGCCGCCTGCCAGCCTTCAACCGAGGTTTCCCGGTAGCGGGCGGAAAAGCCGCGATGGGCAACCACAAACGGTCGGGTCAGCATCGGTCCTCGTCCTTCGGTCATCGGGTCAGCGCCGCCTCGCGGGCGCGCCGTTCGGCTGGGGAGGCGGCGGGCATCGCGGCCAGGAGCATGCGGGTATAGGCGCAGTAGGCGCCGCGAAAATCTGATCGGCTGGGCCGGTTTCGACCAGCCTGCCGTGCTGCATGACCGCGATCCGGTCGCTGACGTGCCGCACCACGCCAAGGTCATGCGAGATGAACAGGCAGGAAAGCCGCAGGTCCTGCCGCAGGTCCGCCAGCAGATTGAGGATCTGCGCCTGCACCGAGACATCCAGCGCGCTCACCGCCTCGTCGCAGATGATCAGTTCCGGCTCCAGCGCCAGGGCGCGGGCGATCACCGCGCGCTGCTGCTGGCCGCCCGAGAGGTGATGCGGCAGACGCTGGCCAAGGTCGGCGAGGCCGGTCATCTCCAGCAGCGCCGCCACGCGCCGCGCCCGCCCACCCGCCGGCGCGATCGACTGCGCGCGCATGCCTTCGGCAATCTGCTGGGCGATGCTCTGTGGCGGGTTCAGCGCCTTGGCCGGGGATTGCCAGATCACCTGCACCCGGCGGCGGCTCCGGCGCCAGGCGGCGCTGTCGATCCGCGGCCAGGGCGCATCACAAAACCGCACCTCGCCTGCATCTGCCGCCTCAATCCCGGTGGCAATCCGCCCGAGGGTGGATTTGCCGCTGCCGCTCTCCCCGACCAGGCCCAGCGTTTCGCCCCGGTAAAGCGTCAGATCCACGCCGTCGACCGCGCGCAGCGGCGGCGCCGCACGCAGCCAGCCGCCGCCATAACTCTTGACGATGCCCGCCAGCGACAGCAGCGGCGCACCCTGCTCCGGAGTGCTCATCATCCCCGCGCCCCCTGCGGCACGTGGCAGGCGACCGTCTGCGCCGAACGCTGTGGCCGCACCGGGGCAAGCGGCAAGAGCATCGGCTGCGTCAGGCAGGCCGCCACCGCATGGCCGCATCGCGGGCGAAAGGCGCAGCCATCGGGTCGCGCCGCCGGGCGCGGCACGGTGCCTTCGATCGCCTCCAGCCTGGCTTGACGGGGGGTGCCGGCCAGCAGGCGGCAGGCCATCAGGCCGCGCGTATAAGGATGGGCGGGCCGCTCGAAGAGATCATCCGCAGTGGCAAGTTCGACCACCCGGCCGGAGTACATCACCGCGACGCGATCGGCGATTTCCGCCACCACGCCAAGGTCATGAGTGACGAAGATCATCGCCATCCCCGCCTCGGCCTGCAGGCTGCGCAACAGGCGCAGGATCTGCGCCTGTGTCGTCACATCCAGCGCGGTCGTCGCCTCGTCAGCGATCAGCAGCCGCGGCCGGCAGGCCAGCGCCATGGCGATCATCACCCTTTGGCACAGGCCGCCGGAAAGCTGGTGCGGGAAATCTGCCGCGCGGCGCTCGGGCTCGGGAATTCCGACGCGGTCCAGCAGCGCGACTGCCGCCGCCGCCGCCGCCGCCCGCGCCCCAAGCCCGTCATGCACGCGCAGGACCTCTGCCACCTGTTGCCCGACCGCCAGCACGGGGTTGAGCGCAGTCGTCGCATCCTGAAAAATCATCGCCATGTCGCGGCCGCGGATCGCACGCAGCTTGCGCTCGCCCAGATGCGACAGCGGCGTGCCAAGGAAGCGCACTTTGCCGGCGCTCAGTCGCAACGGTGGATCCAGAAGCCCCATCGCGGCGAGGCAGGTCAGCGATTTGCCGCAGCCGCTTTCGCCAACGATCGCCAGCGTCTCGCCGGCCTCGACCGACAGCGAGACGTCGAGCACCAGATCGGCGGTCGCGGTCGCAACGCTCAACCCCTCGATCGCCAGCACCGGCGCACCCGGCACCAGCGGAAGGCCCCGCCGCGCATCGGCGGGGTCCCTGATCAGCCCTGTGCTCACTTGCCGGCAGCAGCGGTGTTTTGCAGGTTATAGGGCCGCAGATCCATGTAATAGAAAGTATAGGGCTGCCATTTTAGGCTCTTGCGCACGCCATAGGTCTCCAGCGGTTGATAGAGGATCGTGCCCGGCGCATCGTCCTCCCAGATGTCGAGCATCTTCTGGAACACCGTGTAGCGGGCCTTCATATCGGTCGTCTGGTCAAGCTCGGCGCCAAGCTCGTTGAACGCGACATTGCTCCATTCGCCGCTCCGCTGCACGTCGAAATACGGCCCCCACAGGTTCCAGAGCGCGCCCGAAGGATCGGGATAGCGGGTTGAGTTGGACCAGGTGCGCACCATCTTCTGATCCGCCGGTACCGCGGAGGTATCCTCGACAATGTTCAGCCGGGCATTGATGCCGACTTTCTTCCACATCTGAGTGTCTGACTGAGAATGGGTTGAGTGATTTCAGTGGGTTGTGATTCTATC
>JBEPTZ010000034.1:0-36896 GCA_041691815.1 Rhodospirillales bacterium | reverse complement strand
CTCATGCTCCGAAAACTCTGCAATCCCGTATAATGTTTCCGGACAAACTCTAAGGCACGCCCTGCCCATTGGTATCCCGCCGGGGGCGCCACCCGCGGACCCGTGATGCGCATTCGGCCGGACTCCTTCGCCTTTACCCTGCTGCTGGGCGCGCTGGCCGCGTTGCCGCCGCTTTCCATCGACATGGGGCTGCCGGCGCTGGAGTTGATCCGCGGCTCGCTGGGCGCCAGCGCCGAGCAGGCGACGCTGACGCTGTCGGTGTTCCTGATGGGCTTCGGGGCCGCGCAATTGCTGGTGGGGCCGCTGTCGGACCTGATGGGGCGGCGGCCGGTGATGCTGGGCGGGCTGGCGCTGTATGCGCTGGGCGGAGTCGGCTGCGCGCTGGCGCCATCGATCGGGCTGCTGCTGGCGTTCCGGCTGGTGGCCGGCATCGGGGCGGCCGGCAGCACCACCTTGGCGATGGCGATCGTGCGCGACGTGTTCGGGGGCCAGGCGGCGCGGGTGAAGATCTCCACCGTCAGCATGGTGATCACCGTGGCGCCGATCATCGCGCCGACCATCGGTGGGCTGATGCTGCTGCTCGGCGGCTGGCGGTTCATCTATTCGCTGCTGGCGATCACCGGGGTTGCGCTGGTGGTCACCGTGTGGTTCGGCTTGGTGGAAACCCGCCCGGCGATCCGCGGCGCGCGGCTGGACCTTCTGGGGCGCTATGCGACGGTGCTGCGGCAACGGCGGACGGTGGGCTACGCGGTGGTCAACGCGCTCGGCTCGGGCAGCCTGTTCGCCTTCATCGCGGTGTCGCCGCTGGTGCTGATGGGGCGGATGGGCGCCTCGGTGACATTGTTCGGGCTGCTGTTCGCGATGACCTCGGGCGGCATCATGGCCGGCAACTCGTTCAACACCCTGCTGGCGCGGCGCAACGTGCCGGCGGAATTGCCGCTGACAGTGGGGCTGTGGCTGGGGCCGCTGGCCTCAATCGGCGCCACGCTGTTCCTGCTGGCCGGGGTGGAACGGCTGGAAACCTTCGTGCCATTCATCGTGATCACCGGGTTCTGCCGCGGCCTGACCAACCCGAACGCCACCCACGCGGCGCTGGAACCGGTGCCGCACCACGCCGGGGTGGCCAGCGCGATGATGGGCTGCGGACAGATGCTGACGGCCTCGCTGTCCGGCGTGCTGGTGGCGTGGCTGTTCCCGGCCCTGGGGGCATTGTCGGTGACCTTGACGATGACCGGATTCAGCGCGGCGGCGCTGGGGGTGTGGCTGATCGTGGAGAGGAAGAAAGCAGCGCTTTTTTGAAAAAAAGCGCGCAAAAAACTTTATCCGCCTTGGGGCATTGGAGTCGCGGAGACTTCGTACACTCCAATGGATGAAAAGTTTTTTTGCTTCTTTTTGTTCACAAAAAGAAGATTCTTGTCTGCTTCGGAGAACGTTGAATGTTGCCTGTTTTGATCTTCTCGGCGGTCGCCGCGCTGGCGGCTCTGGTTGCGGTGCTGGTGGTCTGGCGCCAGGGCGCCGCGCTGGAGCGGTTGCGGCTGCTGGCCGAGCAGGCGCTGGCCGGGCAGCGGACCGAGGCGGAGACCTTCCGGGCGGCGCTGGCGGCGGCGGAGCGGGGGTTGACCGGGGCGATCGCTGCACTGCGGGGGGCGCAGGATACCAGGCTGACCGAGTTCCAGTCGGCGCTGGCGGCGCGGCTGCATGAGGCTGCCGAGGCGCAGGCGACGGCGGCGGCGCGGCTGCGGGCGGAGGTGACGGCGGCGATCACCGACAGTCGTACCGCGCTGGATCTGCGGCTGAAGGAATTGCGCGAGGGCAACGAGGCCAAGCTGGCGGAAATCCAGAAGACGGTGAACGAGCAACTGCAGGAAGCCGTCGAGAAGCAGATGACCGCCAGCTTCACCCGGGTGACCGAGCAGTTCGCCCAGGTGCAGAAGGCGATGGGCGAGATGCAGGCGGTGGGGGCGCAGATCGGCGATTTGAAGCGGCTGTTCGGCAATGTGAAGACGCGCGGCGGCTGGGGCGAGGGCCAGGTGCGGGCGATGCTCGACGATATCCTGCCCGAGGGCGCCTATGACACCAACTGGAAGCCGCGCGCCGGCAGCGACGATGTGGTGGAGTTCGCGGTGATCATGCCGGGGCGCGGCGAGGACCGGCCCAGGTTGCCGATCGACGCCAAGTTTCCGGTGGAGGATTACGAGCGCATTCTGTCGGCGATCGAGGCCGGCGATGCCGAGGCGGAGAAGCAGGCGCGCCGGGCGCTGGAGCGGCGGGTGCGCACCGAGGCGCAGAAGATGCAGGCGAAATACATCGCCCCGCCGGCGACGGTGGAATTCGCGGTGATGTATGTGCCGACGGACGGGATTTATGGCGAGATCGCGCGGATCGACGGGTTGATCGACGAGCTGGGCCGGCAGCATCGGGTGCTGGTGCTGGGGCCGAGCCTGTTCCCGGCGCTGCTGCACACCATCTATCTGGGCCACATGACCTTCGCGCTGGAGCAGAAGGCGCATGAGGTGAGCCAACTGCTCGGCGCCACCAAGGCCGAGATGCAGAAGATGGACAAGGTGCTGGAAAAGCTGGGCAACCAGGCGAACACGTTTTCCAACACCATCGCGCTGGCCCGCACCCGCACGCGGGCGGTGGACCGCAAGCTGCGCGGCATCACCGCCGCCGACGCCGAGACCACGGGGCGGCTGCTGGGCGCCGAGGACGAGGTGGCCGACGAGGACGAGGCCGAAGGCTGACAGCGCCGGCTGGCTGGGCTATCCGATCTGGCTGCAATGGAGAGCAACATGGATTCCGACTCCGACCGCTATGTCGCCCATTACCTGGATGTCAGCCGGGCGGCGCTGGATGATTTCGCCGCCGATCCGGCGATGCGGGCGCTGATGGTGGCGATGGCCGAGACCATCGCGGCCAGCATGCGCGGGGGCGGCAAGCTGCTGATCGCCGGCAATGGCGGCAGTGCGGCGGACGCCCAGCATATCGCCGGCGAGTTCATCTCCCGGCTGATGTTCGACCATGCGCCGCTGGCCTCGGTGGCGCTGACCACCGACAGCTCGGCGATGACCGCGACCGGCAACGATTATGGCTACGAGTATGTGTTCGAGCGGCAGCTGCGCGGCATCGGGCGGCCGGGAGATGTGTTCCTGGGGATTTCCACCTCCGGGAACTCGCCGAACGTGCTGCGGGCGCTGGCGGCGGCGCGCGAGATGGGGATCGTGACCTTGGGCTTCGGCGGCAGCGGCAAGATGGCGGCGCTGTGCGACCGGCTGCTGACCGCGCCCTCCGGCTGGACGCCGATCATTCAGCAGATCCACATCACCGCGGCGCATATCGTTTGCGCATTGCTGGAGCGGATGATGTTTCCCGCGCAGGCGCCGGCGATAGGGTAGGCGGTTACCTGACCAGGGCGATCTGCGCCGCCCCGGCCATCGCCTGGGCGGCGGCGTTGATCTGCGCGGAACCGGCGGCGTAGATGGTCTTGGCCACCACCCGCATGGTGGCGCCGGAGGCGGCGTTCAGGCGGATGTTGTTGCTGACGTTGAGCGCGCCGCACGGCAGGTAGATGCCGCCGGTGAGCGCCAGGGTGGAGCCGCCGGCCATGGTGTTGTCCGGCGCGGTGCCGCCGGCGGTGCAGCCCTGCCAGAACAGGATATTGGCGGTGGGGCCGCTGCTGGGCGCAGCCAGCTGGGTGACGGTGTTGGAGTAGTTGGTGTAGCTGAACGCCCCCGGATTGGTGCCGATCAGCACGAAGCTGACGCCGGTGGCCGGCAGGAAGGTGCCGTTGTTGAAGGTCAGGCTGCCGTTCATCACGTAATAGATGCCGGGCGCGAACTGGTCGGCGACGCCGTTGCCGCCGAAGGTGGTGTTGCCGCAATAGACGCCGGGGGTCTGCTGGCGGGTGGTGGCGGCCCAGCCGGTATTGGGTGCGGTGTGGCAGGTATAGGCACCCGGCGAGGGCAGGGTCATGCTGGCATACGGATCGGCCTGGGCGGTGCCGTACGGGCTGGCCGGCCAGGGGGCGAACGTGTTGCTGCCGCTGTTGGACTTGGCGATGCCGCCGACCGCGCCAACCGTGGCGGCGCTGATGGTGCCGCTGTTCAGGTAGACGGCGGTGGCGGCGTTGGAATTGGCCCAGATCGAGCAGCCGGGCGCGGTCAGCACGCCCATGTTGTCGGCCTTGATGGCGTTGCTGGCGCTGGGGCTGAGGGCCAGGATGCAGGCGCCGCTGCCGGCCGAGCCGGTGCCGGTCCAGGCTTCGGCGACGCTGGTGGCGCTGATGCGCTGCTCGGTGGCGCCTTGCCAGAGGCTGGAGAAGCTGTTCGGCACCACCCGCGTGGCGGTGACGGTGATGGCGGTGCGGGTGGAACTGGTGACCCCGGCGCCGAGCGTGACGGTGGCGTTGCCGTTGGCCAGGGTATTGCTGGAGCTGGTCCAGACGCGGCTGGCAGTGCCGCTGATGCCGTTGGCTTCGGCGACGTTGGCGGCGACGCCGGCGGCGGTGGCGGCGTTACTGCCGGCGGCATAGGCGCGGGCGCCGGCGGCCGCTGCGGCGTCGGCGGCAATGGTGGCGCGCACCTTGGCGACGGCCCAGCTGCCGGTCTCGTAACCCAGCCCGGTGGTCATCATCAGCGGCGGCATGGAGATGGCGACCCAAAGCGCCACGGCGGCGCGGCGGTCGTGGCGAAAGAAATTGGTAAGTTTCATGATCGACACCGTTCGTAAATAGCTTTGCAACTAACTGGCATATGTCGAAAATTGTCGCAATGAGCCAGTCGCACTAATCCGAACGGATGTTTGGTTGCAATTTTATTTCAGCGTTCGGGTTGATGACTGTTCGGGTGTAACCTGTTGTGTCGCCGGAGTTGCGAAAATACTACTCTTCCGGGAATTCCGCCGCCCGCCAGAGATACCAGGCGGCGGTGCTGCGGCAGGGCGCCCAGGCCTCGCCCATCGCCGCGAGGTCGCGCGGCCGGGGCTGCGCGGGCAGGCGATGCAGGCGGCGGAAGCCTTCGCGGACGCCGAAATCGTCGACCGGCAGGATGTCGGGGCGGCCGAGGGTGTGGATCAGCAGCATCTCCACCGTCCAGCGGCCGACGCCGCGGATGGCGGTCAGCCGCTCGATCAGCACCGCGTCGGAGAGGCGGGCGGCGGCGCGGCGGGTGGGGACCAGGCCCTCGGCGGTCTTGGCGGCGATGTCGCGGATCGCCGCGACTTTGTTGGCCGAGAAGCCGCAGCCGCGCAGCGTGGGGTCGGGGGTGGAGAGGATTTGCGCCGGGGTGGGGAATGGGGTGTCGGGATAGAGCGCCAGAAAGCGGCCAACAATGGCGCGGGCGGCGCGGCCATGCAGTTGCTGGTGGGCGATGGCGCTGACCAGGGCGGCGTACGGCTCGTCCCTGTCCACCACCAGGGCGCAGCGGCCGACCCGGCGGATCAGCGTGGCGAAGGCCGGGTCGGCCTGGATCAGGTGGCGGGTGGCGGCGTTCATCGGGCGAGCATGTCACCCCAGCGCGATCGCCGCCATGCCGACCGCAAGTGCTGCCAGCGCGATCGGCCAGCCGCGGCGCCAGATGCGGGCCGGGGTGGCCTCCTGCCCGGATTGCGAGCGGCCGGCGAGGGCGGCGGCGATGCTGGTGAGTTGCGGTGACAGCAGCAGGAACGGGGTGCCGTTCTGCACTGCCGGCAGCACCAGGCGGCCGAGGCCGGCCATCTGGCCGAGGGCGGCCTGCACCGGCATCATGGCACTGTTGGCGCCGACATTGGTGCCGGCGAAGAAGCCGGCGAAACCGGCCAGCAGCGGCCCGGCATAGGGGGCGGCGGCGCCCAGGCCGGCGGAGATCGCCTGCGCCACGGCCTGTGGGATGCCGGCATTGGACAGCACGCGCGACAGCAGTACGAACATCAGCAGCGCCACCGCCGGCTTGCGGCCGCGCCGCATGGCACCGGCCAGCAGGGCGGGGATGGCGGCGGCGTGGTGGCGGGCCAGCAGCGCCAGCGCCACCAGCCACAGTGCCACCACCGCATGGTTGGCGGGCAGCGCCGGCAGATGGGCGAAGGGCTGAAAGGCCGGTGGATGGCGCCACAGCCGGCTGGCCAGCAGCACGCCTGCCAGCAGTGCGTAGGGGAATGCCGCGACGGCGGCGCGGCGGAACTCTGCGGCATCGCGCGGCGGGCGGGCGTGCAGCAGCCGGGCCGAGAGGGCGAGGCCGGTGGCCAGCAGACCGCAGACCTCCCAAGGGGCGACGTGGTGCAGCAGCACCAGCAATGTGGCGGTGGCCAGCACCCAGAGCGTCTGGGTGACGCGCTGGCGCGGGGCCACCGGATGGCCGCCGAGCCGGCACCAGTGCCAGAACGCCGGCAGCAGCAGCAGCAGCATCGCACTGGCCTGCCAGGCGGTGCGCGCGGCCAGCGCCTGCGGCGGCACCCCGGCCAGCGCGGCGCCGACCGCGGTGCCGGGGCCGAGGCCGCCCCACGGGATGATGAGCTGCGGCAGCAGCCCGATCAGCGCCGCCGGCAGTCCGGCCACCCCGGCGCCGCGGATCAGCCCGATGGCGAATACCGTGCCGACGCCGAAGCCGGTGACCGTCTCGGTGAACGGGCCGAGCAGGAAGGCGGCGGTGAACAGCGTGTCGGCCTGGCTGGCGGTGCCGAGGGCGCGGTTGTCCGGCGGCGCCACCGCGGCGTGGAACACTAGGCCGCCGGCGATGATGCCGACCGGGATCACCGCCAGCCACAGCCCCTCCAGCACGCTGTCGGCGGCGTAGTGGAGCAGATCGGCGCGGCCCAACTCGGGATGGCCGGCGAGCAGCGGCGGCAGGGTGAGCACCATCGCGGCGCTGCAGGCGAGCACCGGGCCGGCGCGGCCGGAGGCCAGCAGCAGCACCAGGACGAGCAGCGGCAGGGTCTGCAGAAACAGCAACATCGCGCGAGAGTGACGCGCTGAGATTACAAGGCAAGGGCGGTCGTCGGTTATGCTTGCCTTGGCGGACGAACATTCCTCTAATGTGCAGAACTGTGAAGTGGCAGGAGGCCGGCATGACCAAGGTCCGGCGGACGGGGATCTACCGGCTGGTATATCGCCCGCTTGGTGACAGCCGGGAGCCGGAGCGTGGCGAGGACTGGCACGACGAAGCCAGGCGCGACGCCAACCGTCAGACGGTGAGCCTCGCGGGGCTGGCCGCGACCCTGGCGGTGCTGGTGGTGTGCCTGTTCCTGGTCAAGCAACTGAGCCGTGCGGCGGCGGTGGATGACTGCCTGCTGGCCGGGCGGAACAACTGCGACCTGCTGCTCGCCCGGCTGCGCTGAACCCTTCCCCTGATTTGACCTGCGCCGCATCTGTGGCAGCGTGCGCTCCGGATGGAGTCGGTCGGGGGGTGGCTTGATGCGCGTTTCGCAGATGGACTGGCGGATGGTTGAGGACTGGACGCGACGGGACGATCGTTGCGTGCTGCCGCTTGGCAGCACCGAGCAGCATGCCGGGCTGTCGCTGATGGTGGATGCGATCCTGGCCGAGCGGGTGGCGGTGGAGGCCGCGGAGCCGCTGGGGATACCGGTGTTTCCGGCGGTGCCGTATGGGCTGGCGCCGTATTTCCAGGCGTTTCCCGGCAGTGTCACCTTGCGGGTGGATACCTTCGTTGCCGTGGTGCGCGACGTGCTGGACAGCCTCAAGCGCTCCGGGTTCCGGCGGATCATGATCTGCAACGGCCATGGCGGCAACCAGCCGGCGGCGGCGCTGGCGCAGGAATGGCTGATGGACAACCCGGATTGCCGGCTGCGCTTCCATGACTGGTGGCGGGCGCCGCTGACCATGGCGCAGGTGCAGGCGACCGACCAGGTGGCCAGCCATGCCAGCTGGATGGAGAACTTCCCCTGGACCCGGTTGCCGACCACCCCGGCCGAGGACAGCAAGGAGATGGTGGACACCGACCGGCTGAAAACCCTGCCGCCGTTCGAGGCGCGCAACCTGCTGGAAGACGGCAATTTCGGCGGCCGCACCCAGCGGCCGGACAACGAGATGCTGGCGATCTGGAATGTCGCGGTGGAGGAAACCCGGGCGATGCTGGAGCACTGGTGATGGGACCGATTCTGATCTGGGGGGCCGGCGCCATCGGCGGCTCGATCGGCGCCTGGCTGGTGCGGGCCGGGCACGACGTGACCTTCGTGGACGTGGTGCCCGAGCATGTCGCGGCGATTGCCGGCGCGGGCCTGCGGATCACCGGGCCGGTGGAGCAGTTCAGCGTCACCGCGCCGGCCTTCCTGCCGGAGAACCTGCGCGGCGAATGGGAGCACATCTTCCTGGCGGTGAAGGCGCACCATACCGAGGCGGCGACCCGCGCGCTGACGCCGCATCTGGCGCAGGACGGCTACGTGCTGTCGGCGCAGAACGGGCTGTGCGAGAAGGTGATCCAGCGCATCGTCGGGCGCGACCGCACGATGGGGGCGTTCGTCAATTTTTCGGCTGACTGGATGGGGCCGGGCGAAGTGATGTTCGGCAGCCGCGGCGCCGTGGTGCTGGGCGAGGTGACCGGGCAGATGACCGCGAGGCTGGCCGAACTGCACAAGCTGATGCTGGAATTCGAGCCGAACGCCATCACCACGCCGGAGATCTGGGGCTATCTGTGGGGCAAGCTTGGCTATGCCTCGATGCTGTTCGCCCAGGCGCTGGGCATGCTGGGGATCGCCGATTGCCTGGCGCGGCCGGAATTGCTGCCGGTGTGGCGGGCGATGGCGCGCGAGGTCAACGAGGTGACGCTGGCCGAGGGTGTCACGCCGAAGGGCTTCAACGGCTACGACCCGGCTGCCTTCATGCCGAATGCCGACCCGGCGCTGGCCGCCCAGGCGGTGGCGGCAATGGTGGCGTTCAACCGGCCGAGTGCGAAGACCCATTCCGGCGTCTGGCGCGACCTGGCGGTGCGCAAGCGGCGGACCGAGGTGGATGTGCAGATCGCGCCGGTCTATCAGATCGGTGCCAAGCACGGGCTGGAGTGCCCGACCCTGCGCCGGCTGGTGGCGATGATCCATGAGGTGGAGGACGGCAAGCGGGCGCTCGATGACGCCAACCTGCTGGAGTTGCTGGCACCATGAACCTCCGTTTCGATGGCCGGGTGGTGGCGGTGAGCGGCGCCGGGCACGGGCTGGGCCGGGCGACCGCGCGCAGCTTCGCGGCGATGGGTGCGCGGGTGTTTGCCTGCGACGTGCGCGCCGAGCCGCTGGCTGAGACCGCCAGCACCGGCGGCATCGCCAGCACGGTGGTCGACCTCACCGACCGAGCGGAGGGCAAGGCCTGGATCGCCGACATCGAGCACCAGAGCGGGCAGCCGGTGTATTGCCTGGTCAACAACGCCGGCGGTGTCGCCGGGCAGGTGCCGCAGCCGCTGGACGAGGTGTCGGACGACGCCTGGGACCGGATTTTCGCGGTCAACGTCAACGCCGCGATGGCGCTGTGCCGCGCCGCGGCGCCGGGCATGAAAAAGGCCCGCGAGGGGCGGATCGTCAATATCAGCTCCGGCGCCGGGTTGCAGGCGTCGCTGACCGGCATCCAGGCGTATTGCAGCGCCAAGCACGCGGTGGTCGGGCTGACGCGGCAACTGGCGCACGAACTGGGGCCGTTCAACATCACGGTGAATTCGGTCGCTCCCGGCTTCATCCGCTCCAACCCCTCCACCGAGTTGCAGTGGGAGGCCTACGGCGCCGAGGGCCAGAAGGCGCTGGTAGAGCGGATCGCAATGCAGCGGCTGGGCAGCGCGCAGGATATCGCCAATGCGGTGATCTTCTTCGCCTCCGACCTCGCCGGCTTCGTCAACGGGCAGATCATCTCGGTGGATGGCGGCAAATGAGCGTCGACGCGGTTGAGGCATGGCTGGCGGAGCACCGGCAGCGGCTGCTGGACGAGTTGTTCGTGCTGCTGCGGGTGCCGAGCGTCTCCACCGACCCGGCCTATCTGGCCGGCATGGGCGAGGCGGCGGAAATCCTGCGCGCCCGCCTGCAGCGCATCGGGCTGGAGGATGTGCAGCTGCTCGATGGCGGCGGCAACCCGACAGTGTTTGGCCAGTGGTGCCATGCCGAGGGGGCACCGACCATCCTGGTCTATGGCCATTACGACGTGCAGCCGCCGGACCCGCTGGAATTGTGGACCACGCCGCCGTTCGAGCCGACCTTCAGTGCCGATGGCAGCACCTATAGCGCGCGCGGCGCGTCGGACGACAAGTCGCCGCTGTGGATCGCGGTGTCGGCGATCGAGGGCTGGCTGGCGGTGACCGGCGGGCTGCCGGTGAACGTCAAGCTGCTGCTGGAAGGCGAGGAGGAGAGCGGCAGCCGCACCATCCCGGCGATCCTGGAAAAATACCGCGATCTGCTGGCGTCCGACGTGCTGGTGAGTGCGGATGGCGGCCGCTGGCGGCCCGGACTGCCGACGGTGAACACCAACAGCCGCGGCAATGTCGGCATGGAGATCACCGTGCGCACCGCCGGGCACGACCTGCATTCGGGCCGGTTCGGCGGCCCGGTGGGCAACGCCATCGCGGTGCTGAGCAAGCTGCTGGCCAGCCTGCATGACGAGGCGAACCGCATCGCGGTGCCGGGCCTGTTCGACGGGCTGCGCCGGCCGGGCAACGCCGATTATGCCAGCATGCAGGCGCTCGGCTTTGACGAGGCCAAGTTTTTCGCCGAGATCGGCGCTCGGCCGGGGGCGATCGAGGCCGGCCTCGCCGAGGGCAGCGTCGGGCTGCTGGAATCGCTGTGGTTTCGCCCGACGGTGGAGATCAACGGCATCACCGGCGGCTACCAGGGTGCCGGCGGCAAGACGGTGATCCCGGCGCAGGCCAGCGCCAAGCTGACCTGCCGGCTCGGCCCCGGCCAGGTGCCGGCGAAGGTGGCAGCCGCGGTGGAGGCGCATCTACGGGCGCAGTTGCCGGCCTGGGCCGATCTGACGGTGGCGCATGGCCGCGGCGGCAGCGCCGCCTATGCGGTGCCGGAGGATGACCGGTTTCTGGCTGCGATCGAGCGGGTGACCGAGCAGGTGCATGGAAGGCGGCCGCTGCGGGTGGGGATCGGTGGCACCTTGCCGATCTCCTCGATGGTGAAGGCGGCGCTGGGTCTGGAGACGGTGACGCTGTCCTATGCCATCGCCGACGAGAACATCCATGCGCCGAACGAGTTCTTCCGCATGTCGTCGTTCGATGACGGGCTGCGGGCCTGGGCGCGGGCATTGCCGGAACTGGGCGCGGTGCGCTGAATTCGGCGTCCACCGCCCGCCGCGTCAAATTCCGCAACATTGTCACCGACGATGAATTACATTTCGTCGGCACATCGCGGCGAATTGTCGTGTTGTCGCCACCACTGCGCCATCTTGATCGGCTAAACGGTATCCTGAGCCTGGTGATGCGTATGGCGTTGCCCGGATTTATTCGATGCGCACCCCCGGCGTTGGCCGGCCCTTGCCGCGGATTTCGACCCGGCGAGCGAATCAGACAGGAGGATAGCGGATGAACGATGCATCGCCCTGGCGAACACGGTTTGGCCAGGCGGCGTTGGTGATCGGGCTGGGAATGGCGGCGATGGGCGCCAGCGCTGGCAATGCGGAGGCCGCGATGGTGGTGCCGGCGCCAAATGCTGTGCCGGCCGCGTCGCTGGGGATCCAGCCGATTTATTGGGCCGTCGATCGCTTCGGCCGCCGGGTGTGGGTGGAACCCCGCTACCGGCCGCCGCCGCCGCGGTATTATCACCCGCCACGCCGGCACGGCTGGGTGGACCGCTATGGCCGCTGGCATCCGTATCGGTAGCGGGCGCCTGAAAAGATCATCCCCTGGCGTCCAATACGCCAGGGGATGAAGTTTTTTTGCTTCTTTTTGTTCACAAAAAGAAGACTTCCCTACTTCGCCGCCGCTGCTTCCACCGCAGTATATTTCAGCCGGCGAATCTTGCTGACATCCAGCCCCTCGACCCTGATCAACCGGGTGGAGGCCTCGCGGCGCGGCGAGTGCAACTCGCCCTCGTTGTACAGGTAGGCCATGCCTGGGGTCAGCGTGTAGACCTTGGTGGCGCGCACGCGGCCGGGTTTTTCCGGTGTCGCCTCCTCCAGCTTCTCCCAGTCGGTCATGATGGTCTCGCCGGTGGCCTGGGCGTAGATCGCCCAGGTGGGGCCGTGGTCGTGCGGGGAGCTGTCCTTCGCCCCCTGGTAGTTATGCGCCAGGATGCAGAAGCCGAAATCCTTGTCCTGGTAGATGATTTGCCGCTCCGGCCCGTCTTCCTTGATGTAGGCGTCGACGAAGCCGGGGGTGTTGATCATCTCCTGCACCACGGCGCAGATTTTCTGGCGGCCGGCCGGGCCGGGATCGGCGGCAATCGCGCTGTGACATTCGGCGGCGAAGTCTGCGAGGGTCTTGGGCATGGTGGTGCCTCCTGGTTGTGGGGCGTCGTAGATGAAGGCGGGGTCATCGAGGTCGATGGCCGGGAACGCGTCTTTTTCCGCCCAGTAATCCTGGGTATGCGCCCATTCGGGGTTGTCGCCGCGTTTGGGCAGCAGGTGCATGCCGCGCATCAGGTAGCCGGGGTTGAAGTTCTCCGGGTCGATCCACGGCAATAATGGCATATCGGCATCCTGCGGGCGCAGCGCGACGTTCACCTGGCGGGCGCCTTTGGCCTGCATGTGGTGCAGCAGGCGGCAGACGAAATCGCCGACCAGGTCGGAGCGCAGGGTCCAGCTGGCGCGGAAATAGCCGAACACCCAGGCGAGGTTCGGCACGCCGGTGAACATCATGCCGCGATAGGTGACGGTGTCGGCGAAATCGAGTGGCTTGCCGTCGATCGCGAAGGCAATGTCGCCCAGCACGTTGAGATGGAAGCCGGTGGCGGTGACGATGATGTCGGCTTCCAGCAGCTTGCCAGATTTGAGCCTGATGCCTTGCGGCACGAAGCGCTCGATCTCGTCGGTAACGACGGAAGCCTTGCCGTCATGGATACCCTGGAACAGGTCGCCATCCGGGATGAAGGCGATGCGCTGCCGCCAGGGCCGGTAGGCGGGGGTGAAATGGGTGGCGATGTCGTAGTCCGGCCCGAGATAATGCCGCGCACCGGCCAGCAACTCCTGCTTCACCTTGTCCGGTTCGGAGAAGCTGCGGCTGGTAAACACCGATTGTTCGTAGAGGATCTTCTTGCGGACGATCTCGTGAATCCAGGTCTCGTCGATCTGCAGGGTGCGCAACTCGTCCGCCAGCTCGATGGCGTTGCGGCCGACGCGGAAGAAGGTGGGGGTGCGTTGCAGCATGGTCACATGGGCGCAGTCATCGGCGATGTTCGGCACCACGGTGGCGGCGGTGGCGCCGGAGCCGATCACCACCACCCGCTTGCCGCGATAATCGAGGTCGGCGGGCCAGGTCTGCGGATGCACGACGCGGCCGTGGAAATCCGCTATGCCGGGCCATTCCGGGGTGTAGCCCTCGCTGTGGCGATAGTAGCCCTGGCACATATACAGGAAGCCGGCGGTGAAGCGGGCGGCTTCGCCGGTGTCGCCGCGCACCGCCTCGATGGTCCATAGCCGGGCGGCGCTCGACCAGTTGGCCCGCTCGATGCGGTAGCCGTAGCGGATATGGCGGCCGAGATCGTTGTCCTCGATCACCTCGCCCATGTATTTGCGGATTTCCGCGGCGGTGGCGATCGGCGCGCCGACCCAGGGCTTGAAGCGGTAGCCGAAGGTGTACAGGTCGCTGTCCGAGCGGATGCCGGGGTATTTATGGGTGAGCCAGGTGCCGCCGAAGCTCTCTTGCGACTCCAGCACCACGAAACTCTGGTCCGGGCACTGTTGGGTCAGATGGTAGGCGCCGCCGACGCCGGAGATGCCGGCGCCGACGATCAGCACGTCGAAATGCTCGCTCGCCTGCGCCAGCAGCGTCTCCCGGCTCGCGGTATGGTTCATGGCGTCCTCTGCCCTCTGGCCTGCATGCCGTATTCCTGCCCGACTGTAGACGCGGCCGACGCGCTGGCCAACACTTGCATCAATTGGAGGGTGAAGCATGGCAACACAAGCGATCAGGCTGGCTTTGCTGGGCGCCGGGGTCATCGGCCGCCAGCATGTGCATCATATGCAGGCGGACGGCGCGCTGGCGCTGGCGGCGATTGTCGACCCGATGCCGGCGGCGCGAGCCTGGGCGGCGGAGCTTGGTGTGCCTTGGCACCCCGATCTGGCCAGCCTGCTGGCGGCCGACCGGCCAGATGGGGTGATCGTCGCCACCCCGACGCAATCGCATGTCGCACTCGGGCTGCAATGTGTCGCCGCCGGCCTGCCGATGCTGGTGGAGAAGCCGATCGCCGACGAAGTGCCAGGCGCTACCCGGCTGGTGGACGCGGCGGAAGCGGCCGGCGTGAAGCTGCTGATCGGCCATCACCGCCGCCACAACCCGCTGCTGCGTCAGGCGAAGCAGGCGATCGAGGCCGGGCGGCTCGGCCGTCTGGTGGCGGTGCACGCGACCTGCTGGTTCCACAAGCCGGCTTCGTATTTCGCCCCCGCCTGGCGCCGCGCCCCCGGCGCCGGCCCGATCCTGACCAACATCATCCATGACGTCGATCTGCTGCGCGCGTTATGCGGCGAGGTCGCCTCGGTGCAGGCCGAGGAGAGCAACGCCGTGCGCGGCCACCAGGTGGAGGACACCGCGGCGATCCTGCTGCGCTTCGCAAGCGGCGTGCTCGGCACCATCACCGTGTCCGACACTATCGCCGCCCCGTGGAGCTGGGAGCTGACCGTCGGCGAGAACCCCGATTACACGCAAACTGCGGAAAGCTGCATCCTGCTCGGCGGCACCCAGGGTTCGCTGAGCCTGCCCTATCTCGACCTTTGGTCGCACACCGGCACGCCGGACTGGATGACCCCGATCGGCGCGGAACGCCTGCCCACCCCCCAAGGCCATCCGCTGGCGTTGCAGTTGCGCAACTTCGCCGCGGTGATCCGCGGCACGCAACCCCCTGTCGTCTCCGGCCGCGAGGGCCTAAATACCCTGAAGGTGGTGGCCGCCATCCACCAGGCCGCCGCCACCGGCCAGACCGTCGCCATCGCCTGAAACCTGCACCCAAGGGGGGCGCCGCCATGCTGCATCCGCGGCCCAAATCGATCGCTACCGTGGCGCTCAGCGGCACCCTGCAGGACAAGCTGGAAGCCGCTGCCGCCGCCGGGTTCGACGGCGTCGAGATCATGGAAGGCGACCTGCTGAGCTTCGACGGCTCGCCCGCCGAGGTTCGCCGCATCGCCGACGATCTCGGTCTCAGGATCGACATCTACCAGCCGTTCCGCGACTTCGAGGCGATGGAGGAGCCGCAGCGCAGCCGCAACCTGGACCGCGCCGAACGCAAGTTCGACGTGATGCAGGCGCTCGGCACCGACCTGTTGCTGGTCTGCAGCAACACCCACCCCGCCGCCCTGGCCGACGACGCCCGCGCCGCCGCCGACCTCGCCGCAATGGCCGAATGCGCGGCCCGCCGCGGCCTGCGCATCGGCTACGAGGCGCTAAGCTGGGGGCGCCACGTGCAGCGATGGCGCGACGCCTGGCGCATCGTGCAACTGGCCGACCACGCCGCCCTCGGCCTGATCGTCGACAGCTTCCACACCCTGGCGCTGGGCGACGACCCCGCCGGCATCGCCGACCTGCCGGGCGCGCGCATCTTCTACGTGCAACTGGCCGACGCGCCCCGGCTCAGCATGGACGTGCTGTCCTGGAGCCGCCACTACCGCAGCTTCCCCGGCCAGGGCGACCTGCCGGTGACCGATTTCCTGCGCGCTGTGCTGGCCAGCGGCTACAGCGGCCCGCTGTCGCTGGAGGTATTCAACGACCATTTCCGCGCCGCCCCCGCCCGGATGATCGCGCGCGACGGCCTGCGCTCGCTGATCCTGGCCGAAGCCGAGGCGACCGGCCCCACAGCACTGCCGGCCCCTGCACACCTGGGCGGCGTCGCCTTCCTGGAATTCGCCGTCGACGCCGTCACCACCGAGGCGCTGGGCGGCTATCTGCGCAGCCTCGGTTTCCGCCATGCCGGCCGTCACCGCTCCAAAGCGGTCGACCTCTACCGCCAGGGCCAGATCAACCTGGTGCTGAACAGCGAGCAGGACAGCGCCGCCGCCGAGCATTTCCAGCTACACGGCCCCTCGGTCTGCGCCATGGCGCTGCTGGTGGACGACGCCGCCCGCACCCTGGCCCGCGCCCGGACCCTGCTCTGCCCGGAATGGCAGGAGCGGATCGGCGCCGGCGAGCGCCGCATCCCGGCGGTTCGCGCGCCGGACGGCACGCTGATCTATCTGGTGGCGCCGGAACAGGGCGGCCACCCGTTCTGGCACGACGATTTCCACCTGATCCCCGGCGATGACACCGGCGCCGGCCTGCTCGGCATCGACCATATCGTCCAGGCGGTGCCGGAGGGCCGGATGGACAGCTTCGTGCTGTTCTGGCGCGCGGTGTTCGGCCTCGCCCCGCAACCGCAGCTGGAAACCCCCGACCCGTTCGGCCTGGTGCGCAGCCGCGCCCTGGTCAGCCCGGACGGCGCCGTCCGCCTGGCGCTGAACGCGTCCGAGAGCCACGCCACCGCCACCGGCCGCTTCATCTCCGCCTATGCCGGCGCTGGCGTACATCACATAGCGCTGGCCACCGCCGACCTCTGCCGCACCGCCGAGGCGCTGCGCCGCTCGCACGCGCCGCTGCTGCCGATGCCGGCCAACTACTACGACGACCTCGGCGCCCGTTGGCCGCTGGCTGACGCCGACCTCGCCGGCCTGCAATCGCACGGCCTGCTCTACGACCAGGACGAGGGCGGCAGCTTCCGCCACCTCTACACCGATGCCTTCGCCGAACGCTTCTTCTTCGAGGCGGTGCAGCGCGACGGCGGCTATGCCGGCTTCGGCGCCGCCAACACCCCGGTGCGCGCCGCCGCCCAGGCCCGGCTGCACCCGGTCGCGGCCGCGCCGCTATAGCGATGATCACCGGCACCACCCGCCTGATCGCCCATCTCGGCTACCCCACCGCGCTGTTCAAGGCGCCGATGATCTACAACCCCTGGTTTGCCGCCCAGGGCATCGACGCCATCGTGGTGCCGATGGGCCTGCAATCGGCCGATTACGCCGCGTGCCTGCGCCCGCTGTTCACCCTCACCAACATCATCGGCGCGCTGGTCACCATGCCGCACAAGATCACCACCGCCGGCATGCTGGACCGCCTTAGCCGCACCGCGCAGATCGCCGGCGCCTGCAACGCCATCCGCCGCGAGCCCGACGGCAGCCTCACCGGCGACATGTTCGACGGCAGCGGCTTCGTGCGCGGCATGCAGCGCAAAGGCCGCAGCGCCGCCGGCGCCCGCGCGCTGGTGATCGGCAGCGGCGGCGTCGGCTCGGCCATCGCCGCCTCGCTGGCCGAAGCCGGCATCGGCGCCCTCGGCCTGTTCGACCTCGCCCCGGCCGCCGCCGAGGCCCTCGCCGCCCGCCTCGCCCGCCACTTCCCGGCGCTCGCCCTCGCCACCGGCACCCACGACCCCGCCGGCTACGACATCGTGGTCAACGCCACGCCGCTCGGCATGAACGAGGGCGACAAGCTGCCCCTGGACCCCGAACGCCTGACCGCCGGCAGCTTCGTGGCTGACGTGGTGATGCGCGAAACCTTCACTCCATTGCTGCGCGCCGCCCAGGCACGCAACTGCAAGGTGCAGCCGGGCACCGATATGTTGTTCGAGATGATCCCGGCCTATCTGGAGTTCTTCGGACTGGGTAGCGCCACGCCTGAGCAATTGAGGGCGACAGCGAAACTAAAGTAAGGGTTCTTTTTTGAAAAAAAGAACCAAAAAACTTCTATCCGCCTTGCAACAGCGGGGCGCGGGAGATTCCGGAGTCTCCAAAATGGATAGAAAGTTTTTTTGCTTCTTTTTGTTCACAAAAAGAAGACTTTATTTCCTGTCATGCCCCGGCCGCGGCACCAGGTTCATGATCCCGCGGGTGAACCCGCCATCCACCACGATCTCGTCGCCGCTGACGTAATCCGCCCGGGCGCTGGCCAGGAACAGCACCGCGTCGGCGATATCCTGCGGCGTGCCGATCCGTCCGCGTGGCACCACCGCGCTGCGCCGCTCGCGCACCCCCGGCGCCACGTAGAACGCCGCACTCATCGGGGTTTCCACCATGCCGGGGCTGACCACGTTGCTGCGCACCCCGTCCGGCCCCCATTCGGTGGCGATCTGGCGTGACAGCATCACCACCCCGGCCTTGCTGACGCTGTAGGCGCCGCTGAACCCCTGCGCGTGGCTGGCGGCGATCGAGGCGACATGCACCATCGCCCCGCCGCGCCCGCGCATCTGCGCGCCGAACGCCTGGGCGCAGAGGAAATAGCCGCTGAGATTGATCGCCAGCAGCCCGTTCCAGTCGGCAAGCGTCAGGTCCGCCAGCGGCCCCGGCCGCAGCAGCCCGGCATTGTTCACCAGAACCTCGGCCGGCCCGCGCTCCGCCAGGCAGCGCGCGGCGGCGGCGGCGACGCTGGCGGGGTCGGACACATCGCAGCCGATCGCCAGCGGCGGTGCGATGCCTGGCCGTGTCGCCTCGCCGGCGACCGCCGCCAGCAAACCGGCGTCACGCTCCAGCAGCACCAGCCGCGCTCCGGCATCGGCCAGGCTAGCGGCGATCGCCCGCCCCATGCCGCCGCCGGCGCCGGTCACCACGCAGAGCTTGCCGCCAAGGCCGAGCCAGTCGGGGGAGGGGGACATGCGGCAAACCTCTCGATGCGGGGTTGGGCTAGTTCTGCGGCGCGTGCCGCGGCGAGTCCAGCACCTGTTCGTGATACAGTTTGCAATGGGCATTCTGTTCTCCCATCTGCTGACAGGAACGCAACATATCCACACGGAAACATCAGCATGGACCAGCAGCCGGCCGCCGCAAAGACCAGGGCGCATCCGTTTGCCGAAGCCTTCAATCGCGCAGCGCAGTTCACCTCCAAGGCCAGCGGGCATCCCGTCACCTTCGCCGCCGCCTGCGCCGTCATCCTGCTCTGGGTGGTCAGCGGGCCAGTGTTCGACTACTCCGACACGTGGCAACTGGTGATCAACACTGGCACCACCATTATCACCTTCCTGATGGTGTTCCTGATCCAGAACACCCAGAACCGCGACATGACCGCGCTGCAACTGAAGCTGGATGAGTTGATCCGTGCCAGCGAGGGCGCCCGCAACGCACTGCTGCGCCTGGAAGACCTGTCCGAAGAGGACCAGACGGCGCTGAAGGCCGGCTTCGCCGCCCTCGCCGATGGCGCCCCCGACCCGGGTGCCCCGCAGGATACCGCTCCCGACCCTCATCGGCACGCCTGACGCCGGCAGGCTGTCCGCCGCGCACCACGCGGTCCGGTGAACTCTGCATCCAATATACATAAACATATCTTTATAGCCATTGACATCCGAAGGGCCGTGGCGCGAGATGCGCTGGTCGTGGTCCTTCCCGTCGCCTCTGGCGGGGAGCCAAGAGGGAAGCCGGTACGACGCTGGCGCCGTCCGCACAGCTGCAGGCGGCGGCCCGCGAGTCAGGTGACCTGCCTCGGCACATAACGTCCCCGGCGGGGTGCCGGCCGGCCATGCGCCCGGCCCAGGTCTCGCCATAACTTTGGTTAGAGGCTGCCATGACCGTCACCGTCGCCACCCTCGGATTTCCGCGCATCGGCCCGCGGCGCGAGTTGAAAACCGCGCTGGAAAGCCACTGGGCGGGGAAAACCGATGCCGCCGCCCTGCTCGCCACGGCCGCTGATCTGCGCGCCGAGGCCTGGAAGCGCCAGCGCGCGTTGGGCGCCGATATCGTGCCGTCCAACGACTTCTCGCTCTACGACCATGTGCTCGACACCACCGCGATGGTCGGCGCGGTGCCGGCGATCTACGGCAGCACGGAAGATCGGGTCAGCCTGAAAACCTATTTCGCCATGGCGCGCGGCGCCCAGGGCAACATTGTCCACGCGGACTGCGGCCATGCTCACGCGCATGACGGCGAGGGCGCGCCTGCCGCCGAGATGACCAAGTGGTTCGACACCAACTACCATTTCCTGGTGCCCGAATTCACCGTCGACCAAGTGTTCCGGCTGGCCTCCACCAAGGCGCTCGACCAGTATCTGGAAGCCAAAGCATTGGGCATCGACACCCGGCCGGTGCTGCTCGGCCCGGTCAGCTACCTGCTGCTCGGTAAGGCGCGTGGCAGCGACTTCGACCCGCTGACCCTGCTGGCGCGTCTGCTGCCGGTCTATGCCGAGGTGCTCCGCGGGCTGGCCGATGCGGGCGCGGGCTGGGTGCAGATTGATGAACCCTGCCTGGTGCTGGACCTCACCGACGCCGCCCGCGCGGCCTACGCGCGAGCTTATGCCGCGCTGACCGGCGCCGCCGGGGCGCCGCGCCTGATGCTCACCACCTATTTCGGCGCGCTGGGCGACAATCTTGCTACCGCGCTGGCGCTGCCGGTGCATGGCCTGCACATCGACCTGGTCCGCGCGCCAGAGCAACTCGCCGCGGTGCTGGCCGGCGCGCGGCCCGACCTGGTATTGTCGCTCGGGGTGATCGACGGGCGCAACGTCTGGAAGGCCGATCTCAACGCCATCCTCGACCGCGTCGCCCCGGTGGTCGCCAGCGGCCGCAGCGTGGTCCTGGCGCCGTCATGCTCGCTGCTGCACACCCCGATCGACCTCGACCGCGAGACCGGGCTGGATCAGGAAATCCGCAACTGGCTCGCCTTCGCGGTGCAGAAGATCGCCGAACTGGCGGTGCTGACCAAGGCGCTGAACCACGGCCGCGACAGCGTCGCCGGCCCGTTGGCCGCGGCCTCGGCGGCAGTCGCCTCGCGCCGCGTCTCGCCGCGGATCAACGACCCGGCGGTTCTGGCCCGCGCCGCCTCGACTGACCCCGCCCTGGCGCACCGGCCGTCCGCCTTCAAGGCCCGCCGCGCCACCCAGCGTGACCGGCTGCATCTGCCGGCCTACCCCACCACCACCATCGGCTCCTTCCCGCAGACCCCGGAGATCAGGAAGGCCCGCGCCGATCATGGCAAGGGGGTGATCGACGACGCCGCCTACGCCGAATTCCTGCGCCAGGAGACCGCCCGCGCGGTCGCGTGGCAGGAGCAGGTCGGGCTCGACGTGCTGGTGCATGGCGAGTTCGAGCGCAACGACATGGTGCAGTATTTCGGCGAGCAACTGTCCGGTTTCGTGTTCACCAAATTCGGCTGGGTGCAGTCGTACGGCTCGCGCTGCGTGCGCCCGCCGATCATCTATGGCGACGTCTCCCGCCCGCAGCCGATGACGGTCGCCTGGTGGCAGTACGCGCAGTCGCTGACCGAGCGGCCGATGAAGGGCATGCTGACCGGGCCGGTCACCATCCTCAACTGGTCGTTCGTGCGCGACGACCAGCCACGCAGCGCCACCTGCCGGCAGATCGCCTTCGCCATCCGCGACGAGGTGGTGGACCTGGAGAAGGCGGGTGCCGCGATCATCCAGATCGACGAAGCGGCGCTGCGCGAGGGGCTGCCGCTGCGCCACGGCGAATGGCAGGGCTACCTCGACTGGGCGGTGGAATGCTTCCGCATCACCTCCTCCGGGGTGGCGGACGCGACGCAGATCCACACTCACATGTGCTACTCGGAGTTCAACGACATCATCGCCTCGATCGGCGCGATGGATGCCGATGTGATCTCGATGGAGACCGCGCGGTCGCAGATGGAGTTGCTCGACGCGTTCGCCGATTACCACTACCCGGCCGAGATCGGCCCCGGGGTCTATGACATCCACTCGCCACGCGTGCCGGCCACCGACGAGATGACCCGGCTGCTGGCGGCGGCGGCGCGGCGGCTGCCGGCCGACCAGATCTGGGTGAACCCGGATTGCGGCCTGAAAACCCGCAAATGGCCGGAGGTTCGGCCGGCGATCGAGAACATGGTCGCCGCCGCCCAGGCTGCACGGATCGGGGCCGCACGCGCCCACGCCTGATGCTCATCGGTCGGGGTGCGCCACAGCACCCTGACCGATCTCGCCGCGAATTTTCGACAAGGGAAACCGCCGATGGGCGACATGCACGACCCGCGCCCGACCTTGCAGCGCTGGCTGGCCGGCGAGCGAATCGGGCCGCTGCCGCCACGGGGTGCGCAACAGGCGCCGCCGCAGCTGTCGTTCGAATTCTTCCCGCCGCGCACCGCCGAACTGGAGCAGCAGCTCTGGACCTGCATCCAGCGGCTGGCCCCGTTGGCGCCGCGCTTCGTCTCGGTGACCTACGGCGCTGGTGGCAGCACCCAGGCCCGCACCCACGCCACCGTGGCCCGGCTGGTGCGGGAGACCGATCTGCTGCCGGCCGCCCACCTCACCTGCGTCGGCGCGACGCGGGCCGAGGTGGATGCCGTGGCGCGCGGCTACTGGGAGGCCGGCATCCGTCACGTCGTGGCGCTGCGCGGCGATCCGCCGCCCGGCAACGAGTACAGCCCGCATCCCGGCGGCTACGCCTATGCTGCCGATCTGGTCGCCGGGCTGCGCCGGGTCGCCGACTTCGAAATCTCGGTCGCCGCCTATCCGGAAATCCACCCTGCCGCCCGCAGCCCGCTCGACGACCTGGACAATTTGAAGCGCAAGCTCGACGCCGGCGCCACCAGGGCGATCACCCAGTATTTCTTCGACACCGCGACCTATCTGCGCTTCCTCGACCGCTGCCTGGCCGCCGGCATCACCGCGCCGATCGTGCCTGGCATCATGCCGGTATCGAATTTCGCCCAGGCGGTGCGGTTCTCGGCGATGTGCGGCACCAGCATCCCCGGCTGGCTCGGCGATATGTTCGACGGCACCGAGAACGACCCGGAAATCCGCCGCATGGTGGCCTGCATCGTCGCCGCCGAGCAGGTTCGTGTGCTGCAGGCCAATGGCGTCGACGAGTTCCATTTCTACACGTTGAACCGCCCGGACCTGACCCGCGCGATCGCCCATATTCTGGGTGTCAAGGAGAAGACGCCGCCTGAGCCAGTTGCATGAACACCGGCACCGAAGCCGCCAGATCGGCCAGCGCGATGCGCTCCACAGGGGTATGCGCCACCGTGATATCGCCGGGGCCGAGCACGACGCAGGGCGCGATATCCTGCAACTCCGAGGCATCGGTGCCATAGGCCACCACCACCGCCGCCCGCCCGGTCAGTGCGGCGCAGAGTTGGATGAGCGGATGCGTCGCCGGCAGTTCCGGCGGCCTGCCCTCGGCCAGTTCGCTGAGTTCCACCCCGCAGCGCGCTGCCGCCGCCCGCACCGCATCGCGGATCGGCAGCGGGTCGACGCTGGCGCTGGTGCGGAACTTGATCCGTACGGTGGTGAGCGGCACCGTCATGTTCACCGGCGCTCCGTGGTTGTCGATCACCAGGTTGAAGTCGCCGAATGGCGGGTCGTAGCCGGGATCGTGCAGCGCCGGATCGTCCTGCAGTCGCTGATGGATCGCCCGCATCTCCATCAGGAACGGCGCCATCACCCAGTTGGCGTTGCGCCCGCGCCCGCTGGAGGAATGCGCCTGCACCCCGTGCGCCAGAGCGGTGAAGGTGATCGAGCTGCGATGCCCGCGCACCGGCACCATGCCGGTCGGCTCCACCACCACGATGCCGGACAGCCCGGCCTCGCGCGCCAGCACCGATTTCGCTGCGACCAGCCGGGCGCCGGCCTTGGTGGTCTCCTCGTCGGTGGTGATCAGCAGGGTTACCGGCACTCTGTCAGGCAGATGTCTTGCTGCGACGATGGCTGCCGCCACCTGGCCTTTCATGTCGGCACTGCCCAGCCCGTGCAACACGCCATCCGCGATCCGGCCCGACCACGGATCATCCTGCCAGCCTGTGTCCGGCACCGTGTCCATATGCCCGGAGAACGCCAGCCCGCCGCTGCCCGCCCCCTTGCGCGCCACCAGTGCCCGCTTCGCCACCCCGGCGACATCGGTATAATCCAGCCGCTCCACCACGAACCCGCCCAGCGCCGCCTCGACGCACTCGGCCATCGCCAGGTTGGAGAGCGTGCTGCGGCTGTCGATCCGCACCATCTGCTGCGCCAGGGCGGTTACTTCGGTGGCGAAATCCGGCATGTCCTGCGGCTCCCTGATACTCTGCCGCGCATGGTTGACCAACCGCCGCCGCAGCGCCAGCCTGCGGCGATGAGGACCGATCGATGACACCCGCCTATCTTGATCCGCGCTCCGGTGAAACCTTCCCGATCGAGGCGCCGCGCTGGTGCGGCACCGCCCACGCCCCGCTGCTGCTCACCCCGCTGCCCGGCATCACCCGCCGCCAGATCGACACCGCAGAGCGCAGCATCTGGCGCTACCGTGCCGCCCTGCCGCTGGCCTGCGCCCAGCCGATCAGCATGGGCGAGGGCTGCACGCCGCTGGTGCCGCGCCGCCTGCACGGTGCCGAGGCGCTGCTGAAATGCGAATGGTTCATGCCCACCGGCAGCTTCAAGGATCGCGGCGCCAGCGTGATGCTGTCGCTGCTGCGCCAGCAGGGCGTCGATGCGGTGCTGGAGGACAGCAGCGGCAACGGTGGCGCCGCCGTCGCCGCCTATGCCGCCGCCGGCGGGATGCAGGCCACCATCATGGCGCCGGACAGCACCAGCCCGGCCAAGACCGTCGCCATGCGCGCCTATGGCGCCGAGGTGGAACTGATCCCCGGCAGCCGCCAGGCGACGTCGGACGCCGCCGTCGCCCGCGCCGCCGAGGTGTTCTACGCCAGCCATAACTGGCAGCCGTTCTTCCTGCACGGTACCAAGACGCTGGCCTACGAGCTGTGGGAGGATCTCGGCTTCCGCGCCCCGGACAACATCATCATCCCCTGCGGCGCCGGCTCCAACGTGCTCGGCTGCGAGATCGGTTTTGCCGAACTGCTGCGCGCCGGCGAGATCGAGTCGCTGCCGCGCCTGTTCGCCGCCCAGCCGGAGAATTGCGGCCCGATCGCCGCCACCTTCCTGGCCGGCGGCGACACCATGGTGCAAACCCCGATCCGCCCGACCATCGCCGAGGGCACCGCCATCGCCCAGCCGCTGCGGCTGCCCGAGGTGCTCGGCGCCCTGCGCGGCTCCGGCGGCGGCGCGGTGCTGCTCAGCGAGGCCGAAATCGCCGCCGCCACCCTCGCGCTGGCCCGCACCGGCGTCTATGTCGAGCCGACCAGCGCCCAGGCCGCCGCCGCGTTCTCCCGCCTGCTCGACAGCGGCGCCATCCGGCCGGAGCAGACCACTGTGCTGGTGCTGACCGGCAGCGGCCTCAAGGCCACGCCGCGTATCGCCGATCTGCTCGGCATCGCGCTGTAAGCCCTGGGAACCAACCGGCATGAAGCTCGAGGACCTGCCCACCCCCTGCCTGGTGCTCGATCGCGGCATCCTGCAGCGCAACCTGGCCCGCATGGGCGCCGCCGTCGCCCGCCACGGCGTCACCCTGCGCCCGCACCTGAAGACCGCGAAATCGCACGACGTCGCCCGCATGGCGCTGGCGGTGCCACCGGCCGCCGGCGGCATCACCGTCTCCACCCTGGCCGAGGCCGAATATTTCCTCGCCCACGGCATCACCGACATCCTCTACGCGGTCGCCATCACACCGCATAAGCTGGACGCCGTGGTCCGCCTCGCCAGTTCCGGCGCCACCCTCACGCTGATCACCGACGACGCCGATACCGCCAGTGCCATCGCCGCCCGCCCCGGCGCCATCCGGGCGCTGATCGAGATCGATTGCGGCGAGGCGCGCGGGGGCCTGGCGCCCGATGATCCGGCCCTGCTCGACATTGCCGGCCGCCTCGGCCCCTGCCTGGCCGGCGTGCTCACCCATGCCGGCCACTCCTATGCCGGCCGCAGCCCCGCCGACATGGCGCGGATCGCCGAGACCGAGCGGCTGGCCGCCGTCACCGCCGCCACCCGGCTGCGCGACGCCGGCTTCCCCTGCCCGGTGGTCTCGGTCGGCAGTTCGCCCACAGCACTCCACGCCGCCACGCTGGAGGGCGCCACCGAGACCCGCCCCGGCGTCTACATGTTCGGCGACCTGTTCCAGGCCGAGATCGGCACCGTGGCGCCGGACTCGCTGGCGCTCACCGTGCTGGCCAGCGTCATCGGCCGCCGCCTCGCCGAGAACCGCATCGTCGTCGACGCCGGCGCCATGGCGCTGTCGAAAGACCGCAGCACCGAGGCCACCGCCACCGATTACGGCTTCGGCCTGATGCTCGACACGCTGGGCCGCCGCAGCTACGGCCACTCCATCGTTCGCCGCGCCAACCAGGAACACGGGGTGATCGAACTCGATCCCTCGATCTCCGCCGACAGCTTCAAGGTCGGCGACCGGCTGCGCATCGCGCCCAACCACGCCTGCCTCACCGCCGCCGCACATGACCGCTATTTCGTCGTCGATGGCGACGAGACGGTGGCGGAGATCTGGCCGCGGGTGAACGGCTGGTAGCCCCCGCTACTCTGCCGCCGCCACCAGCGCCACCCGCGCCGAGCCACGCGCGACGCCCAGGCACAACAGGCTCCCCACCAGCAGCGCCGCCACCAGCACCAGCACCAGTTCCGGATGCCCGCGGTCGATCAGGAAGCCGAACGGCACCGGCGTCAGCGCCGTGCCCAGCGGCAGGCCAGAGGAGATGAAGCCGAACACCTTGCCGATCTGCCCGGCGGGTGCGGCATCCTTCACCATCATGTCGCGCGGCGTGCGGGTGGTGCCCAGCCCCAGCCCGGCGGCGAACATCACCACGATCACCACGATCCCCGGCAGGCTGGCGCCGGCCACCGCCAGCATCAGCGCTGACGAGATCACCGTGCTCAGCACCACGAAGCCCAGCAGCCGGTTCTGCAGACGCCCCACCGCGTAGCCGCCCACCAGTACCCCGGCGGCGACGCCCGCCAGATAGCCGGTGAGCGCCGACGACGCCACCTCCACCCCCAGCCCCTTCACGGTGTGCAGCACGGTGATCAGCCACGCCTGCACCCCGGCGCCGGCCATCGCCCCCAGCAGATAGAAGCCGAAGAACAGCAGCATCGGCTTGGTCAGCAGCAACTGCCGCCCGCTGATCGCCTTCATCCCGGCCGCCGGCTGCGGCCGCGCCTGGTCGGTCAGGATGCGGCTTTGCAGCAGCACCGCCAGCACCAGCGGCACCCCAAGCAGGCCCACCACCAGCAACGCCCCGCGCCAGCCCAGCGCCGCCGAAAGCGCGATGATCACCGGCGGCGCGCTGACATTGCCGAGATTGCCGTTGAAGGTATGGACCGAGAACGACCGCGCCATGCCCTCCTTGCTCACCGAGCCCGACATGATGGCGTAGTCCACCGGATGGATCACCGAGTTGCCCACGCCCGACAGCAGCGCCAGCACCAGCACCTGCCAGTATGCCGTCGCCAGCCCCATCCCGGCGATCCCCAGCGCCATCAGCAGGATGCCGCCGACCAGAAACCGCCGCGCCCCGTGCCGGTCCACCAGAAAGCCCACCGGCGTCTGCAGCACCGCGGTGGCGCCGGCCATCAGCATCACCGCCAGGCCAAGCTGCGCATACGACACCTGGAACGCGCCCTGCCAGAACAGGAACATCGGCGGCAGGCACAGCCCGTAGAAATGCGACAGGAAGTGTCCGGTGCCGATCAGCGCGTTGACGCGGTTGTCGCGGGAAATCATGGCAGCCTCGTTGCGTACTGCAACACGATGCGACCCCCCCGCGCCGGCGTCAACCGCCACGCTTGCCGTCGAGAGGCGCATGGGTGAGAGTCCGCCGCCCCCTCATCGGCACAGCGCAGGAGACCCAGATGCCCGGCCTATTGCAAGACAAGCTCGCCCTCGTCACCGGCGCCGCCTCCGGCATCGGCGCCGGCATCGCCCAGGCGATGGCCGCCGCCGGCGCCCGCGTGATAATCGCCGATGTCACCCCGGTCACCGCCGCCCTGTCCTACCGGCTCGACGTCACCGACCGCGCCGCCGTCGACGCGCTGGCCGCCAGCATCCGCGCCAGCCACGGCCCGATCGACATCCTGGTCAACAACGCCGGCATCATCCGCCGCGGCAAGGTGGACGACGCCGACGCCCGCGCCGCCTGGGACGCGACACTCGCGGTCAACCTCGACGGCATGTTCAACGTCACCACCGCCTTCATCGCCCAACTGAAGGAAACCAAGGGCGCGATCATCAATATCGGCTCGGTGCAATCCTTCGTCGCCGCCCCGAACTCGGCCGCCTACACCACTTCCAAGGGCGGAGTCCGCGCACTGACCAAGGCGCTGGCGATCGAACTGTCGCCGCACGGCATCCGCGTCAATGCCATCGGCCCCGGCCTGATCGCCACGCCGCTGAACGAGAAAGCCCGCCAGGACCCCAACTACATGGCCCACTTCAAAGGCCGCATCCCGCTCGGCCGCATCGGCACCCCGGACGACATCGCCCAGCCGGCGGTGTTCCTCGCCTCGCAGATGGCCAAATGGATCACCGGGGTGACGCTGCCGGTGGATGGCGGATTTCTCAGTTATTAGGGAGCAAGCAGCGCTTTTTTGAAAAAAAGCGCGCAAAAAACTTCATCCATTGGAGAAGTGGAGACTCCGTACACCCTTAATGGATAGAAAGTTTTTTTGCTTCTTTTTGTTCACAAAAAGAAGACCTTCCTATTCCTTGTCTTCCCCGTACGGATTCTTCGTCCCCCGGAACAGCAACCGCAGCGGCGTCCCCGGCAGATCGAACGTCTCGCGCAGCGAGTTCGACAGGTAGCGCTGATAATCATCCGGCGTCATCTCCGCCCGGGTGCCGAACACCACGAACGTCGGCGGCCGCGCCTTGGCCTGGGTCACGTAGCGCAGTTTCAGCCGGCGCCCCTGCACCAGCGGCGGCTGATGCCGTTCCAGCGCGCCTTCGAACCAGCGGTTCAGCGCCCCGGTGCCGATCCGCAGGTTCCACACCTCATGGGCCTTGCGGACTGCCGGCAGCAGCTTGTCCACCCCCTGGCCGGTCAGCCCGGACAGCGTCACCACCGGGATGCCCTTCATCTGCGACAGGCTGGTCTCCAGCCGGTCGGACACCTGCTTGCGCGCCAGGTCGCGATTTTCCACCGCGTCCCACTTGGTCATCGCCAGCACGCAGGCGCGGCCCTCGCGCTCGATCAGCCGGGCGATCTGCAGATCCTGCTCATGCAGCCCGCGCCCCAGTTCGCATTCCAGCGCGTCGACTGCCAGCACCACCACCTCGGCCATCTTCAGCGCCTCGATGCTGGCCGAGGTGCTCATCCGCTCCAGCCCCTCATCCACCCGCGCCCGCTTGCGCAGCCCGGCGGTGTCCACCAGTTCGATCACCCCGTGCTTATCGCTGAATCGCACCGCCACCGCGTCCCGCGTCAGCCCCGGTTCCGGCCCGGTGATCATCCGCTCCTCGCCGAGCAGCCGGTTCAGCAGCGTCGACTTGCCGGCATTCGGCCGCCCGACGATCGCCAGCTTCAGCGGCTTGTCGCCCTCCTCAGCGGCGCGCGGCGCATCCGGCAGCCGCTCGGCGATCTCGCGCATCAGGTCGGCGATGCCCTCGCCATGTTCGGCGGAGATCGCCACCGGCTCGCCCAGCCCCAGCGAATACGCCTCCAGCGCCGCGTTGCTGCCGGCCCGCCCCTCGGCCTTGTTCACCACCAGCAGAATCGGCCGGTCCTGCCGCCGCAGCCAGGCGGCGAAATGCTCGTCGGCACTGGTCACGCCGGCCCGCGCGTCGATCACGAACAGCACCAGGTCGGCCATCGCCACCGCCGACTCCGAGGACGCCCGCATCCGCCCGTACAGACTGTCCGGCGCCGATTCCTCCAGCCCCGCGGTGTCCATCAGCCGCACCGCCCGGCCGCGCAGCATCGCTTCCGCATCCTTGCGGTCGCGGGTCACGCCGGGAATGTCGGAGACCAGCGCCGCGCGGCGCCCGGCCAGCTTGTTGAACAGCGTCGACTTGCCGACGTTCGGCCGCCCGGCGATCACCACCAGAGGCAGGGCAACCTGTGCCGGCTCCTCTGGCGGTTCGGCCACGTCGCTCAACGCAGCGCCGCGAGTGTGCCGTTGGCGGTCACCAGGAACACCATCCCCAGCGCCACCACCGGCGCCACCGCCCCGGCGCCGGAAACCGAAACCCGGCCGGTCTGCTTGCCGGTCACCGGGTCGCAAATCAGCATCCGGCCAAGCGAATCGACCACCAGCAGTCGCCCGCCGGCCATCACCGGCCCGATCAGGGTGATCGGGTCGCGCTGCTTCTCCGGATTCTCGTAGCGCTCCAACTGGTTGACCCAGGCCACCGCGCCATCGCGCGTGCTGATCGCCGCCAGTTCGTTGCCGGTGGTCAGCACATACAGCCACTCCCCGGCCAGCCACGGCGTGTTGTCGGACGCGATCGCGCGCTCCCACAGCCGCCGGCCGGAGGGCAGGTCGATCGCCACCATCAGCCCGCCGACGCTGACTGCATACACCACGCTGTCGCGGATCAGCGGCATCGCCCGGATGGTGGAAAGATCGACCAGCGAGGTCTGGCCGCGCGCCGCGGAGAGATTATCGGCCCACACCACGGTGCCGGAGATTGCCCGCACCGCCTGCAGGTCGCCGCTGGCGAAGCCGGCCACCACGATACCATCGGCGCTGGCCGGCGCCGGCAGGCCCAGCATCGCGGTCTCGGCACTCGGCGCCTGATAGGACCACAACTCCTTGCCGTCGGTTGCCGACAGCCCCACCAGCCGGTCGTCAAGCGTCGGCACGAACAGCTTGCCGTCCACGATGGTCGGCGCCGAGCGCGCGCCGGCCCGCAGCTTCACCCGCCAGCGCGGCTTGCCGGTGGCGGTCTCGATCGCCACCAGGTCGGCCCGCCCGGTGGCGGCGTACAGCGTGCCGCCATCCGCCGAGATCCCGCCGCCGACATTGGTGCTGCGGTTATCCTTGCTCTGGGTGTCGAAATCCCACACCGAGCGCCCGGTCTGCGCGTTCCAGGCCGAGGCCACGGCGTCGCTGTCCATCGCGAAGACCAGCCGGCCTGCCACCACCGGCTGGGCGGTGATGCGCCGCCGATAACTGGTGCCGCGGCCGATATCGGACGACCAGACCTGCCGCAACGGCCCGACGGCGGCCAAGTTGCCGCCGCCATGCGCCGGGCTGCCGCCTGGCTGCGGCCAGCCGGTATCGGCCAGCGGCGGCGGTACTGTCACCTGGCGGCCCTGGGTCACGTCCAGCGCCTGGTTCGGGGCCATCACATCATAGCGCTGGCCGGGCAGTTTCGGCTTGGTGGAGCCGAACCATCCATCGAACATGCCGCAGCCGCTGAGCGCTGCCAGCGGCAGCATCAGCGCGGTGCGCCGGGCCACGGTGAGAGCAGGGGCGTCGATGCGTTTCATGCCGCTATTCCCCCAACTGCGCCAGCAGCCCGGCGGCGCGTGCCCGCACCCCCTGCGGCGCCGTCACGTCCTGCGACAGCCGCTTGAACGTGGCCTTGGCATCGTCCTTCTTGCCCAGGCGCAGCGACAGCAGCGCCTGGGTCTCCTCGGCCAGCGCGTGCAGCGGATTGTCCGGGTTCAGCAGCGGCGCCAGATGCGCCTGCACCTGCGCCGGATCGCCGCCATCCACCTCGTGCAGCGCCCATTGCAGCCGGGCGGTGTCGCGCAGCACCGCGTCGGCGGCACCGTCGGCGGCCACCGCGTCCCACAGCTTCAGCGCACCGTCCTTGTCCCCGGTGTCGAAGCGCAGCGCCGCCAGTTGCAGCCGCGCCAGCGTCCGATAGCCGTCATTGTCGAGCCATCCGCCGGCCCAGCCGGGGCCCGAGGCTTGCGCGATCACCGCTTCCAGTGCCGGGATCGCCGTCTTGCGATGCTCGATGTCGCCGCCGGCCGCCGGCGCCTTGGCGGCATTGCTGGCGGCCAGGTAGGCCACCGCCAGTTGCGAGCCCTGCCGGGCCTGGTACCAGCCGAGGCCCTTCCAGCCGGCCACGCCCAGCACCAGCAGCACGACGACCGCGACCAGCAGCGCGCCGTAGCGCTCCAGCAGCTTCTTCATGCGTTCGGCGCGCAGGTCTTCGGCGATCTCGTCGAAAATATCGGACACGTCGATCCTTCCGGCTGGCTGATGCCCCGCTTGGCTTATGCCCCGCCTGACTGATGCCCAGCCCGGCGCAGGCGGCCGGAACATAGCGGCGGCGCCGCGGCGGAGCAAATTGAACCCGCTCCGCCGATAATGTGATGCAGCGCGCCTGATTCCACCCGCCGCAACCTTGCGTTCATCCCCGCACGCCAGACTGGCGGCATGATCCGTGGCCTTGTCCTGCTGCTGCTGCTGCTGCTGTCCGGCTGCGTCGCCCCCGCGCAGCACAGCCCGTACTGCGACCGCATCGCCCCGCCGGTGCCGTACTGCACCCGCACCCTGGGCCGCGTCGAATGCTGGGCCAACCCCCAGGCGCTGCCCGGACCGCCGCCGGAGGTCGCCGACGGCCCGCGCGCCCTGACTCCGGCCCAGCGCGCCGACTGCAAACGGCGCTTGCCGCCCTGGCAGCCCGCCCCCGCTGCGCACATAGCGGCCTTGTCTGGTGACCGCCCGGTAACACTGGCCTGCGAAGCCGGAACCGCCGCATACTTGCCTGCTCGCTGATCCAGGTCGGGATTCCCTGATGCAGAAAGCCGTCGCCGACACCGTCGATCGCCCGATCGCCAGCCAGATCGATCGCCCGACCACCAGCCCGATCGCCACCCCGGCGCCGGCCTCCACCGCCACGCTCTACCCGGTGCTGATCGCGCTCAGCTTCTCGCACATGATGAACGATATGATGCAGTCGCTGATCCCGGCGCTGTATCCGGTGTTCAAGCAGAGCTTCGGGCTGGATTTCGGCCAGGTCGGCCTGATCACCCTCACCTTCCAGATGACCGCCTCGCTGCTGCAACCGGCGGTCGGCGTGTTCACCGACCGGCGGCCGATGCCGTTCTCGCTGGCCGCCGGCATGGGCTCCACGCTGATCGGCCTGCTGCTGCTGTCCCAGGCGCACAGCTTCAACATGCTGATCTTCTCCGCCGGCCTGGTCGGCGTCGGCTCCTCGGTGTTCCACCCGGAATCCTCGCGCGTGGCGCGGCTGGCCTCGGGCGGCAAATACGGCCTGGCGCAATCGCTGTTCCAGGTCGGCGGCAATGCCGGCCAGGCGATCGGCCCGCTGCTGGCCGCCATCGTGGTGATGCCGCACGGCCAGGGCGCCATCGCCTGGTTCTCCGCCTGCGCGCTGGTGGCGATGTTCGTGCTGTTCCAGGTCGGGCTGTGGTATCGCCGCAACCATACCGCGCCACGCGGAAAGCGCGCCCCCATGGCGGTGGCGCCGCATGGCCTGTCGCGCGCCCGCGTCACCTTCACCATCGTGGTGCTGGTGGCGCTGATCTTCTCCAAGAACGTCTATACCGCCAGCCTTTCGAGCTACTATACATTCTATCTGATCAACCGCTTCGGCCTGTCCACCGAATCGGCGCAGTTGCTGCTGTTCGTGTTCATGGCCTCGGTTGCGGTCGGCACCCTGGTTGGCGGCCCGTTCGGCGACCGCATCGGGCGCAAGGCGGTGATCTGGGTGTCGATCCTCGGCGTGCTGCCGTTCACCCTGGCGATGCCGTATGTCGGCCTCACCATGACCGCCGTCCTCACGGTGATCATTGGCATGCTGATGGCCTCCGCCTTCCCGGCCATCCTGGTCTATGCGCAGGACCTGCTGCCCGGCCGGGTCGGCATGGTCTCCGGCATCTTCTTCGGCCTGTCGTTCGGGCTGGGCGGCGTCGGCGCCGCAGCGATGGGCAACCTCGCCGACCACACCAGCATCGAGTTCGTCTACAAGCTGTCCGCCTTCCTGCCCCTGATCGGCCTGGTCACCGCGCTGCTGCCGAATATCGACCGGCCGCGCGTCAAGCTGGGCAAATGAACCAGCCGGGCCGTGCCCCCGACCCGGCCGATCTGCTGCGCCTCGCCTTCGCGCACCACCAGGCCGGCCGCACCGTCGACGCCCGCGCGCATTACCAGAACGTGCTGGCGCTCGCCCCGGCCAACCCGGACGCGCTGCACCTGCTCGGCCTGATCGAGATTGGCAACGGCGCCCGCGAGGCCGGCATCGCCCGCATCCGCGCCGCCCTGGCCGCGGCACCCACGATGTTCACCGCCTGGGCCAATCTCGGCACCGCGCTGCGCCGCGCCGGCCAGCCGGAGGAGGCGCTGGCCTGCTTCGCGCGCGTCCTCGAGGCGTCCCCCGACGACCCCGACGCCTCCGCTATCTCCGATGCCCTGGCCGGCACTGGCCACGCCCTGCGCGATCTCGGCCGCACCGCCGAGGCGGTCGACGTCTTCACCAGGGCCGCCGCCCAATGCCTGAAGAATGGGCGCCCGCAGGATGGCAGCCTGCATGTCGCCCTCGCCCTCGCCCTGCAGGCCGAGGGCCGCCACGCCGAGGCCGAACCCGCCTTCCGCGCCGCACTGGCGCTGCGCCCGGCCGACGCCACGGTTCCGCTCAATCTCGGTGTCACCCTGCGCGCCCTCGGCCGCAGCGCGGAAGTCGGCCCCTGCTTCCGCCGCGCGCTCGAACTGCGGCCCAACTACCCGGAAGCGCTGATCAATCTCGGCGTCGTGGCGCTGGAGGCCGAATCCTTCGTCCAGTCCGAAACCCTGCAGCGCCGCGCCCTCGCCCTCCGCCCGGACTCGGCGGAGGCCCATCTCGGCCTTGGCAATGTGCTGATGGCCCGCGGCAAGCCCGCCGAGGCCGCCGCCAGCTACCGCACCGCGCTCCGCCTTGCCCCCACCCGGCTCGACGCCAGCAGCAACCTGCACGCCGCGCTGGCCAAACTGAAGGCTTGGCCGGAGATGCTGGCCAACGCCGAGGCGATCCGCCGCGCCCACCCCGCAGCCGCCTTCGGCCCCTTCGCGCTGGGCGATGCACTGCTCGGCCGCGGCCGGTTCGACGACGCGATCGTCGCCTATCGCGAGGCGATCGCGCGCGACCCGCTGCATCATATCGCCTGGGAGGGCGTCGGCAACGCGCATCGCAAACTGAACCACATCGACGCCGCCATCGGCGCCTATCGCCAGGCGGTGCTGATCGGCCCGGAGAACCACTCCGCGCAGGCCAATCTCGCCCTCGCCCAGTTGCTCACCGGCGACTTTCCGGCCGGCCTGGATGGCTACGAAAGCCGCTGGAATTGCGACACCAAGCTGACCATCCGTCCCCGTCCCGACTCCCCGGTGTGGACCGGCGCCGCCCCGCTTGCCGACAAGCGCATCCTGCTGCAGGCCGAGCAGGGCTTCGGCGACACGCTGCAGATGCTCCGCTACGTCGCCCCGGTCGCCGCCCGCGCCGCCCATGTGGTGCTGGAAGTCCAGCCGGGACTGCAAACCCTGCTGGCCGATGTCCCCGGCGTCGAACTGATCACCACCGCCGATCCGCGCCCGCCGACCGACCTGCACATCACGCTGATGAGCCTGCCGCGCGCCTTCGGCACCCGCCTCGCCAGCATCCCGGCCGCCCCGTCCTACCTCGCCGCCGCGGCGGCGCGTTGCCGCCGCTGGGCGACGCTGCTGCCGCGCGATTCGCGCCCCACCATCGGGGTTGTCTGGGCCGGCAACCCGAGCCACATCAACGACCGCAACCGCTCGATGCCGCTGGCGCTGTTCCGCCGCATCATCGCTGCCGCCCCCGGCCACGTCATCCCGCTACAGCCGCACCTGCCCCCCGGCGACCAGGCGCTGCTCGCCGGCCTGCCCAATCTGCTCGACCGCGGCGCCGAACTCGTCGACTTCGCCGACACCGCCGCTGCCATCACCCAGCTCGATCTGGTGATCACGGTCGACACCGCGGTGGCCCATCTCGCCGGCGCCCTCGGCCGCCCGGCCTGGGTGTTGCTGCCGTTCGCGCCGGACTGGCGCTGGCTGCTGGGCCGCGAGGATTCGCCCTGGTATCCGTCGCTGCGGCTGTTCCGCCAGCCCGCCCCGGCCGACTGGGACAGTGTGGTCGACCGCGTTGCCGCCGAACTGCGCAGCCTGATCCGGGCCTGACCATGTCCGAAGCACTCGCCGCCGCCAGGGCTGCCCACCACGCGCACCACCACGCCGAGGCGCTGGCCGCCTACCGGGCGCTGGTCGCCGATGCGGATACCCCGCCGGCGCTGCGCGCCGAGGCCCTGCATGGCATCGCCGTGCTGCGCGCGCCGCAGGCGCCCGAGGAGGCCGTCGCCCTGCTCCGCGACGCGCTGGCGCTGCGTGCGGACCTGCCACAGGCCGGCGACCATCTCGGCGCCCTGCTCGTCGCACTCGGCCGCGCCCCCGAGGCAATCGCCGCCTGGCGCGCCGTCCTGGCCGAAGACCGTGCCAACGCCGATCTCTGGCGCCGCCTTTCCGCGCTGCTGCGCACCACCCCGATCGAACAGGGCGGCTCCGCCGCCGAGGCCGTCACCGCCTGCCGTCACGCGCTCGCCGCGAGCAACGGCGCGGCCGCGCCGGACAATGCCGCGGTGCAGTTCGAGATGGGTCTCGCGCTGCTCGCCGACGGCAAGCCGGACGCCGCGATTTCCGCCCTGCTGCGCGCCCGCGCGCTCGATGCGGCGCTGCCCGGCATCGCCGCCCCGCTCGGCGCCGCATTGCTGGCCCGCGGCGACACCGCCGACGCCGTTCCGGTGCTGCGCGCCGCTTTGGCCGAGCACCCGGCCGACCGCTCCAGCCTCCAGGCGCTGGCCCGCGCGCTGCTTGCTCGGGAACAGCCGGAACCGGCGATCGCCGCATTGCGCCGCGGCCTGGTGTTGAACCCCGCCGATCCCGGCCTGCTGGTGCTGCTCGCCCGCGCGCTGCTGGCCCCCAGCCTTCCGGGCGGCTGCCGCCCCGGCGCCGCGCTGGCCGCCCTGCGCCTGCCGCTCGAACGCCAGCCCCCACCCGCCGAGGCGCTGCTGGTCGCCGGCGGCGCGC
>JBEPTZ010000033.1:0-37319 GCA_041691815.1 Rhodospirillales bacterium | reverse complement strand
GCCTCGGCCAGCGCCGGCGCCAACCCCACCCGCCGCCTGGCCGACAGCCCGGCGAAATCCACCACAATCCCGCCACCCAGATTGCGCAACCGGATCTGCCGCGCCAGTTCCGGCAGCGCCGCCCGGTTGGCCGCATCATGCGCCGCCCCCTTGCCCCGCCGCCCGGCCGCCCCGGCAGCCAGATCCAGATCGATCGCGGTCAACGCCGGCGTCGGATGCACCGACATCACCGCCCCCCCGGGCAGCGTCGCCTCAGGCCCCGCCAACGCCTCCACCGCCGCCAGCGTCGCCTCATCGAACGCCGCCGGCACCACGCGCAACCGCGCGCCCAACAGCGGCCGCAACCGCGCCGCCAGCCCCGCGTCATCGAGCAGAATGTCGGCCTCGGGATGCAACGCCGCCAGCCGCTCCAGTCCCCCCGGCCCGCGCCGCAGCAGGGCAGGGGCCCCGGACCCGCACGCCACGGCCACCGCCCGCGCCGACAGCCGTGGCCCCTTGCCGCCCTGCGCCGCCCGCGTCACCCGCACCGCCAGCACGCTGCCCTCCGGCGCCCGGCCGCCCTCGCTATCTGGCAGAAACCCGCTCGCCCCGCCTGCCAGCGCCACAAATGCCCCGGCCAGCGCCGGCAGGTGCGCCGTCACCCGCCCACGATGCACGTCGCCCACCCCATCCGGCGCCCCAGGCCGCCAGATCGCGTAGTCGACCAGCCCGCCGCCCCCGCTCACCGCCACCCGCACTTCGCCGGGGCTGACCGAGGCGCGTATCGTCATGGATGCAGATAGCCCAGGCCCCGCAGCAACTGCGCGGTCTCGAACAGCGGCAGCCCCACCACGTTGGAATAGCTCCCCGACAGCGCCCTGATATACCCCGCCGCCAGCCCCTGGATGGCATAGCCACCGGCCTTGCCCCGCCACTCGCCGCCGTCCAGATACGCCCGCAACTGCGCCTCGGTCAGCCGTGCGAAGGTCACCGCGCTCTCGGCCACCCGCTCCGCCACGCGGCCATCCGGCGCCCGCACCACCACCGCGGTGAACACCATGTGCCGCCGCCCGGACAGCAGTTCCAGGCAGCGCCGCGCGGTTCCCGCGTCCTCCGCCTTCGGCAGCACCCGCCGCCCGCAGCCCACCACGGTGTCGGCCGCCAGCACATAGCCGTCCGCCGCCACCGCCGCCGCCTTGGCGCGCGCCAGCCGCAGCGCCAACAGCCGCGGCAACTCGGCCTTGCCAGGGGTTTCGTCGATCTCGGGTGCCACCACCGCCGCCGGCACCACGCCAATCTGCGCCAGCAGCGCCAGCCGGCGCGGACTCGCCGATGCCAGCACCAGCCCGCCAGGCACGCTTAAATCTACTTGAATCGAAACGTAATCCGACCCTTGGTCAAATCGTAGGGGGTCATCTCGACATTCACCCGGTCGCCCGCCAGCACGCGGATGCGGTTCTTGCGCATCTTGCCACTGGTATGCGCCAGAATGGAGTGCTCGTTGTCCAGCTTGACGCGAAACATGGCGTTGGGGAGCAACTCCATCACTGTGCCGCTGAACTCGATCATGTCTTCTTTGGACATCAGGCCTCTTTGTCGGTCATAGGGTTGGGCCGCAACATGATGGTCGAACCCCGCAACGTCAAGCAAAGCCGGCCTACCCCCGGCCCTGACCCAGGCGCAGGGCTACGCTCCTGGCGTGTGCCTGCAACCCCTCGGCCTCCGCCAGCGCCACCGCCGCCGGCCCCACCGCCGCCAGCCCGGCCTCGTCGGCCTCCACCCAGGTCGTGCGCTTCAGGAAATCATACACCGACAGCCCCGAGGCAAACCGCGCCGTCCGCCCGGTCGGCAGCACATGGTTCGGCCCGGCGACGTAATCCCCCAAGGCCTCCGGCGCGAACCGGCCCAGAAACACCGCCCCGGCATGCCGCACCCGGGCGAAAAACCCCGCCGCATCCGGCAGCATCACCTGCAGATGCTCCGGCGCCAGCCGATCCACCAGCCGCACCGCTTCGTCCCAGTCCCGCACCACCACCACCGCGCCGTGCGCCTGCCACGAGGCGCCGGCGATCGCCGCCCGCGCCAGGCTCGGCAACTCGGCCGCCACCGCCGCCGCCACCGCCGCGCCGAACCCCGCATCATCGGTGATCAGAATCGCCTGTGCGGACTCGTCATGCTCGGCCTGCGCCAGCAGATCGACCGCCACCTGCCGCGCATCATTCCCGGCATCCGCCACCACCACCACCTCGGACGGCCCGGCGATATTATCGATCCCCACCCGGCCGAACACCTGCCGCTTCGCCTCGGCAACATAGGCATTCCCCGGCCCGACAATCCGGTCCACCGGCGCAATACTCGCCGTCCCCCAGGCGAGTGCGGCCACCGCCTGCGCCCCGCCCACCCGATAAACCTCGGAGACCCCGGCCCGTCGCGCCGCCGCCAGCACCAGCGGGTTCAGCACCCCGTCCGGAGTCGGCACGCACATTGCAATCCGCCCGACGCCGGCCACCCGCGCCGGCAACGCGTTCATCAGCACCGAGGACGGATACGCCGCCTTCCCCCCCGGCACATACAGCCCCACCGCATCCAGCGCCCCCCAGCGCATCCCCAGCGTCAGCCCCGCCGCATCCGTGGTGCGAATATCCGCCGGCATCTGCAACGCATGAAATGCCTCAATGCGTCCGGCCGCCACCTCCAGCGCCGCCAGCAGCGCCGCCGGCACCGTCGCCACCGCCGCATCGATCTCGGCCGCCGTCACCGCAATCCGCTCGGGCACCAGTTCGAACCGATCAAACCGCGAGGTATACTCGCACAGCGCCGCATCCCCCCGCGCCCGCACCGCCGCGATGATCTCGGCCACCACCGCGTCCACCCGCGCCGTGGTCTCCCGCGCCTGCTCCAGCAGCGCCACAAACGCCGCCTCGAACCCCGTCTCGGCGGTCGAAAGCCGCTTCACGCCGCCGCCCCCGCGTCCATCGCCGCCCCCACCATCGCCGCGCGGAACCGCGCGATCAGCGCCCCCACCTCCTCCGGCCTGGTCTTCAACGCCGTCCGGTTGACGATCAGCCGGCTGGTCACCTGCGCGATCACCTCGGTCTCCACCAACCCGTTCGCCTTCAACGTCGACCCGGTCGCCACCAGGTCGACGATCAGCCGCGCCAGCCCCAGCCCCGGCGCCAGTTCCATCGCCCCGTTCAGATGCACCACATCGGCATGCACCCCGCGACTGGCATAATGCCGCCGCGCGATGTTCGGATACTTGGTCGCCACCTGCACCCGCGACCAGGTCCGCGGATCATCGCTCCCGGCTGTCGCCACCGGCTCCGCCACCGACACCCGGCACCCCCCGATCCCCAGATCGAGCGGCGCATAAATCTCCGGATAATCGAACTCCATCAACACATCGGCACCGCAAATCCCCACCTGCGCCGCCCCGAACGCGACAAACGTCGCCACGTCGAAACTGCGCACCCGCACCACATCCAGCCCCGGCTCCTCGGTGGGAAACCGCAAACTGCGGCTGCCCTCATCGGCATAATCCGGATGCGGATAGATCCCCGCCCGATGCAGCAACGGCGCACACTCGGCGAGAATGCGCCCCTTCGGCAAAGCCAGAATGAGCGGGCTGGAAGCCTCCGGCTGCAACTGTCCGGCGCGAAATTCGGCGGTCATCACAAAATCCTGTCGAGCATTCCGGGCGGGGTTACACCGGGTCGTCGTTGCAGGGAAGGGGTTGGCGGCAACCGTCAGTCCAGCTCGGCCATCACCGCCAGCGCATTCCCCGGGCCGACCGCCCAGGCGGTGCGGGCGCCGTCGCCGGCCAAGGTCACCGGGGCATTGGCAAACAGCGGCCGCAGGTTGCGCACCGAGAGCGCCGCCGGCGTGCGCCCGTGTTCGCGGATCGCCGCTTCCAGTAGCAGCAGCAGGGTCAGGCCGCCATTGACCACCAGCGCCGGATAGCCCTCTTCGCCGCGGGCATAATCGGCGTCGTAGTGGATGCGATGGGTGTTCCAGGTCACCGCCGAATAGCGAAACAGCAAGGTCGGCGACGGCACCACCTGCTGCTGCCATACCGCCTCGGGCGCCGGGGTCGGCGGTGGCGGCGGGGCACCCGGCACCGCCGCTTCGCGATACACCACGTCCTGGTCCTCGCTGACGCACAGCCTGCCGCCAACGCTGATCCGGTGGCTGATGGTCACGAACACCATCGCCCCGCTGCGGCCGGTCTTCGGCGTGATGGCGATGATTTCGCTGCGTTTCTCGGCCGCGTCGCCGACCAGCAGCGGCGCGTGAAACCGCACCCGCCGGCCGGCGAACATCCGCCGCGGCAGCGCCACCGGCGGCAGGAAATCACCGCGCTTGGGATGCCCATCCGGCCCCAGCGCCGATTGCCGGGCGATCTCGGGAAAGAACATCGCATACCAATGCGGCGGAATCGCCTCGCCGGCAACGAACCCCACCTCCCGATCCAGCAGCGCCGCGATGCGCTGCAAAGCCGGCCGGGTGATCTCGTCCTGCTGGCTACGACTGCGGCCGATCCAGCCCTCCAGCGCCCCGCTCATGGCGCCCGCACCGGCCCGGCCAGCAGGGCGGCGATTTCATCCTCGGTATAGCCGAGTTCGTGCAGGATCGCCGGCCCGTCCTCACCCTGCCGTGGCGTATCGCGCAGCACCGGCGCACCGTCGGAAAACCGGGTCGCCGGGTTGAGCGCCAGCACCTCGCCCTCGCTGTGATGGTTCTGCTTCTCGATCAATCCGACATCGGCCAGATGCGGATCGTCGAACAGGTCCTCCATGGCAGTCATCTGCATCGCCGGCACCTGTTTTTCGCGCAGTTTTTGCAGCCAGAAGGCAGTTTTTTGCGTCGAAAGCCCCTCTTTTCGCACCGTAAAATAGGCCTTTACGTTGGCCAGCCGCGCCGCCACCGAGCAGAATCGCGGATCGTCCTGCAATTCCGGCCGCCCGATCGCCTCGAAAAACCCGAACGCCTGCGCATCGGTATTCGGCGACACGCAGATCCACCCATCCAGCGTCTGCACCGGCTGGCCGAGCGGGTCCATGATGCGCGGATCGCCCATTTCGCCGTCCGGACCATAGGTCCGCTGGGCCATGTGCTCGGTGAGCACGAAACTCACCATGTTCTCGAACATCGGCACCTCTACCGCCTGCCCGCGGCCGCTGGCGGCGCGGCCGACCAGGGCGGCGCAGATCGCCTGCGCGGCCAGAAAGCCGGTCATGTGGTCGGCGGCGACGAACGGCAGGTAGCCCGGCGTGCCATAGCGCCGCGCCATCGCCGCCGCCATGCCGGAGGCGCCCTGGACGATGGTGTCGTAGGCCGGCAGATCACGGTAGCGCCCGCCCGAGCCGAAGCCGGCGATGGCGCAATGCACCAGCCTTGGGTTGAGCGGCTGCAAATCCTCCCAGGCCAACCCCAGCCGGCGCAGTGCGGCGGGGCGGATGTTGGAGACGAACACGTCCACCGTGGCGGCCAGCCGGCGCGCCACCGCCAGCCCCTCGGGCGCCTTCAGGTCGATGCTGATCGAGCGCTTGCCGCGGTTGAAATGCAGGAATTTCGGCGCCATGCCAGGATTTCGGCCACGCCCGCCGAGCCGGCGCAGCAGGTCGCCCTCCGGCGGTTCCAGCTTGATCACCTCCGCCCCCTGCTGGGCCAGCAGCAGGGTGCAGGTCGGCCCGACCACCACCGAGGTGAGGTCGAGCACCCGTATGCCGGCCAGCGGCGGGGCGCCGGTCATGCCTTGCTGACGCCCCAGAAGGTCGGGAAGCCTTCGCGCAGGCCGCTGAGCGTGGTGCGATGTGCGGTCGGCGAGATCACCTGGCCGAGCGGCAGAAACGGCGCCTCCTGCATCAGCACGGTCTGCAACTGGTCGGCGATGCGGTGCTGCGCGGCATTGTCGGTGGCGGTCAGGTAGGCGGCGTGCAGTTGCTCCACCTGCGGGCTGTCCGGCCAGCCGTACCAGGCATGCGCGCCGTTGCCGCGGCACAGATAGCTCTCGGCCGGATTGGTCTGGCCGAGCCCGTTCAGCGCCGCCGGGAACACGTTCCAGCCACCCTTGTCGATCGGGCCGCGATTGTTGCGGCGCTGGAACACGGTGCCGGAATCCATCGCCTGCAAATCCACCTTCAGGCCGATCTTCTGGAACAGGTCGCCGGCCACCTGGGTCATCGGGCCGCTGACCGGGTGGTCGGTGGGGCTGAGGATCACCACCGTCTCGCCGGCATAACCGGAGGCCTTCACCTCTGCGCGGGCGCGGGCGAAATCGGTCTTGCCGAACAGCCCCTGCAAGCCCGCCTTGCTGGCCAGCGGCGTGCCGCCGGTGAACACCCCGACATCGACGCGCCACAGCGAGGAGTCGTTGGAATAGGCGCGCATGAACTCGGTCTGGTCGATCGCCCGCAGCACCGCCAGCCGCAGCTTCGGGTTGTCGAACGGCGGGATCAGCGTGTTGAACCGCAGGATCGCCATCTGCCCGGTGGTGTCCAGCGTCTCCACCTTCACGGCGCCGTCCTTGCGCAGCACCGGCAGCAGATCGGGCGCCGGGGTCTCCAGCCAGTCGATCTCGCCGGTTTGCAGCGCCGACAGCGCAGTGGAGGGATCGGGGATGATCTGCCATTCCACGCGGTCGAGCAGCACCTGTTTCGGCCCGGCGGAATAGCCGCTGCCGCCGCCCTGGCGGGGTACGTAGCCGGTGAATTTCTCGTAGACCACCCGCGCCCCGGCCAGCCGCTCCGACGCCACGAAGCGGAACGGGCCGGAGCCGACCAGTTCCCTGACCTGTTTGGTCGCCTCGGTCTGGGCGAGGCGCTCGGGCATGATTGCCGGCATGTTCGGCCCCAGCTTGCCCAACGCATGCAGCAACAGTGGGAAGGCGTGCTTCATGCGGAAGCGCAGCGTGTGGTCGTCGGGCGCGGAAATCTCGTCGGTGGCGGCCATCACCGCCTGCCCGAACAGGTCGCGCTTGCCCCAGCGGCGCAGGCTGGCCGCCGCATCGCGGGCCAGCACCGGGGTGTTGTCGTGAAAGCGTAATCCGTCGCGCAGCTTGATGTCGCAGGTGCGGAAATCGGCGTCCCACACCGCGCCATCGGCCATTTGCGGCTGAATTTCCCAGGCGGAGTCGGTGGCGAACAGGGTGTCGAACACCAGGTAGGCGTGGGTGCGGGTGACCGCGTTGGTGTTGGTGATCGGGTCGAGCACCGCGAGATCGACATAGGGCACGAAGCGCAGCACGTTTTTCCCCTGTGCCCGCGCGATCGCCGGCGCCGCCAGGGTTGCTGCCGCAGTCAGCAGAAATTCACGACGTTGCATGTTCGTCTCCCTCCAATCCTGATGCCGGCGATCCGGCCCATACCTCATCGAGCGTCAGCGGGCGCAGCAGCAGACCCTGCGCCGCACAGTAGCGCAGCGCCAGGTTGAGCGCCGGATCGAGGCCGGCGCGGCCCGGCAGTTCGGCGCCAGCCGCGCCCAGCATGCGCAGCAATTCGGCCAGCAGGTCCGGCCGTGCGCGGGCCAGATCGCCGCGCGCCACCACCAGATGGTTGACCGGCATGAAGCCGTGCTCGGCGCGAAATTCCGCCCCGGCGGCAGCCGGATCGGCGAATACCGGGCGCAGCGTGGGGTCGGCGGGCAGTTCGGCGCCGAGGATCGCCGCGTCGAGTTCGCCGTCCCGCAGCATGGCCAGGATATCGGCACCGGCCGGCGCACGGGTCACCCACGGCGGGTCGCGGAATTCGGCGACATGGGCGTCCTCGAAGGTCACCCAGCGCATCGCCTCCGGCCGCAGCCCGAAGCGGTCCTGCAGGGTGCCGCGCAGCCACATGCCGGTGGTCTGGCTATAGGCGCGCACGCCGATGCGGCTTCCGGCCAGATCGGCCGGGCCGCTGATCGGGCCGCCGACACGGCACAGCATCGCCGCTTCCTGGAAGCGCGCCACCAGCACGGCCGGCAGCAGCACTAGGTCCTTGCCGGCGGCCTTGGCCATCAGCAGGGTGGCGATCGCCATCTCGCTGACCTGGTAGCGCCCGTCGCGCACCATCGGCGCGAAGGCGCGGGTGATCACCGGCACATCGGCCGGCGCCAGGCGCAGCAGCGGCGAGCTGACCGCGCCGCTGAACAGCGCCTCGGTGCGCGACGTGCGACCGAGGGCCGCAGACAGGCTGGCCGGCGCCCCGCTCACCCCAGTCGCTCCACCACATGCGGGAACACCGCCTGGTAGCCCTCGCCGTAGTCGATCTTCTTGTCGGAGTTGCGCGCCGCCTGGGCGCCGCGCTGCTGGCCGACCCTGGTGTAATATTCCCAGAGATGCTCCTGGCCGGCCATGCACTCGATGGCGGCGCGCTTCCTGGCCCAGACGCCGGTGATATCGAGCAGCACATCTGGCTTCCAGTCGCATTGCTCCGGCTGATGCGGCTCGAACAGATAGACCGGCGGCGCGCCGAGCACCTTCTGGCCCGGATTATGGCCATGCGCCTGGGCGATGATGCGGGCGTGCTGGGCGAAATCGGTCACCGCCGGGTGATCGTGATTGTACAGGTCCTGCTTCGAGTGGGTCAGCATGAATGCCGGCCGCAGCGCGCGAAACACATCGGCCAGCCGGAACAGCGAGTCCTGCGACAGGGTGATCGGGTAGTCGCCGAGGTCCCAGAACTGGATGTCGGCCACGCCCAGGCAGGCGGCGGCGGCTTCGGCTTCCTGCCGGCGCGACGCCTTCACCCGCTCCAGCGTCATGCCGTCCTGCCGCCACAATTTGGCCGATTCGCCGCGCTCGCCGTAGGACAGGCAGATCACGGTGACCGCCACCCCCTGTTCGGCATGCAGCGCGATGGCGCCGCCGGCCCGCCAGACGAAATCCGCCGAATGGGCGCTAACCACCAGCGCGGTTTTGCCCGGTGCGTTCATTGGTTGGTTCTCCATCCTGCTGGCACGGTTCAAGGCCGATTCGGCGCGTCAGGCCCGCACCGGCAGATCGGCCTCGATGCCCAGCGCGCGGGCGGCGTTGGTGGAGACCATCTGGCCGATCTGCTCGTCGCTATAGCCAAGGCGGATGCATAGTTTGATGCCGCGGCGAAAGCCTTCCAGTGGGGTGAACACCCCGGTCTGACCGAGATCGGAGCACAGGATGGTTTGCCCGACCCCGGCGGCATCGATGTGGCGGCGCAGATCGTCCTCCTGCTGGGTCTTGAACTTCGAGCCTTCGAGGAACATGCACAGCGAATGCTCGACGAAGGCGCCCATCGCAGCCAGGCCGGCGACGTCGTTCATGCTGGCTTCGACGATGTCCTCGGGATGGGTCAGCACCAGGCGCTTCACGCCGCGGCGCTGCGCCTGCTCGAAGATCTTCCAGGTCTCGCTGACATGCAGGTGGCCGCTGGCCAGCACCATGTCGGTGCGGGCGATGACGTCCAGCACTTCCTTCACCTCGTCCAGCACCGCCCCGGCGGCGTCCAGCACCGGCACCGCGGTGGCCGGGCGGATCTTCTGGGTGGAGGCCGGATGCACCCAGCTGCCGGTCTTCTCCCAGCGCAGATGGTTCTCGGCGGCCAGCGTCGGCATCCAGACGATCTTGCCGCCCATCGCCGCGGTGTGCTCCACCGCATAGGGGTTGAAGCCGCCGACCACGTTGTTCAGCGCGATGCCGGAATAGAGTTTGGTGCGAAGCTCAGGATGGTGGTGGGCGATCAGGGCGGCGGTCATCACGCCGCTGTAGTCGTGGTCCTTGGTGACCACCGCCGCGAAGCCGGCCGCCGAGGCCTGGATCGCCAGTTCCAGGTGGTCCACGCCGCGCTGGGCGATCGACGGGCCGCTATGCACATGCGGGTCGATGGCGCCTTGCAGCAGCCGGTCCACCCGCGCCTCGGTCGCCGCCGTATCCGCCTGCTGGTCCATCTCGGTCGCTCCGGCTGTTGCGGTGAACGGCGACACCGGGCGCCGACGTGCCGGTTCCCTGTGCTGACGCTTCTCCCGCGCGACCATAGCGTTCCCGGCGACGCGGTTTCAATCGCCGGCCGGTTCGCCCCACGCGCCCGGTTCTGCTGCGCGCGCTGAGCCGGGCCGCTGGTATCACTTCGTGGTCTTGAGATAGCCCTCCACCATCGGCCCCCAGATCGCCGACCCGCCGCGCCCCCAGAACAGCCGGTGCCCGTCCTTGCCATAGGGCCCGGGTTGGATGAACTCGGCGGTGCCGCCGGCGTTCACGAAGGCGGTGTGCATCGCGGTGGCGATGGCCGGTGCGAAATAGCTGTCATTGGCGGCGTAGACCCAGAGTTCCGGCAGCCGGGAGGTGGCGCCGAATTCGCCGGCGGCCTTGGCCAGCAGTTCGGGGTGGCAGTTGTCGTTGTTCTGGCCGTGCATGTGCCCGCCATTGCCGCCGGCCATGTTGATGATGGCGGTGACCTCCGGGCGCGGATGGCTGGCATAGGCCAGCGTGGCGATGCCGCCGGCGGACTGGCCGACCAGCAGGATGTGGTCGTGGCGCACGTAGGGCAGGGTTTCGGCGTAGCTGATCGCGGCATCGATGGCGCGGGCGGCGATGCGGGCGGTGGCGGCGTAGTCGCGCGCGGCGTTGCAGCGCGAGGCTTCCACATCCCATCCGCCGGTCTCGCCATAGCCGATGCGCACCGGCGAGATCACCAGAAAGCCGCGTGCGGTGAACCAGCGCACCGCCTCGTTGCGGCAGGAAATCGGCTTCAGCGCGGCGCGGCCGGCGCTGGTGGGAGCGCGGCCGTGGCTGATCACCAGCAGGCGGGCCGGCGCCTCGCCGTCCGGGCGGCAGATGCGGGTGAGCAGCAGCGCGTCGCCCTGCGGTATCCAGGCCAGTTGGGCGCGGGCGTTGGGATCGGTGCCGGGCAGCGGGCCGGGGGCGGCGGCATGCGCGGGGGCGGCGGCGAACAGCAGCAGGGCAAGCCACCAGGCGCGCATGTCATGCCTCCGTGCGGGCGATGACGATGGCCCGCGAAGCCCGCCGAGTCCAGCGCGGCCTTGCGTTTCCGGGTCGCCGCGCGAACACTGGATCGTTGCCATCAAGCAGAGGACTCCGATGAGCGCCGAGGCGCATGACAGGCTGCGGCTGGCGCGCACCGAGGGTGTGGGGCCGGTGGCGTATCGCAAGCTGTTGGCTCGCTATGGCACCGCCAGCGAGGCGCTGCTTGCGTTGCCGGGGTTGGCGGCGGCGGCTGGGCGCCGGGCGCCGCCGCGCGTGCTGGGGGTGGCGGAGGCATCGCGCGAGGCGGCGTTCGTTGCCGGCCTGGGCGGGCGGCTGCTGTTTCTCGGCGATCAGGATTATCCGGTGCTGCTCGCCGAACTGGCCGACGCGCCGGCGGTGCTGGCGCTGCTGGGCGATCCGGCCTGCCTCGCAGCGCCCTGCGTCGCCATGGTCGGCAGCCGCAACGCCTCGGCCAACGGCCAGCGCCTGGCCACCGCGATCGCCGAGGAACTGGCTGCGGCGGGGTATGCGGTGGTCTCCGGGCTGGCGCGCGGTATCGACACCGCGGCGCATGAGGGGGCATTGCGCGGCGGGCTCAGCGTCGCCTGCATCGCCGGCGGCATCGACGTGCCGTATCCGCTTGAAAATGCAGCATTACAAGCGCAAATCGCCAAAACCGGTGCGGTGCTGGCCGAGGCTCCGCCGGGCACAGCGCCACAGGCCCGCCATTTCCCCCGCCGCAACCGCATCATCGCCGGCGTGTCGCTGGCAACATTGGTGGTGGAGGCAGCCCCCCGCTCCGGCAGCCTGATCACCGCCCGGCTGGCCGGCGAGGCCGGGCGGGAGGTGTTCGCGGTGCCCGGCTCGCCGCTCGACCCCAGGGCGCGCGGCGCCAACGGCCTGCTGCGCGACGGCGCCCATCTGGCGGAAACCGCGCAGGACGTGATCGATGTGCTGAGCGCACCGCTGCACCGCGCCCGGCGCCTGCTGCTCGCCGAGCCGCCGCCGACCGCTATAGCGGAGCCGCCGCTGGTCGGCGAAATGCGCGCAAAGGTGATCGCGACAGTGACCGGATTGCTCGGTCCGTCGCCCACCGCGGTTGACGATCTGATCCGGCGCTGCCAGTTCTCTGCCGCCGCGGTGCACTCGGTTCTGCTGGACCTGGAGCTTGCGGAACGTATAGAGACGCTGCCGGGCAACCGGGTGGCGCTGCTGGCCGGACATGCCTGAACCCTGCACGGCCGCCCCCCTGCATGGCCACGTAGACCTGAGCCGACCCGCGTCCGCCCCGGATGCTGGCGGACCGCATTGAACTGGACATCATGTCGGACGTCGTCGTCGTCGAATCCCCCGCCAAGGCCAAGACCATCAACAAGTATCTGGGCAGCGGGTTCACCGTGCTGGCCAGCTTCGGGCATGTCCGCGACCTGCCGCCGAAGGATGGCAGCGTACGGCCGGACGAGGATTTCGCCATGGACTGGGCCGCCGACGAGCGCGGCAACCGGCAGATCGCGGCGATCGCCAAGGCGCTGAAGGGCGCCAAGACGCTGTATCTGGCCACCGACCCGGATCGTGAGGGCGAGGCGATCAGCTGGCATGTGCGTGCCATGCTGGACGAGAAGAAGCTGCTGAAGGGCATGGACGTCCGCAGGGTGACCTTCAACGAGATCACCCGTACCGCCGTGCAATACGCCATGGCGCACCCCCGCGCGCTCGATGAGCCGCTGATCAACGCCTACCTGGCGCGCCGGGCGCTGGATTACCTGGTCGGCTTCACGCTCAGCCCGGTGCTGTGGCGCAAGCTGCCCGGCAGCCGCAGCGCCGGGCGCGTGCAGTCGGTCGCATTGCGGCTGATCTGCGAGCGCGAGGCCGAGATCGAGATATTCCGGCCGCGCGAATACTGGTCGGTGGAGGCCAGCTTCCTGACCCCCGCCGGCGCGCCGTTCACCGCCCGGCTGACCCATCTGGACGGTCGCAAGCTCGACCAATTCGATATCAACTCCGCCGCCAAGGCCGCCGCCGCCCGCGCCGCCGTCGAGGCCGGGCAGTTCTCGGTGGCGACCGTCGAGCGCAAGCGGGTCCGCCGCAACCCGGCGCCGCCATTCACCACCTCCACCCTGCAGCAGGAGGCATCGCGCAAACTCGGTTTTGGCGCGCAGCAGACCATGCGGCTGGCGCAGGGGCTGTACGAGGGCGTCGCGATCGGCGGCGAGACCACCGGGCTGATCACCTATATGCGTACCGACGGCGTCTCGATGGCGCGCGAGGCGATCGACGCCATCCGCGGCCACGTGAAAAGCGAATATGGCGATCGCTATCTGCCCGGCGCGCCGCGCGAATACACCGCCCGCGCCAAGAACGCCCAGGAGGCGCATGAGGCGATCCGCCCCACCGACGTCGCCCGCACGCCGGCCAGCGTCGCGCAGCACCTGAACGCCGAGCAGCGCCGGCTCTATGAGCTGGTGTGGAAGCGCGCGGTCGCCTCGCAGATGCAGTCCGCCGAGTTCGACCAGGTGGCGGTGGATATCACCGAGCCGGGCCGCCCGAAGGCCCCGGTACTGCGCGCCAACGGCTCGATCCTGGCGTTCGACGGCTTCCTCAAGCTGTATCGCGAGGACCGCGACGACACGCCTGAAAGCGCCGACGACGACAACCGCATGCTGCCGCCGATGCGCGAGCAGGACCCGCTGAAGGCCGCCGGAACCGATAGCTGGGTGCAGACCGAGCAGCATTTCACCCAGCCGCCGCCGCGCTACTCCGAGGCCAGCCTGGTCAAGAAGATGGAGGAACTCGGCATCGGCCGCCCCTCCACCTATGCCTCGATCCTCAGCGTGCTGCAGGACCGGCAATACGTGAAGCTGGACAAGAAGCGCTTCGTGCCGGAGGACCGTGGCCGGTTGGTCACCGCCTTCCTGACCAGCTTCTTCGAGCGCTATGTCGACCCCGGCTTCACCGCCGGGCTGGAGGAGCAGCTCGACGAGATCTCCGACGGCAAGGCCGACTGGCGGGCGGTGATGCGCGCCTTCTGGATCGAGTTCTCCAAGGCGATCGACCAGACCAAAGATCTGAAGATCAGCGACGTGATCGACGCGCTGGACCGCGATCTGGGCTCGCATTTCTTCCCCGCCCGCGAAGATGGCACCGACCCGCGGCTATGCCGGTCCTGCAACACGGGCCGCTTGGGGCTGAAACTCGGCCGCCACGGCAGCTTCATCGGCTGCTCCAACTATCCCGACTGCCAGTTCACCCGCCCGCTCACGGTGGATAACGGCGATGGCAACGGCGAGACGCTGGCCGAGGGGCTGCGCGTACTCGGCCGTCACCCGGATACCGGCGAGGAAATCACCGTCCGGCGTGGCCCGTACGGCCTCTATGCCCAGCAGGGCGAGCAGATCAAGGACAGCAAGACCCGCCCGCGCCGCACCAGCCTGCCGCGCGGCATGGATGGCTCGACGGTCACGCTGGAGCAGGCGCTGGCGCTGCTGTCGCTGCCGCGGCTGGTCGGGCTGCACCCGGAGAGCCAGGAGCCGATTGAGGCCGGGCTCGGCCGCTTCGGCCCGTTCGTCAAGATGGGCGGCATCTTCGCCTCGCTGGACAAGGACGACGACGTGCTGGTGCTCGGCCTCAATCGCGCCGTCGACCTGCTGGCGCAGAAACTGGCCAGCGTGCGCAGCATGGGCCCGCACCCGAAGGACAAGGAGCCGGTGCTGGTCCGCAAAGGCCGCTTCGGCCCCTACGCCCAGCATGCCGGGATGATCGCCAACCTGCCGCGCGACATGGCGATGGACGACATCACCCTGGAGCAGGCGGTGGCGCTGCTGGCCGAGAAGGGCAAGCCGATGAAGGCGCGCGGCGGCAAGAAGCCGGTGCGCAAGGCGGCCAAACCGAAGGCAAAGGTCGAGGCCGCGCCGGCTAAAAAGGCACCCGCTAAAAAGGCACCGGCCAAGAAGGCACCGGCAAAGAAGAAGGCCGCGCCAAAAAAGACCACCGCGAAAAAACCTGCCGCGAAGAAGGCGCTCACCAGAACCGAGGCCGCCAAGCAGGCTGCCGACTGACATGGCCGCGAACCGGCGCGGCACGCTTCCGCGCCCCCTGCCCTCGCCCGACGAAATCCGCAGCTTCATCCGAGACTCCCAGGGCCGCGTCGGGAAGCGCGAGATCAGCCGCCATTTCGGCCTCGGCCCCGAGCATCGCCTGACGCTGCGCGACCTGCTGCGCGCGCTCGCCGCCGAGGGCGCCACCCAGCCGGCCGGCCACCACCGCTTCATCGTGCCGCACTCCGCCGGCGGCAAGCTGCCCGAATCGATGGTGGTGCAGGTCACCGGCACCGACCCGGACGGCGACGCCATCGCCCGCCCTATCGAATGGCACGAGGACGGCCCGCCGCCGGTCATCTACATGGCCCCGGAACCGCGCGGCCACCCCACCCTGGCCCCCGGCGAGCGCGTCGTCGCCCGCCTGAAGCCGATTGGCGGCAACCGCTACGAAGGCCGCACGCTGAAGCGCCTCACCGATGAACCCGGCCGCATCCTCGGCGTCTACCACCACGGCCGCATCACGCCGACAGACCGCCGCGCCAAGGCCGAATGGATCGTCCCCCCGGGAGAGGCCGCGGGCGCCGAAGAGGGCGAAATCGTCCTCGCCGCCCCGCTGCCCGCCCTGCCGCACGGCCTCAAGCCGGCCCGCATCATCGAGCGCCTCGGCAGCATCAACGACGCCCGCGCGGTCAGCCTGGTGGTGATCCACACCCACGACATCCCCACCGAATTCCCCGCCCTCGCCCTCGCCCAGGCCGAAGCCGCCACCGCCACCCCACCCGCCGGCCGCACCGACCTGCGTGCGCTGCCGCTGGTCACCATCGACGGCGAAGACGCGCGCGATTTCGACGACGCAGTGTTCGCCGAACCCACCGCCGACGGCTTCCGCCTCGTCATCGCCATCGCCGACGTCGCCCACTACGTCCCCCCCGCCAGCCCGCTCGACCGCGAAGCCTGGAAGCGCGGCAATTCCTGCTACTTCCCCGACCGCGTGGTGCCGATGCTACCCGAAGCCCTGTCCAACGGCTGGTGCAGCCTGCGCCCGCACGAGGACCGCGGCTGCCTGTTCGTCGAAATCGACATCGACCGCGCCGGCAGCAAACGCCACCACCGCTTCGGCCGCGGCCTGATGCGAAGTGCCGCCCGCCTCACCTATGAGCAGGTGCAGCAGGCCCACGACGCCGGCGACAGCCTCGGCCTCCCGCTCCCCGCCCTCTACGCCGCCTTCCACGCCCTGCTCGCCGAGCGCACCCGGCGCGGCACGCTGGACCTCGACCTGCCGGAGCGCCGCGTGCTGCTCGACGCCGAGGGCCGCATCACCGCCATCACCCCCCGCCCGCGCCTGGACAGCCACCGCCTGATCGAGGAGTTCATGGTGCTGGCCAATGTCTGCGCCGCCGAGGAGCTGGAGCGCCTGCACCGCCCCTGCGTCTACCGCGTCCACGCCCCGCCCTCGGCCGAGAAGCTGGAGGGCCTGCGCCTGTTCCTGCACGGCCTCGACATCTCGCTCCCGCCAGGCGACCAGCTCCACCCGCGCGACCTCGACCGCGTGCTGCAAAAAGTCGCCGGCACCGAGCAGGCGCCGCTGGTCAACGAGGTGATGCTGCGCAGCCAGTCCCAGGCCCAGTACGACGTCGACAATATCGGCCATTTCGGCCTCGGCCTCGCCCGCTACGCCCATTTCACCTCGCCGATCCGCCGCTACGCCGATCTTTTGGTCCACCGCGCCCTGATCCTCGGCTTGCGACTCGGCGAAGGCGCGCTCTCCGACGCCGAACTCCCCCGTCTGGCCGAAACCTGCCTGCACATCACCGCCACCGAGCGCCGTGCAGCCCTCGCCGAACGCGACGCCATCGACCGCTACCTCGCTGTATTCATGGCAGACAAGGTCGGCACGCTGTTCTCCGCCCGCATTTCCGGCGTGACCCGCTTCGGGCTTTTCGTCACAGTCACCGGGAATGGAGCCAGTGGACTCGTGCCCGTGTCGACCTTGCCCGACGATTTCTGGATCCACGACCCGGCCGCGCAGACGCTGACCGGCCGGCGCAGCGGCCTCGCCTTCCGGCTGGCCGAGGTCGTCGAGGTTCGCCTGGCCGAAGCCAGCCCGATCACCGGCGGCCTGCTGTTCCAGATCATGCAGGGCGCGCCCCACCGCCCCACCAGGCCGCGAAAGGAAAGCCCACGCCTCCGGTGAGCAAGCTGGCACTCCTGCTGCTGCTGGCCTTCGCGCTGCCGCTGCTCTCCAGCACCGCGCGCGCCGAGCCGTTTGGCGCCGTCACCAGCCTCAATCAGCCGATGCTGGACGGCGTCACCGCCACCGCGCTGGCCTTCATGGCGCCGCGCACGCTGGAGGCGATCCCGATCCCGCAACTGGTGATCTGGGGCCTGCGCGGCCTGACCACGCTCGACCCGCGGCTGACCCCGGAACTGATCGAAAAACCCGACACCCCCACCGTGCTGCGCCTGCTCGGCGCCGGCCGCGTGCTGCTCAGCCGCCCCGCCCCGCCGCCCACCGACATCGCCGCCTGGGCCGGCGCCATCAGCCAGATGGCCCGCGTCAGCTGGGACGCCTCGGAGCAGATCCGCCACGCCGGCACCCAGGGCCTGATCAGCAGCTTCTTCGACGAGCTGTTCAACCATCTCGACCCCTATTCCCGCTACACCCCGCCGGCCGAGGCGGCACAGGACCGCATCCGCCGCTCCGGCCGCGCCACGCTGGGCCTGAAACTCACCGCCCATGGCGGCGGCTACACGGTCGCCAGCGTCCAGCCCGGCGGCCCTGCCGCGCAGGCCGGGCTGCGCCCCGGCGAACGCCTGATGCGAATCGATGGCCGGCCGGTCCAGGGCGTCGCCGCCACCACCCTCAACGCCTGGCTGAACGGGCCGGACGGCAGCAGCGTTCTGCTCACCCTGCGCGGCCGCGACGGCAGCAGCCGCGACGCAGCCCTGGTCCGCGCCGACCTGCCACCCGAAACCGTCTTCGCAAAAATCACCGACAAGATACTGTTTTTACGGATTACTTCCTTCGCCTCCAGCACCGCATCGCGCATCGCCCAGGAACTGATCCTGGCCGCCTCGGCCCAGCCGCCACCGCTCGGCGTGGTGCTCGACCTGCGCGGCAACCGCGGCGGCCTGCTGCGCCAGGCGGCCGCCGCAGCCTCCATGCTGCAACCCACCGGCATCGTCGTCACCACCGCCGGGCGCGATCCGGACGCCGCCCACATCTTCCGCGCCGATGGCCGCGACCTCGCCGGCGGCCTGCCGGTGGTCGTCGTGGTCGACGGCCGCACCGCCAGCGCCGCCGAAATCCTCGCCGCCGCTCTGGCCGACCACCGTCGCGCCGTCATCGTCGGCAGCGCCACCCTCGGCAAGGGCTTGGTGCAAACCGTCGCCGAACTGCCCGATGGCGGCGAATTGCTGGTCACCTGGAGCCGGGTGCTGGCGCCGCGCGGCTGGCCGATCCAGGCGCTCGGCCTGCTGCCGCAGGTCTGCACCAGCCTCGGCCAGGACGCGCTGGACCGCCAGTTGGCCGCCCTGGCCCAGGGCATCCAGCCGATGGCGGTGCCGCTGCTGCGCCACCAGCAGGTCCGCCCGCCGCTGTCGGCCGCGGTGGCGCTGACCATCCGCGCCGCCTGCCCCGCCGCCGAGGGTCGCGACATCGACCTGCGCGCCGCCCGCTTCCTCATCCACACCCCGTCCGCCTACGCCACCGCCCTGCTGCCGCCGATGCCACACCCCTCACCCGCAGCCCTGGCAGCCCCGCCCACCGCCGCGGGGCCTTGACGGCAACCGCCCCGCTGCGTATCTCCCTGCCACTTCTCCAGGGATTCCTCACGATGGCCAAGTCCAACACCGTCCAGATCAAACTCGTGTCCACCGCCGACACCGGGTATTTCTACGTCACCAAAAAGAACGCGCGCGCCCAGACCGGCAAGCTCGAACTGAAGAAATACGACCCGGTGGCGCGCAAGCACGTCGCGTTCAAGGAAGCCAAGATTAAGTGATCTTGGGCGGGTGAAAGCCCGCCTGCGGCTCAGCGAAAACCAGGAAGTCTTCTTTTTGTGAACAAAAAGAAGCAAAAAAACTTTTTATCCCCTGGAGTTTGGCCCGACTGGGCGGATTCCGGGGTTTAGGTGTTTAGTCTGCGGCGGCCAGTTTCATGCAGTTGCGGCCGGCTTCCTTGGCCTCGTACAGCGCGGTATCGGCCATCCGCAGCAACTGCTCCGGCGTCCGCCCCGGCGGCACACAGGCCACCCCGATGCTCACCGTGATCTTGTGCAACACCCCCGGCTCCGGCTCGAAGCGAATCCGCTCCACAGCACTGCGCAACCGCTCCGCCGCCCCTTCCGCCTCCTGCACCGTCGCACCCGGCATCACCACCGCGAATTCCTCGCCGCCATAACGCGCGATCGAATCGAACACCCGCACCCGCGCCCGCAGCGTCTCGGCGACCGCCCGCAACGCCCGGTCGCCCACTTGGTGGCCCCAGCTGTCGTTGATCTCCTTGAAGTGATCGAGATCGAGCATCATCACCGCCACCTGATCGGTGCCGCTGTCCAGCAACCCATGCAGATGCCGCATCAGGTAACGCTGGTTGTAGAACCCGGTCAGCGGATCGGTCAGCGCCAGCTCCAGCGCATGGCCGAGATCGGCCCGCAGCCGGTCCTGATAGAACTTGCGGCGAATCTGGTTGCGCGCCCGCGCCCGCACCTCGTTGGGGTCCAGTGGCCGCAGCAGCCAGTCATTGGCGCCAAGATCGAAACCGCGCAGCAACTGGTCGCGCTGCTCCGGCTCGGCGATCAGCAGCAGCGGAATCTCCTGGGTGTCACGCTGCGCCCGCAGCCGTGAGGCCAGCCGCAGCGGGTCATTGCCCAGCATCGACAGGCTGAGCACCACCAGCGCGAAATCGAGCGCCTGCACCATCTGCAGCGCCTCGGCCTCGCTGCCCACCCGTGCCGCCAGCACGCCGTCGCGCAGCAATGCCTCCTGCACCGCATCGGCGCTGGCCGCATCGTCATCGACGATCAGCGCCCGCGCCCCGGCCACCGTCGGCACCGCCGGCGCCTCGGGCGCCAGCCCCAGCGCCTGCGCGGTCTGCCCGCGCATCCGCCATTCGTCCAGCAGCCGCTTCAGCCGCACCAGCGACTTCACCCGCGCCAGCAGGGTCACGAAATCCACCGGCTTGGTCAGGAAATCATCGGCCCCGGCCTCCAGCCCGCGCACCCGCTCCGCGGTCTGGTCCAGCGTGGTCACCATCACCACCGGAATATGCAGCGTGCGCCGATCGGCCTTCAGCCGGCGGCAGGTCTCATAGCCATCCATCCCCGGCATCATCACGTCGAGCAGAATCAGGTCCGGCTGCCAGGCCAGCGCGTCGGCAATCGCGGTGGCGCCGTCATGCGCCGCCTTCACCTCGTAATACTCGGCGCCAAGCCGCGCACCCAGGAGCCTGGTGTTCGCCGGCACATCGTCGATGATGAGGATCCGGGCTGTCATCGGGCCAACGCGTTTCATCCTTGAGGCGGCAGACGGAACCGTGCGGCGCCCCAATCGGCGCCCCGGCCCACCCTAATGCCGAATGGTTGCTCAATGTATACCGTGCCGGGGTGACACGGTAATCAATGATTTGTCAGTCCGGGCGATATCGTGTCGTGCGTGATAATAACGTTAATTTACTGCATCTCGGTTACAAATCCCGGATCTCCTTCCCTTCCCCCTCACCCGCGCTACAACATCCCTGCCGTCGGCCGCCCAGGCCGCACTATCCCTGCCAACGGCCGCCCAGGCCGCACTATCTCTGCCAACCGCCGCCCAGGCCGCACTATCCCTGCCAACGGCCGCCCAGGCGGCACTCCGGAGAGCAAACGCGATGGCCGCAGCCGATTATGCCTTGCCGAAAACCCCGGCCAACTTCGCCGCCCTCACGCCGCTCAGCATGCTGGCGCGCACCGCCGCGGTCTATCCCAACCGGCTGGCCGTGGTGCATGGCGACCGCCGCTATAGCTGGGCGCAGGTCGCCGAGCGCTGCACCCGACTCGGCGCCGCCCTGGCCGCAAGCGGCATTGGCATCGGCGACACCGTGGCGGTGATGGCGCCCAACGTGCCGGAGCTGTTCGAGGCGCATTTCGGCGTCGCCATCGCCGGCGGCGTGCTGAACGCGCTGAACACCCGGCTGGACGCCGCCAGCATCGCCTTCATCCTCGGCCACGGCGAGGCGAAGGTACTGATCACCGACCGCGAATATTCCGCCACCGTCCAGGCTGCCCTCGCCCTGCTGCCCGAAGCCGCCCGCCCGCTGGTGATCGATATCGACGACAAGCTGGCCCCGCCCGGCGCGCTGCTCGGCGCGATGGACTACGAGGCCTTCCTGGCCACCGGCAGCGCGGATTTCGCCTGGCGCCTGCCGGCCGACGAGTGGGACGCGATCGCGCTGAATTACACCTCCGGCACCACCGGCAACCCGAAGGGCGTGGTCTACCACCATCGCGGCGCCTACCTGAACGCGATGGCCAACGTGCTCACCTGGGGCATGCCGCCGCACGCCGTCTATCTGTGGACGCTGCCGATGTTCCACTGCAACGGCTGGTGCTTCCCGTGGACCATCACCGCGCTGGCCGGCACCCATGTCTGCCTGCGCCGCGTCGAATCGGCCGCCATCCTGGCCTCGATCGCCGCCAATGGCGTGACCCATATGTGCGGCGCGCCGATCGTGGTGAACCTGCTGCTGAACGCCCCGGCCGAGCAATGGCCGGACATGCAAGGCCGCAGCATCCAGATGATGACCGCCGGCGCCCCGCCGCCCGCCAAGGTCATCGAGGGCATCGAGCAGCGCGGCTTCCACATCACCCATGTCTACGGCCTCACCGAGGTCTACGGCCCGGTCACCGTCTGCGCCTGGCAGGACGAGTGGAACACCCTGCCGGCCGCCGAACAGGCCCGCATCAAGGCTCGCCAGGGCGTCGCCTACCCGTCGCTGGAGGGCCTGATGGTGGCCGACGCCGTCACCCTGGCGCCCACCCCGAAAGACGGCGCCAGCATGGGCGAGGTGTTCATGCGCGGCAACGTGGTGATGAAGGGCTACCTGAAGAACCCCGCCGCCACCGCCGAGGCCTTCGCCGGCGGCTGGTTCCACACCGGCGACCTCGGCGTCTGGCACCCCGACGGCTACCTGGAGTTGAAGGACCGCAGCAAGGACATCATCATCTCCGGCGGCGAGAACATCTCCACCATCGAAGTGGAAGACACCCTCTACCGCTATCCAGCCGTCCTGGAAGCCGCCGTGGTCGGCCGCCCCGACGCCACCTGGGGCGAAGTCCCGGTCGCCTTCGTCACCCTCAAACCCGGCCAGCCTGCCACCGCCGACGACATCATCGCCTTCTGCCGCGCCAACATGGCACGCTACAAGGTGCCCAAGGCGGTGGTCTTCGGGCCGCTGCCGAAGACCAGTACCGGCAAGATGCAGAAATACGTGTTGCGGGAGGAAGCGAAGAAAAGTGCTCTTTTTTGAAAAAAAGAACCAAAAAACTTTTATCCGCCTTGCAACATTGGCGGGGTGGGGACTGCGGAGTCGCCAAAACGGATAGAAAGTTTTTTTGCTTCTTTTTGTTCACAAAAAGAAGACCTTCCTTCTCCCTGTCGTTTTTTCAACACATTATTGCGCCGCAAGCATGGCCGGAGCCTTGACCCAGCCTTCCGCATCGCCACATGTTGCACTGCAGCAAATGCTGCGATGCAACAGGAGGTGCCACCATGGCCACTCTCACTCAGTCTTCGCCGAATGCATGCATCGTCGAGCCGCGTAGCGTCACCAGCGGCTGGCTCGCACGCTTCCGCGCCTGGCGCGCCCGCCGCCGCGTCTATACCGAAACCATCGACGCGCTGACCCAGTTCGATGCCCGCGACCTGCGCGATCTCGGCATCAGCCGCTACGACTTCGAGGCGATCGCCCGCGGCACCTACCGCCGCTGACCATGCGGCGGTAGGTGCCGCGCCGCCGGCCGGTTAGCGTTTGGCGAACTGGGTCTTGCCGAACATGATTTCCCGCTCCGCATCGGTCATCTCGCCCTGCCGCGCGCTGTCGGCCAGCACCGCGCAACCGCGCTGCACCGCCGGGCGGGCTTCCACGGCCTCGAACCAGCGTTTGACGTTGGGGTAGTCGTTCAGGTCGATGTTGCGCCGCGCCGGATTGCGCAGCCACGGGAAGGTGGCCATGTCGGCGATCGAATATTCCGCCCCCGCGAGGTATTCCGCCTCGGCGAGCCGCTTGTCGAGCACCCCGTGCAGCCGGCGCACCTCGTTCTGGTAGCGCTCGATGGCGTAGGGAAGCTTCGACGTCGAATAGTTATTAAAGTGACCGAACTGCCCGAACATCGGCCCCACGCCGCCCATCTGGAACATCAGCCATTGCAGGCAGAGGTAGCGATCGGTGCCGGTTTTAGCGAGAAACTGGCCGGTTTTTTCCGCCAGATAGATCAGAATTGCCCCGGATTCGAACAGTTTTAACGGCGTTCCGCCGGGTCCGTCGGGGTCGATGATGGCCGGGATGCGATGGTTGGGGGTGATCGCCAGGAATTCCGGCCTGAACTGCTCGCCCTTGCCGATCGCCACCGGCACCACCTTGTAGGGAATTCCCATTTCTTCCAAGGCGATATGCACCTTGTGCCCGTTCGGCGTCGACCAGGTCCAGCATTCGATCATGGCATCGTTCCTTTTGCTTCCACCGCCAATATGGGGCCGTCAGGCGTTGCCGGAAAGGTAGTCCAGCGCCGCCTGCACGCCGCCGGGATGATGCGGAATGCCGGCCGCGCGGAGCCCCATTTCCACACCGCCGAGCGTGCCAACCAATTGAAGATCCCCGAGATCTCCCAGATGGCCGATGCGGAACACGCGGTCGTTCAACTGCCCCAGCCCGTTGCCGAGGCTCATGTTGTGCTTTTCGAGGATGGCGGCCCGCAGCGCGTTGGCGGAATGGCCTTCCGGCACCCGCACCGCGGTCAACGAACTGGAGTAATGCCGTGGGTCAAGGCATTGAATTTCCAGGCCCCAGCTTCGCACCGCACGGCGGGTGGCCTCGGCGAAGCGGTCGTGGCGGGCGAAGACGTTGGGCAGGGTTTCTTCCAGCAGCATGTCGACCGCGGCGTCCAACCCATAGAGAAGATTGGTCGCCGGGGTGAACGGGAAGTAGCCGGTGGCGTTGGATGCCAGCATCGCCCGCCAGTCCCAGTAGCTGCGCGGCAGTTTGGCACTGTCGGCCATCGCCAAAGCCTTGGTGCTGATCGCGTTGAACGACAAACCCGGCGGCAGCATCAGGCCTTTCTGCGAGCCGGCGACGGTGACATCGACGCCCCAGGCGTCGTGCCGATAGTCCATGCTGGCCAGCGAGGAGATGGTATCCACCATCAGCAATGCCGGATGGCGGGCGGCGTCGATCGCGGCGCGGACTTCGTCGATGCGGCTGGTGCAGCCGGTGGAGGTTTCGTTGTGGACCACGCAGACCGCCTTGATGCGGTGGGCGGTGTCCTTGGCCAGGGCAGCGCCGATCGCCTCGACATCGGCGCCGCGGCGCCAGTCGGTCTCAATGAATTCCGGTTTCAGGCCAAGGCGTTGCGCCATGTCGTTCCAGAGCGAGGCGAACCAGCCGGTGCGACACATCAGCACCGCGTCGCCGGGGCTGAGGGTATTGACCAGGGCGGCCTCCCAGGCGCCGGTGCCGGAGGCGGGGTAGATCACCACGTGCGAGTCGGTCTGGAACACCTGTTTCAGCTTGGCCAGCAGGCTGGCGCCGAATTTGCCGAAATCGGGGCCGCGATGGTCCATGGTCGGGTTGTCGATAGCGCGCAGCACGCGGTCCGGCACGTTGGTGGGGCCGGGGATCTGCAGGAAATGCCGACCGGCGACGTGTTTGCTCTCGTAATAGGCCATGCTGTGCCCTCCTCTACCGGCCGCACCATGCGGCGCGGCGGCGGGGAAGGCCAATGAATAGGGCTGTTCCGATCCAGATGAATTTTCAATCGGACCGCAACGGCCGCGCCTCGGGCACCCGGCCCGAGGCCACTATTTCGCGGTAAGCTTCACCGTGCAGCAAAGCTCGAAATCGGCGGCAGCGGCGGCCAGGGAGTTGTAGGGGTCATCCCCCCAAGTGTAGTATTGGCCATTTTTGCGATAGACGTAGTGAACTAGCCCATTATACAGTCGAGAATTATTGTCTGAGGCGCTCTTATCCTTGACTCCGACAATAGCATCACCACCCTGGTCGTACATTGCCGCCGTTGCATTATAATTCCAGATGCGACGCGCATATTCGGCCACCACCTCAGGCGGCATGCCGATGCCGAACTTGGCATCTTGCTTGATAGCGCTGTCCACCTCCAGCGTATCCTTGTTCACGTACTTCCCAAGTGAATCCCTGATGTACTGGATGTAGTTCGCGACGGTGAACTGGCCGAAATCGGTACCGTTGACCACCCCGAATGCACGGGTAAAATTTTCGGTATCGGTCACCATCCCGGCCTCGCCTTCCACGACCAGAACGGTCAGGAAGGTCTTGATCTCGGCCAGCACCGAATAGGGGCGCGGCGCGTTGATCAGCATGCTGTGGGCACCTGGGTTGGTCTGGTACATCGCATAGAACGTACTGGTGATCCCGCAGATGCCCCAACCGGCATTGCGTTTGCCCATGCGCCGCATCTGAGTTTCGTTGTATACGCCCGACATTTCGCCCCCCTGCGAATGATCCGCCATCACTGGCCCAACAGCCTCGCCGCCCGACCAGCATGCGGGGTGGGCGGCACGGTAGTCGTTCGCCGGGCGGGGCTGCAACAACGCGGTGATGGATGAACGCGAATGTTAATCAGCGTGGCACGGCGCCGCCGCCCGCTTGCCAAACCACGCCACCCGGCCGCTATGCTGAGCCATGAACGCATCCCTCGCTCACTCCACTCTTGCCGCCCGTCTGCGGCGCGAAACCGAAGGCGAGGTCCGGTTCGGCGCCGCTGACCGGGGCCGCTATGCCACCGATGCCTCGATCTACCAGGTGCAGCCGGTCGGCGTGCTGATTCCGCGCCGGATGGAGGACGTGACGGCGGCGCTGGCGATCTGCCGCGAGTCGGGCGTGCCGGTGCTGGCCAGGGGCGGCGGCACCAGCCAGTGCGGGCAGACGGTCAATCGGGCGCTGGTGATCGACTGCTCGAAATATCTGCGGCGGGTGATCTCGGTCGATGCGGATGCGGCGCGGGCGGTGGTGGAGCCGGGGATCGTGCTGTCGCATCTGAACAATGCGCTGAAGCAGCACGGATTGTTTTTCCCGGTCGATCCATCGACCAATGCGCGCTGCACCATTGGCGGCATGGCGGGCAACAACTCCTGCGGCTCGAAGTCGATCCGCTATGGGCTGATGGCGGATAATGTCAGCGCGATCGACGCCATTTTGGCCGATGGCAGCACGCATCGGTTTGGCGCGGCGGCGGATAATCTCGGGGCTGGGGTGCCGGCGCGGATTGTCGAGCTGATCCAGCGGCTACGGGCGTTGGGGGTGGCCGAGGCGGAGGAGATCGCGGCGCGGTTCCCGACCGTGCTGCGGCGGGTGGGCGGCTATAATATCGAGGCGCTGACGCCGGCGGCGCGGGCGGCCGGGCGGGATAATCTGGCGCGGCTGCTGGTGGGCAGCGAGGGCACGCTGGCGTTCTCGGCGGCGCTGGAATTGATGTTGCAACCGATCAAGCCGCGCAAGATGCTGGGGATTTGCCAGTTTCCCACCTTCCGGGCGGCGATGGCGGCCAGCCAGCATCTGGTGACCCTGGACCCGGAGGCGGTGGAGTTGGTCGATCGGACGATGATCGATCTCGGGCGGGCGATTCCGATCTATCGCGGCACCATTGACCGGATGCTGAAGGGCGAGCCGGACAGCGTGCTGATCGTCGAGTTCCACGGCCATGAGGACGCGCCGCTGCTGGCCAGGCTGGCCGAGTTGGACAGCATGATGGCCGATCTCGGCTATCCCGGCATGGTGGTGCGGGCGACCGATCCGGCGTTCCAGGTCGATATCGCCGAGGTGCGCGAGGCCGGGCTCAACATCATGATGTCGATGAAGGGCGACGGGAAGCCGGTGTCGTTCATCGAGGATTGCGCGGTGCCGCTGGAAGACCTCGCCGACTACACCGAGCGGCTCAATGAGGTGTTCGAGCGGCACGGCACCAAGGGCACCTGGTATGCGCATGCCTCGGTGGGCTGCCTGCATGTGCGGCCGGTGCTGAGCATGAAGGACCCGGCGGATATCCGCACCATGCGCCAGGTGGCGGAGGAATGTTTCGCGCTGGTGCGGGAATACAAGGGCAGCCATAGCGGCGAGCACGGCGACGGCATCGTGCGCAGCGAGTTCCACGCAAGCATGTTCGGGCCGCGCATCGTGCAGGCGTTCGAGACGGTGAAGGATGCGTTCGACCCGAAGGCGATGCTCAATCCCGGCCGGGTGGTGCGGGCGGCGAAGATGGATGACCGCAGCCTGTTCCGCTACGGGCCGGAGTATGCGGCGGCCGAGGGATTCACGCCGAAGCTGGACTGGTCGGCCTGGCCGGGCGCGTTGGGCGGCATGCTTGGGGCCGTCGAGATGTGCAACAACAACGGCACCTGCCGAAAATTCGATGTCGGGGTGATGTGCCCGAGCTATCGGGTGACCCGCGACGAGACCGATTCGACGCGCGGGCGGGCCAACACACTGCGGCTGGCGATGACCGGGCAGCTTGGACCGGAGGGGATTGCCGGGCCGGAGGTGGCGGAGGCGCTGAAGCTGTGCGTCTCCTGCAAGGGCTGCCGGCGGGAATGCCCGACCGGGGTGGACATGGCCAGGCTAAAGATCGAGGCGACCGCGGCGCGGGTGGCGCGGCACGGCATGAGCCTGCGCGACCGGCTGGTGGCCGGGCTGCCGCGCTATGCACCGTGGGCCAGCCGGGTGCCGGTGCTGGCCAATCTGCGCAACCGGGTGAAGCTGCTGCGCCGGCTGGGGGAGCGGATCGGCTTTGCCGCGGCGCGCGACCTGCCGGAATTCCGCGGTGACCCGTTCCGCGATGTGGAGGCTGAGTATCTGGAAGCGGGGGCACCGCCGGCGACGCGCGAGGTGTATCTGCTGGCCGATACCTTCAACCGGCATTTCGAACCGGAGAACCTGCGCGCGGCGTTGCGGGTGCTGCGGGCGGCAGGGGTGCGGGCGGTGATGCCGAAGGCAGCAGGGGGTAATCTCTGTTGTGGGCGGACCTATCTGGCCGCCGGGCAGGTGGATCGGGCGCGGGCCGAGGCAAGCCGGATGCTGGCGGCGCTGGCCGGCGACCTGCCGGTGGTGGGGCTGGAGCCGTCCTGCCTGTTCACCCTGAAGGACGAGTTTCCGTCGCTGCAGCCCGGCCCCGAGGCGCGCCAGCTTGCCGACCGGGCGATGCTGATCGGCGAGTTCCTGGCCACCACGACGCTGGAACTGAAGCCGCTGGCCGCCACCGCGCATGTGCATGGCCACTGCCACCAGAAATCGTTCGGCGCGTTTCCGGCCGGGATCGCCAGCCTGAAGCTTGTGCCCGATCTGGTGGTGAAGCCGATCGCCTCGTCGTGCTGCGGCATGGCCGGCAGCTTCGGCTATCAGAGCGAGACGCAGGAGGTGTCGCGCGCGATGGCCGAGGCCAATCTGCTGCCGGCGGTGCGGGCGGCGGCGGCCGAGGATATCATCGTCGCCGATGGCACCTCGTGCCGGCACCAGATCCGCGATCTGTCCGGGCGGGTTGCGGTGCATTCGGTGCTGGTGCTGGAACGCGCGCTATGAATGCCGCGGATGTGCTGGAGTTCTGGTTCGCCGGTGACCCGACGGTGTGGCGGCAACAGCGCTGGTTCGTGCGCGACGACGCATTCGATGCCGAAATCGGCAGCCGCTTCGCGCTGGCGGTGGAGGCGGCGCGGGATGGCGCGCTGGACAGTTGGGCGGCAACTGCACAAGGTGCGCTGGCGCTGATGATCACGCTCGACCAGTTTCCGCGCAACCTGTTTCGCGGCAGCCACCTGGCGTTCGCCGGCGATGCCCATGCCAGGCGGATCGCGCTGGCGGCGCTGCCCTGGGCTGGCGGGCTGACGCCGGTGCAGCTTGTGTTCCTGTATCTGCCGTTCGAGCACTCCGAGGATCTGGCCGACCAGGACCGCTCGGTGGCGCTGTTCGAATCGCTGCGCGGCGACGGCGATGTGGGGGTTACCGCCGATTATGCCCATCGGCACCGCGAGGTGATCGCCCGGTTCGGCCGGTTTCCGCATCGCAACGCGGCGCTGGGGCGGCAGAACACGCCCGAGGAGGAGGCCTATCTGGCCGAGCCCGGTGCGGGGTTCTGAGGCGGGAAGATGACAGAACCGGCCATCCTGGATCGCATCGCGCTGCTGCTGGAGGTGGGCGGGCAGCATCGCTACGGGCTGCACGATATCACCCAGCTGGAGCATGCCTTGCAGACGGCGCTGCTGGCCGAGCAGGCGGGCGAACCGGGCAGCCTGGTGGCGGCGGCGTTGCTGCACGATATCGGCCATATGGTGCAGGAGTCGGGGGAAAACCCGGCGGCCGACGGGGTGGATGACCGCCATGAGCAGCTTGGGCACGCCTTTCTGGAACAGTGGTTCGGCCCGGAGGTCTGCGAGCCGGTGCGGCTGCATGTGGCGGCGAAGCGTTATCTGTGCGCCACCGAGGCCGGCTATTTCGGCAGGTTGGCGCCGGATTCGGTGCTGAGTCTCTCGCTGCAGGGCGGGCCGATGGCGGCGGCGGAGGTTGCGGCGTTCGCGGCGCTGCCGCAGGCGGGGGCGGCGGTGCGGCTGCGGTGCTATGACGAGCAGGCCAAGGTGAAGGGGCTGGCGACCCCGGACGTGCGGCATTTTCTGCGCCATGTGGCGCGCTGCCTGCCGGCCGGATGACCCGCTGGATTGGCGTTTGACCGCACGGCACCGAAGAAAGCATGATGCCGTCGGCATAATCCGGAGTTGCGGCGAAGATGAAAGTCCTGGTGGTCGAGAATTTTCCGGCCGGCCCGGTCGGGCTGTTCGGCAGCTATCTCGAGCGCCGGCACGCGGCACGGCTGCAGGTGGTGACGCCCGAGACCATGCCGGAGCGGCCGGGCGACGAGGACCTGATGGTGGTGCTGGGTTCGCCCAGCGGCGTCTACCAGGAATTGCCGTGGATCGTGCGGCAGCGCGCGCTGGTGCGCCAGGCGATCGAGGCGGGGCGGCCGGTGGTGGGCATCTGCTTCGGCGCGCAACTGATCGCCTCGGCGATCGGCGGCACGGTGGCGCCGCTGGGGCGGCGGTTCTGCGGCTGGATCGCCAGCGCCGACGTGGTCGACCCGGTATGGCGCGGGCCGTGGGCGCGCTGGCACGGCGATCATCTGACCTTGCCGCCCAACACTGGGATAGACAGCACCGAGGTGCTGGCGCGCGACCAGGGCACCATCCAGGCGTTCCAGTATCGGCAGGCGGTGGGGGTGCAGTTCCATCCAGAGGCGGACGAGGCGATTCTGACCGATTGGGCGCATGCCACACCCGACCAGTTGGCCGAGAACAACCTGACCTTCGAGCAGGTGATCGCCGATACGCGGGCCAACGTGGAGGGCCGCGCCGCGGCGCGCGAGGCGCTGTTCGACGAGATGCTGCGCCGCTGCATGGCGCACACCGCCGCCCAGCCGATGCTGAACATTGCATCCTGAACCAGGAGAACCGACCATGACGCAGTCGATCCTTCCACCGATCCGCCGCCGCATGCTGCTGGGTGCGGCGCTGGCCACGCCGTTCATCGGGCGGGCGCGTGCCGCCGAGGGCAGCGTGACGTTTGCCGGATATTCCGGAATTTTTCAGGAAAATTATACCGTGGCGGTGATCGAGCCGTTCATGAAGGCGCATCCCGATATCAAGGTGACCTACTACACCATGGGCAACTCGGCGCAGACGCTGGGCAACCTCAGGGCGCAGAAGGCGGCGCCGCAGGTGGATGTGGCGATCATGGATGTGTCGGTGGCCAAGGCGGCGACCGTCGAGGGGCTGTTCGCACCGCTCGACCGCGCCGAGATGCCGGTGCTGAACGACCTCAGCCCGCGCGCCTTCACCGACGGCGTGAACGGTGCGGCGGTGACCTTCGACAACCTGGTGCTGCTGTATTCGCCGCTGCGGGTGAAGCCGGCGCCGACCTCGTGGAAGGTGATGTGGGACAAGCAATACAAGGACCAGATCGCCATCGCAGGGGCGCCGGATATCGTCGGGCTCGGCTTCACGCTGATCGCCGACAAGATGTACGGCGGCGATGACTATCGGAAGTCGGTGGAGAAGGGGATCGCGGCGGTGGCCGAGATGGCGCCGCTGGTGCTGAGCTGGGACCCGAAGCCGGACGCCTATACCTTCATCACCAACGGCACCGCCTCGCTGGGGGTGGGTTGGAACGCGCGCGGGCAGCTGTACTCCAGCCAGTCCGACGGCAAGCTGGCGGCGGTGCTGCCGGAGGAAGGCTCGGTGTTCCAGATCAACACCATGGGGCTGGTGGCCGGCGGCAAGAACATGGCGGCGGCCAAGACCTTCATGTCCTACGCGCTGGGGCCGGTGGCGCAGGCGGCGTTCACCGACCGGATGTTCTACGCGCCGGTGAACACCAAGGCGGAGGTGAGCGCCAAGGCGATGGAACTGACCGCCGCCTCGCCCGAGCGGCAGGCCAAGATGCTGGATATCGACTGGCTGGAAGTCGCAAAAATCCGCAATTCGGTGAACGAGCAGTGGCGGCGGCGCATCCTGACGCGTCGCTGAGCGATGGCCGCCGATCCGGGCTATCTGCGGCTCGAAGGGCTGGAGAAGCGCTACGGCAGCGGGCCGCCGGCGGTGGCGGCACTCGACCTGGAAGTGGCGCAAGGCGAGCTGGTGGCGCTGCTCGGCCCGTCCGGTTGCGGCAAGACCACCACGCTCAGGATGATCGCCGGGCTGATTGCGGCCAATAGCGGGCGGGTGGTGGTGGCCGGGCGGGATGTCACCGCCCTGCCGGCCTATCAGCGCGACATGGGCATCGTGTTCCAGAACTACGCGCTGTTCCCGCATATGGATATCGCGGCGAACGTGGCGTTCGGGCTGCAGATGCGCAAATTCGGCAAGCCGGAAATCGCGGCGAAGGTGGCCAGGGCGCTGGACATGGTGCGGCTCGGTGGGCTGGCGCAACGGCGACCCAAGGAGTTGTCCGGCGGGCAGCAGCAGCGGGTGGCGCTGGCCAGGGCGCTGGTGATCGAGCCGTCGATTCTGCTGCTGGACGAGCCACTGTCGAACCTCGACGCCAAGCTGCGCGACGAGATGCGCAGCGAGATCCGCGATATCCAGCAGCGGCTGGGGATCACCACAGTGTTCGTCACCCACGACCAGACCGAGGCGCTGGCGATGTGCGATCGGATCGCAGTGATGCGGGCCGGGCGGCTGGAGCAGATGGATACGCCGCACGCGGTGTATGAGCATCCGCGGACGCCGTTCGTGGCCGATTTTGTCGGCCGCACCAATCGGCTGGAGGGGGTGCGCGACGGCGCCGGGGGCATCGCGGTGGGCGATCTGCGGCTGCGCGCCGAGGCCGCCGGGCCGGCCGGGCCGGTGGTGCTGATGATCCGGCCGCACCGCATCCTGCTGGGCGAGATCGGCGGCACCGAGGGATGGAATCGCTGCGATGGCGTGGTGCGGCGGGTGACCTATGTCGGCGACGTGCTGGCCTGCGAGGTGGAGGCAGGGGGTGCGTCGATATCGGTGGAGCGGCACACCCAGCCCGGCCTGGCGGCACCGAAGCCGGGCGAGGCGGCGGCGCTGGCGTGGCGGATCAGCGACACGCTGGCGTTTCCGGCCGCGGCTAGCTGACCGTGGCGGCACGCGCGCGGGGCAGTTACCTGCTGGTCTCGGCGCTGCTGGGGCCGGCGCTGGTGGTCAATCTCGCCACCTTCCTGGCGCCGATGCTGAATCTGGCGGCGCTGTCGTTCCGCGAGGGCGACCCGAGCGGCGCGATCGGCACCGCGTTCAGTTGGGCGACGTGGCGGGGCCTGCTCACCGACCCGTATTATGCCGAGCTGGTGCTGTGGTCGGTGGTGCTATCGCTGATGATCACCGTGGCGACGCTGATCTGCTCCTACCCGATCGCGCTGTTCGTCCATCGCGCCTCCGAGCGTTGGCGCAACCTGCTGATGGTGCTGTGCATCTCGCCGCTGCTGGTCTCCGCCGTGGTGCGCACCTATGGCTGGCTGGTGATCCTGGGCGATCACGGGGTGGTGGCGTCGGTGCTCGGGCTGGTCGGCGTTCCGGCGCCACGGCTGGTGTTCAACACCACCGGAGTGGTGATCGGGCTGGTGGAAATCCTGATGCCGTACATGATCCTGTCGCTGCTGGCGGGCTTCGGGCGGCTCAATGCGTCGCTGGAGGAAGCCGCTTCCAGCCTGGGCGCGCCGCCGTTCACGGTGTTCCGCCGGATCGTGCTGCCGCTGACCTTGCCGGGGATTCTGCTCGGCTGCCTGCTGGCTTTCGTGCTGGCGGTCAGCAGCTTTATCACGCCGAAGCTGCTGGGCGGCGGCCGGGTGTTCCTGCTGGCCACCGAAATCTACGACCAGGCGATCGTCACGCTGAACTGGCCGGTGGCGGCGGCGCTGTCGATCCTGGTGCTGGTGATCTTCGGCCTGGCGCTGCTGCTGTATGGCCGCGCCGTGCGGGCGGTGACCTGAGATGGGCAAGGCGCTGTTTCTGCTGCTGGTGCTGCTGCTGTTCAGCTTCCTGCTGGCGCCGGTGATCCTGGTGATACCGATGTCGTTCTCGGCCGACCGGGTGCTGGCCTGGCCGCCGGTTGGCTTCAGCCTGCGCTGGTATGCGGCGATGTTCACCGAACCGGGGCTGATGCAGGCGGCGCGCAACTCGCTGGTGCTCGGCCTCGTCGTCACCGCACTATCGGTGCTACTGGCGACCCCGGCGGCGCTGGTGCTGGCGCGCGGGCGATTCCCCGGGCGCGAGGCGATCCTGGCGCTGCTGACCGCACCGCTGCTGTTGCCGACCATTGTGCTGGGGCTGGCGCTGCTGATCGTGTTCGTCGGCTACGGGCTGGTGGGAAGCTGGCCCGGCCTGGTGCTGGCGCATCTGCTGATCACCCTGCCCTACGCACTGCGGGTGCTGTCCACCGCCCTCTCGACGCTGCCGGCCTCGGTGGAGGAGGCGGCGGCCAGCCTCGGCGCTTCGCCGCTCACCGTGTTCCGCCGCATCACCTTGCCGCTGATGCTGCCGGGGGTGGTCGCCACCTGCGCCATCGTGTTCCTGGTGTCGTTCGACGAGGTGGTGGTCAGCCTGTTCGTCGTCGGACCCCGGCTGGTGACGCTGCCGGTGGCGCTGTTCCGCTATGTCGAGAGCCGTACCGATCCGCTGGTCGCCGCCGTTTCCTCGGTGCTGGTGCTGCTGACGATCCTGATCGTGCTGGTGCTCGACCGTGCCGTGGGACTGCGCAAAGCTGTTGGCAAGTAAGCCGGGCGGTCGGCAAGTAGGCTGCATTCATCGCAACAAGGAAAACACCATGTTCATCGTCAATCCGCTGCCGCCGCAGGTCGACCCGGCGCTGATCGCCCTGCTGGCCAAGGCGGAACCGGCCACGATCGGGCATTTCCTCGATTTCGGCTTCGTCGACCCGAAGATCAGCGCGCGCTGGGCGGTGCCGCGCATCGCCGGCACCGCGGTGACGGTGCGCTGCGCCGGCAATGACAGCTGCATGGTGCACTACGCGCTGGGCCAGTTGCGGCCGGGCGACATCCTGGTGATCGACCGCTTCGGCGATGACCGGCACGCCGCGGTCGGCGGCGGCGTCGCCTTCGCGGCACGCGAGGCCGGCGCACTCGGCATCATTGTCGATGGGGTGACCACCGATATCAGCGAAATCCGCGACTACAAGATGCCAGTGTGGTCGCGCGGGCTGTCGGTGGTGACCACCAAGCTGAAATTCCAGAACGGCGAGTTCTGCGTGCCGGTCAGCATCGGCGGCGTGCCGGTGCTGCCGGGGGACGCCATCCTGGCCGACGAAAACGGTGTGCTGGTGCTGAAGCCCGAACAGATCGCCGAGGCGGCGCCGCGCGCCGTCCAGATGCAGGCTGCCGAAGGGCCACGCCTGGCCGAGGTGGCGAAGGGCGCGCGCATGCCGGAGTTGAACGGCACCAACGCCAGGCTGCGCGACCTGCTGGCGGCGCAGGCGAAGGGTTGAGCGGACGCCCGGACCGGCAGCCCGCCGGTCCGGGCATTGCTGTTACGAGTCGAATTTCACGTCCAGCGTGATCTCGGCATTCAGCACCTTGGAGACTGGGCAGCCGGCCTTGGCGGCGGCAGCGGCGGTGGCGAACTGCTCGGCGGTCATGCCCGGCACCTTGCCGTGCAAGCTCAGATGCACGGTCTTGATGGTAAAGCCGCCGCCTTCCGGCTCGATGCTCACCGCAGCCTCGGTGGCCAGGCTCTCCGCGGTGTGGCCGGCGGCAGCAAGCTGGAAGGCCAGCGCCATGGTGAAGCAGCCGGCATGCGCGGCGGCGATCAGTTCCTCCGGGTTGGTGCCGGGGCCGTTCTCGAAGCGGGTGCTGAAGGAATACGGGGTGTCCTTCAACCGGCCGCTCTGGGTGGTCAGGCTGCCTTTGCCCTCCTTGCCCGAGCCGGCCCAGGCCGCGGAAGCGGTGCGTTTGATTGCTGCCATGTGATGGTTCCTTGTCTGCCGTCCGGCCGGAGATGTCCGGCCGGTGAAGCCTTGATGTGGTGACACCGCCACGCCGAACAACCGCCGCGCCGCCTGCCGAGCAACGCCTATGCGTATCTCGCAAGCATGGATCGGACGAATCATCGGACGAACCATGCCCGTCAACCGGCCGTGTGGGCGGCATGAGCACATGAAGGGCCTTGCCGAACCGCCGCCGGTCACGAAAGATGAACGCCTCGCAGCCGGCATTTCTCCCGCGCGGATCAACGCGCTATACTGTTGTTGAGGCACGTGGAAGGGGCGGGGATGGAGCAGCGGCTCGGCAAATATGAGATCCGGGGCATCCTCGGCAAGGGCGCGATGGGCACCGTCTATGACGCCCGCGACCCGATCATCGACCGGCGGGTGGCGATCAAGACGCTGACGCTGCCGGATGCCACGGATACCGAGGCACAGGATGAATTGGAGCGTTTCAAGCGCGAAGCCCAGGCCGCCGGACGGCTGACCCACCGCAACATTGTCGGGGTTTTCGACTACGGCGAGACCGACACGCTGGCTTATATTGTGATGGAGTTCGTCGACGGCAAATCGCTGAAAGAGGCGCTGGACAAGCAGGAGCGCTTTCCGGTGGCCGAGACCGTGCGGATCATGGAAGCGCTGCTGGAGGGGCTGCAGTTCAGCCACGAACGCGGCGTGGTGCATCGCGACATCAAGCCGGCCAACGTGATGCTGACCAAGGATGGCCGCGTGAAGATCGCCGATTTCGGCATCGCCCGGATCGAGAGCAGCAGCATGACGCAGGCGGGCACCATCATGGGCACGCCCGCCTATATGTCGCCCGAGCAGTTCATGGGCCAGACCGTGGACCCGCGGACCGATATCTATTCCTCCGGCGTGCTGCTGTACCAGATGCTGACCGGCGAGCGCCCGTTCGAGGGCAGCATGACCGCGATCATGCACAAGGCGCTGAACATCACGCCGCCGCGCCCGTCTGAGCTGTCAGTCACCACGCCCGCCAGCATGGACGAGGTGGTCGCCAAGGCAATGGCCAAGCGGCCGGAGCAGCGCTACGCCTCGGCGGCCGAGTTCGGAGCGGCCTTGCGGGCGGCATTGTCCGCCCCCGACACTGCCAGCGCACCACCCCCGAAGCCGCCGGCGGCCGATCCGGAGGCGACGGTGATCACCGCCCGGCCGGCCACGCCGCCATCGTCGATGGCCACACCGCGGCCAGCGGCGCCACCGCCGCCGGCGGCCGGGCGCAGCAAGCTGCCATTGCTCGGCGGCGTTGCTGTGGTCGTGCTCGTGGTGGCGGCAGGTGGTGGCTACATGATGCTGGGCCGTAACGCGCCGGCACCTGTCCCGCGGCCGACCCCGGCGGTACCGATGCCCGCCGGCCCCACCACCGCGCCGCCGCCCGCGCCGACCCCGGCGCCTGTCCCGCAGCCGACGCCGGCGCCGACGCCGACGCCGCAACCGGTGCCGGCGCCGACCCCGGTGCCACCGCCGGCGCCGGTGATCCCTCCGACTCCGGCGCCCACCCCGCCGCCGCAACCGGCCCCGGCCCCAACTCCCGCGCCAGTGCCGGCTCCGGCCCCCCCCCCAGCGCCCCCCCCCCCCCCCCCCCCCACCCCCCCCCCCCCCCCCCGGGCCCCCCCCCGGG
>JBEPTZ010000032.1:0-37416 GCA_041691815.1 Rhodospirillales bacterium | reverse complement strand
ACAAAAACCACCGTGGCCGACCCTTGCGGATAGAACACCTTGGTCAACCCCTCGATCACCCCCAGCCCGAAGCCGCTGATGACCGAGCCCATGATCGAGCCCATGCCGCCGATCACCACCACCGCGAACACCACGATGATGAAGTTGGAGCCCATGTTCGGGTTCACCGAATAGATCGGCGCCGCCAGCACCCCGGCGAACGCCGCCAGTGCGGCACCGCCGGCAAAGGTCAGCGTCACCATCCGCGGCACGTTCACCCCGAACGCCTGCACCAGCGCCGCATTCTCGGTCGCCGCCCGCAAGGTGGCGCCGAGCGAGGTCTTCTCGATCACCAGCCAGGTGGCCAGGCACATCACCACGGCGGCCACCACCACCCAGCCGCGATAGATCGGCAGGAACATGAAGCCGAGATTGACGCCGCCCTGCAGCAGCGGCGGAATCGCGTAGGGCAGGCCCGAGCTGCCGTATTCGTTGCGCGCCAGCCCCTCGATGATCAGCGCCAGCCCGAAGGTCAGCAGCAGGCCATAGACCGGATCGAGCTTGTACAGCCGGCTGATCATCAGCCGCTCGATCACCACGCTGAAGGCGCCGACGATCAGCGGCGCCAGCAGCAGGGCGAACCAGTAATTCACCCCCAGATAATTCAGCAGCCCCCAGGCCACGAACGCGCCGAGCATGAACAGCGCGCCGTGGGCGAAGTTGACGATGTTCAGCATGCCGAAGATCACGGCAAGCCCGAGCGAGAGCAGCGCGTAGAATGCCCCGTTGATCAGCCCCAGCAGGAGCTGGCCGAACAGCAGCGGCGCGGGATAGCCGAAGATCATCATCATGGCGAAAAACCGTCTGGCTTGGCGGTGTTGAAGTCAGGACTTGACGAAGTAGCAGCCACCATCGGCCAGCGGGCGCCATGCCTGGTCGGGCCCATAGGTGCCCTTCAGGTTGTAGTAGTCCCACTTGGCCTTGCTCTCGGAGGGCTTCTTCACCTCGAACAGATACGAGTTGAACAGCCCCCGCCCGTCGACGCGGATGCTGCCGTGGCCGAACGCATCATCGTCGGTCGGCATCTTCTTCATCTGCTCGATGATCGCGGTGCCGCTCTTCTTGGCATTATCGGCACCCATCGCACTCACCGCCTTCAGGAAGTGCAGCGTCGCGGAGTAGTTGCCGGCATGGATCATGTTCGGCCAGTTGTTCGGGCTCACCTGGATCGCCCGCTTGGTGAAGGCGCGGGTGCGGTCGTTGAGATCCCAGTAGAAGCTCTCGGTCAGATGCAGCCCCTGCGCCACGCCCAGGCCGAGCGCGTTCACGTCGGTGATGAACATCAGCATCGCGGCGAGCTGCATCTGCAGGCCGAACTCCTTGGCCTGCTTGATGCTGTTCACCGTGTCGCCGCCGGCGTTGCACAGCCCCAGCACCTTGGCGCCGGAGGACTGCGCCTGCAGCAGGAAGGAGGAGAAATCGGTGGTGCCGGGGAACGGATAGGCGATCGAGCCCAGCACCTTGCCGCCGGCCTCGGTGACAAAATGCGTGGTGTCCTTCTGCAACTGCTGGCCGAAGGCATAATCGGCGGTGATGAAGTACCAGCTGTCGCCGCCGGCCTTCACCGTCGCCCCGCCCGTCGACTTCGCCAGCATATAGGTGTCGTAGCACCAGTGGATCATGGTCGGCGAGCAGGCCTTGCCGGTCAGGTCGACGGTGGCGGCGCCGACGTTCACATAGGCCTTGTTCTTCTCCTTGGAGACGGTCGCCACCGCCAGACCCACCGAGGAGGTCGGCACATCGATGATCAGATCCACGCCATCGCGGTCATACCACTGCCGGGCGATCGAGGCCCCGACATCCGGCTTGTTCTGGTGGTCGGCGTTGATCACCTCGACGTTGAAGCCGTTGGCGGCGAATTCCGCCACCGCCAGCTTCACCATCGCCACCGAGGTCGGCCCGCCGGTATCGCGATACGGGCCGGACATGTCGTTCAGCACGCCGATCTTGATGGTCTCGGCGGCGCGGGCGCGGCGGATCAGCGGCAGGGTGGCGCCGGTGGCGGCCGCGGTGCCGAGCATGGTGCGGCGGGAGAGAGACATGGCGTGCTCCGTTGTGTTGACGTCGGGATCAGGCGTTAACCGGCTGGCAGCCCGCCCCTGCCGGTCAGCAGGGGCGGTCGACAATCGCCGAACGTCATCGCCATGGCGGCAACCCGCCCGGTCCGGCGACGGGACGCTCAGGCCTTGATGAAGTCGCAGCCACCATCCTTCAGCGGCCGGAACGCATCCGCCGCCGGGGTGGTGGCCTTCAGATTGTAGTAGTCCCACGCGCCCTTGCTCTCGGCGGGCTTCTTCACCTCGAACAGATAGGCGTTGAACATGCCGCGGCCGTCCTCGCGGATGCTGCCCTGGAAGGCGTCGTCCTCGACCGGGATCTTCTTCATCTGCTCGATGATCGCGGTGCCGCTTTTCTTGGCGTTGGCCGCCCCCATCGCCTTCACCGCCTTGAGGAAATGCAGCGCCCCGGAGTAGCAGCCGGCCTGCACCATGGTCGGGTAATGCCCAGGGGCCGCCACCAGCGCCCGCTTGGTGAAGGCGCGGCTGCGGTCGTTGAGGTTCCAGTAGAAGCTCTCGGTCAGGTTCAGGCCCTGCGCCACGTCCAGCCCCAGCGCGTGCACATCGGTGATGAACATCAGCAATGCGGCACTGGTCATCTGCAGGCCGAATTCGCGGGCCTGCTTGATGCAGTTCACCGTGTCGGCGCCGGCATTGGCCAGGCCGAGCACCTTGGCCTTCGAGGCCTGCGCCTGCAGCAGGAACGAGGAGAAATCGGTGGTGCCGGGGAACGGATAGGCAACCGAGCCAAGCACCTTGCCGCCGGCGTCGGTCACGAACCGGGTGGTATCCTTCTGCAGCGCCTGGCCGAAGGCGTAGTCGGCGGTGATGAAGAACCAGCTGTTGCCGCCGGTCTTGACCAACGCCGAGCCGGTGGACTTGGCCAGCATATAGGTGTCGTAGGCCCAGTGGATCAGGGTCGGCGAGCAGGCCTTGCCGGTCAGGTCGCTGCTGCCGCCGCCAACATCGACGAACGCCTTGTTCTTCTCCTTCGACACGCTGGCCACCGCCAAAGCCACCGAGGAGGTCGGCACGTCGAGAATCAGGTCCACCCCGTCCCGATCGGACCACTGCCGGGCGATCGAGGCACCGACATCGGGCTTGTTCTGGTGGTCGGCGCTGATCACCTCGACGTTGAAATCCTGGGCACCGAATTCGGCGATCGCCATCTTGACCAGGGCCACCGAGGTGGGGCCGCTGAGGTCGCGATACGGGCCGGACATGTCGTTCATCACCCCGATCTTGATGGTCTCGGCGGCGCGGGCACGGCCGATCAATGGCAGGGTGGTCCCGGCGGCGGCAGCGGTGCCGAGCATTGTGCGACGTGTGAGGGACATGGAATGCTCCGTTCTCTGTTCTATCATCGTTATATTCCGGTCGGCCAGCAGCCATGTTCATCAGGCGAACCAGAAACATCGCCGGTCACGGCGGCGGCCAACAGCCTGTCATAGCCTCACCGGCGCCTGCTGTCTGCCCGGCGCCCCACCTCGTCCCGGCCGGTCGCACCTCAGACACCCAGATAGTCGTGCAGCTTGCCCATGTTCCCGGCCAGTTCGGCATTGGGAATCATGTCGATCACCCGGCCATGCTCCATCACGTAGTGCCGGTCGGCGACGGTGGCGGCGAAACGGAAATTCTGTTCCACCAGCAGCACGGTAAAGCCGCGCTGCTTGATCTCGCGGATGGTGCGGCCGATCTGCTGCACGATCACCGGCGCCAGCCCCTCGGTCGGTTCGTCCAGCAGCAGCAGCTTGGCGCCGGTGCGCAGGATGCGGGCGATCGCCAGCATCTGCTGCTCGCCGCCAGATAGCTTGGTGCCCTGGCTGCCGGCGCGCTCCAGCAGATTAGGAAACAGGTCATAAATCGTCGCCAGATCGAGTCCGCCCGGCGCCACCACGCGCGGCAGCAGCAGGTTCTCGGTCACGTTCAGCGAGGCGAAGATGCCGCGCTCCTCCGGACAGAAGCCGATCCCGGCGCGGGCGATCTGGTCCGAGCGCTGCCTGATCAACTCCTGACCGAGGAAGCCGACATGGCCTTCGCGGCGCGGCACCAGGCCCATCAGGCTCTTCATCGTGGTGGTCTTGCCGGCGCCGTTGCGGCCCAGCAGGGTCACCACCTCGCCCTCGCGGACGTCGAAATCCACCCCGTGCAGGATATGGCTCTCGCCATACCAGGCGTTCAGCCCGCGCACCTCCAGCATGACATCGTCAGGCACCCCGATCTTGTCAGGCATCGGCCGTCCCCAGATAGGCGGAGATCACCTGCGGATTGGCCGAAACCGCCTCGTAATCGCCCTCCGCCAGCACGCTGCCGCGGGTCAGCACGGTGATGGTGTCGCACAGCCCCTGCACCACCGACAGGTTATGCTCCACCATCAGGATGGTCCGCCCGGCCCTGATCCGGCGGATCAGCGCCACGATGCGGTCGACATCGGCGCCGGCCATGCCGGCGGTCGGCTCATCCAGCAGCAGCATCTCCGGGTCCAGCGCCAGCGTGGTGGCGATCTCCAGCGCCCGCTTGCGGCCGTAGGACAGGTCGCCGGCCACGGTGTCGACGTATTCCGACAGCCCGACATCGTCGATCAGCTCGCGCGCCCGGTCGTCGAAGGCGTGCAGCACCTTCTCCGAGCGCCAGAAATCGAAATTGCTGCCGCGCTTGCGCTGCAGCGCCAGGCGCACATTCACCAGCACCGTCAGATGGGTGAACACCGCCGAGATCTGGAAGCTGCGCACCAGCCCGAGCCTGGCCACCTCGGCCGGCTTCAGCCGCGTGATCTCGCGGCCCTTGAACCGGATGCTGCCGCGGGTCGGCTGCAGAAACTTGGTCAGCATGTTGAAACAGGTGGTCTTGCCGGCGCCGTTCGGCCCGATCAGCGCATGGATGGTGCCGGCCTGCACCCGCAGATCGACGCCATCCACGGCGACGAAGCCGCGGAATTCCTTGGTCAGCCCGGTGGTCTCCAGGATGGTATCGGCCAAGCCGGACATCTCCCCAATGTTATCGGCAGTGTTATCGGCCGCGACGCCTTGGCGACCCTGCAATGCTGATTTGCATATCATACGCGACGGCGCAAGATTGTTTCAAACGTCGCCAATCGGTAAGCCCACAAGTGCCCTGCAAAGGCGCTCCCTGCAAAGGAATATCCGACCCATGCCAGGCCTGTGGTTCGAAGACCTCACCGAGGGGCGGGTGATCGACGCCGAGTGGACCCGCACCGTCACCGAGACTGACAACGTGCTGTTCTGTGGCCTCACGATGAACGTGCAGAAGCTGCATCTCGACGCCGAGTTCGCCAAGGGCACCGAGTTCGGCCGGCCGCTGGTCAACTCGATCTTCACCCTCGGCCTGGTGATCGGCATGAGCGTGCACAACCTCACCATGGGCACCACGGTGGCCAATCTCGGCATGACCGAGACGGTGTTCCCCGCCCCAGTGTTCGCCGGCGACACCATCAGCACCCGCAGCACGGTGCTGGCCGCCCGCGCCAGCAAATCCCGCCCCGAGGCCGGCATCGTCACCTTCCTGCATGAGGGCTTCAACCAGCACGGCACCCTGGTGGCAAGCTGCAAGCGCCAGGCGCTGATGCTGCGCCGCCCGAAAGCCGGCGCATGAGCGAGCGGGTGATGCGGCTGCGCAGCCCGCTGTTCGCGCCCGGCGATTCCGCCCGCAAGGCGGAAAAGGCGCTGGCCTCGCCGGCCGACGCGGTCATCCTCGACCTGGAGGATTCGGTGGCGCCCGCCGCCAAGCCGGCTGCCCGGGCGATGGTCGCCGCATTGCTGCCGGCCATCGAGCGGCGCGGGGTGATCGTGCGGATCAATCCGCGCGGCACCGAATGGTACCTGGCCGACCTCGCCGCCGTGGTGCCCGGCCGGCCGGACGCGGTGCTGCTGCCGAAATGCAGCGGCGCCGATGACCTGCTGGCGCTCGATCACCACCTGGAGGTGCTGGAGACCGCCTCCGGGCTGCCGGTCGGGGCGATCGGCGTGCTGCCGCTGGTCACCGAAACCGCCGCCTCGGTGCTGGCGATGCCGGCGATGGCGGCGGCCGCGAGGCGGGTGATCGGCTTCTGCTTCGGCGCCGAGGACCTGTCGGCCGATCTCGGCATCGCGCCGCGCCGCGCCGACCACAGCTTCCCGGCCGCCGTCGCGCATGCCCGCGCCGCGATGCTGGTGGCAGCCGCCGCCGCCGGCGTCCCGGCGCTGGACACCCCCTGGCCCGACCCGCGCGACCCCGAAGGCCTGGCGCGCGAGGCCGGTGCGGCTGCCGAGGACGGTTTCGCTGGCAAGCTGTGCATCCATCCGGGCCAGATCGAAGCGGTCAATGCCGCCTTCACCCCCTCGCCCGACCGCCTCGCCTGGGCGCGTAAGGTGAGGGATGCCTTCGCTGCCAATCCCGGCGCCGGGGTGTTCGCGCTGGATGGCAAGATGATCGACCGCCCGCATCTGAAGCTGGCGCAGCGCATCCTGGCGGCCGGAGGGGAATGACGCACTGCGCGCCGGGTTGGCCGGTGGCGGCGCGCCAAACATGATGCACTGCAACACCGCCTCCATCTGGCCGTAATGCCGGCGATTCTAGTAGACTAACGCCCGGCACGCCGGGGCCACCCCAGACACCGGCGCCCTCGGACAGGACCACATGACCACACGGCCCTCCCATCTGCTGTTACCTCGGCGGGCCCTGCTGCAAGGTGCGATGCCGCTCGCCCTCTGCGGCTGCTCGCTGGGGCCGGCCTACAAGGCGCCAACGCTGGAAATCCCGGCCGCCTACCGCGCCACCGCGGCCAGCGCCGCTGCCGCCTGGCCCAACGAAACCTGGTGGCAGGGCTTCCGTTCGCCGGAACTTGACCGGTTGATCGACGCCGCCCGGGTTCACAACTTCGACATCCAGGCCGCCATCGCCCGGGTCCGCCAAGCCGACGCCCAGGCCCGCATCGCCGGCAGCCCGCTGCTGCCCACCGTCTCGGCCAGCAGCGATGCCAGCTGGAATCGCCAGGCGCTGCAAAGCCGCGGCGCCGGCGGTCATGGCCGCACCACCGAGTCCCGCAGCTACAGCATCGGCCCGTCGATCAGCTACGAAGTCGATCTCTGGGGCCGGCTGCGCGCCGGCCGCGAAGCCGCCACCGCGACCGCCCTGGCCTCGCGCTTCGACCAGCAGGTGGTGGCGCTCACCGTGGTCACCTCGGTCGCCTCCACCTGGTTCCAGGCGCTGGCATTGCAGGACCGGCTGGCGGTTGCCGCCCGCAACATCCGCGACGGCGAAGTGGTGCTCACCGCGATCCGCGCCCGCCTCACCGCCGGCACTGCGTCCGACCTCGATGTGGCGCAGCAGGAAACCCTGGTCGCCGGCCTGCGCGCCCAGGTGCCGGCGTTGCACAGCCAGCTCGAACAGCAACTGAATGCGCTGGGCCTCCTGACCGGCCGGCCGCCATCCGCGGTCACCGTCCGCCCCGGCACGCTGGCGACGCTGGCGCTGCCGCCGGTGGCGCCCGGCCTGCCCTCGGCGCTGCTGACGCGGCGGCCGGACATTGCCGAGGCGGAGGCGCAGTTGCGGGCGGCGAATGCCGATATTCGCGCCGCACGGGCCAATTTTTTCCCGAAAATCGACCTTTCCGGCGCGCTGGGCTGGCAAAATATCGCGCTTTCGACGCTTTTTGGCCCCGGTTCGCTGTTCCTCAACGCCGCCGCCGGCGCCACCCAGAGCATCTTCAACAACGGCCTGACCAGCGCCCAGGTGGAGCAGGCGCGCGGCCGCTACGACGAGTTGCTGGCCGATTACCGCAAGGCGGTGGTGCAGGCGTTCACCGATGTGGAGAACGCGGTGCAGGCGTATAAATACGCCACCGAGCAGGAGGCACTGCAGCAGCAGGCGGTGACCACGGCACAGCGCGCCGCCGATATCGCCCGCGCCCAGTTGCTCGCCGGCACCGTCGATCTGGTCACCGCGTTGCAGGCGCAGACCTCGCTGTTCAGCGATCTCGATGGGCTGGCGCAGGTGCGGCTGGCGCGGTTCCAGGCGCTGCTGTCGCTGTACAAGGCGCTCGGCGGCGGCTGGAGTGCCAGCGATGTCACCATGCCGGCGGTCCCGCTGGTCCAGGGTGTGCTATGAGACCGGGCATGCGCAAATCCCTGATCGTGCTGCTGGTGCTGGCGGCGGCCGGCGGCGGCTATTGGTACTACACCGGCCACAACGCCACGACGCAGACCCAGCGCCAGCGTGGGCCGCTGGCCATTCCGGTGGTGACCGCCGCCGCCACCACCCAGGACGTGCCGATCTTCCTCGACGGCCTCGGCACCGTGCAGGCCTCGGCCACCGTCACCGTCCGCCCGCAGGTGGACGGCAAGCTGATGGAGGTGGAATTCTCCGAGGGCCAGGAGGTGAAGCGCGGCGACGTGCTGGCGCGCATCGATCCGCGCAGCTTCCAGGCGGCACTCGATCAGGCGATCGCCAAAAAGGCGCAGGATGCCGCCAATCTGGCCAATGCCAAACTGGACGCCGCGCGCTACGCCAAGCTGGCCGCCTCGGCCTACACCTCCGCCCAGCAGGCCGACACCGCGCGCTCGCTGGTGGCGCAGCTTGAGGGACTGGTGCAGGCCGACCAGGCGGCGATCGACACCGCGAAAATCCAGCTCGGCTACACCACCATCACCTCGCCGATCGACGGCCGGGTCGGCATCCGCCAGGTCGACCCCGGCAACGTGGTGCATGCCAGCGACGCCAACGGGCTGGTGGTGGTCACCACGCTGAAGCCGATCTCGGTGCTGTTCAGCCTGCCGCAGCAGGCGCTGCCGCAGGTCGCCGCGGCAATCGCGGCGGGCAAGCCGGAAGTGGTGGCGCTGCCGCAGGAATTCGGCCCGGCCGCCACCCGCACCCCGATCGACACCGGCACGCTGACCGTGCTGGACAATCAGGTGGACCCGGCCACCGGCACCATCAAGCTGAAGGCCAGTTTCCCGAACCCCGGCCTGAAGCTGTGGCCCGGCGCCTTCGTCACCGTGCGGCTGATCGTGCGCACCTGGCACGGCGCCACCGTGGTGCAGCCGGTGGCGGTGCAGCGCGGCCCCAGCAGCAGCTACGTTTATGTGGTGGACGACGGCAATGTCGCGCATCGCCGCCCGGTGACCGTGGGGCACGAGGATATCGGCCTCGCGGTGATCGCCAAGGGCCTCAAGCCTGGCGAGACAGTGGTGGTGGACGGCGCATCGCGGCTGACCGACGGCGCCAAGGTCACCATCGTGCCGCCGGCCGGCTCGGCGCCGGCGGCCGCCGCACCCACCGCGCAGCAGCGCACCCGGTCGCCGAACGGCCATAAGCGCGGCGCGACCTGACGCCACGCCGATGAACATCTCCGCCCCGTTCATCGCTCGGCCGATCGCCACCGCCCTGCTGGCCATCGCGGTGCTGCTGGGCGGGGTGCTGGGCTACCGGACGCTGCCGGTCTCGGCGCTGCCGGAGGTGGATTTCCCGACCATCCAGGTGATCACCCAACTGCCCGGCGCCAGCCCGGACGTCGTGGCCAACCTGATCACCGCCTCGCTGGAGCGGCAGTTCGGCCAGATCCAGGGCCTGACCACGATGACCTCGAGCAGTTCGGACAGCACCAGCCAGATCACCCTGCAATTCTCGCTGGCGCGCAATATCGACAGCGCGGCGCAGGACGTGCAGGCGGCGATCAATGCCGCCGCCGGCACGCTGCCCTCCGGCCTGCCGTATCCGCCGGTGTATTCCAAGGTGAACCCGGCCGACACCCCGATCATGACTCTGGCGCTGACCTCGGACGCCATCACCCTGGACCGGGTGAGCGATGCCGCCGACACCCTGCTGCAACCGAAATTCAGCCAGATCGCCGGCGTCGGCAAAGTGAGCGTGCAGGGCCGCATGCGCCCGGCGGTGCGGGTGCAGGTCGACCCGGCCCGGCTGGCCAGCTACGGGCTGGGCATGGAGGACGTGCGCGCCGCGGTGGCCGCCGCCAACGCCAACGGCGCCAAGGGCGGCTTCGACGGGCCGCGTCAGGCGATAGCACTCGGCGCCAACGACCAGATCGTGTCGCCGGACGACTACAACCATATCGTCATCGCCTGGCGCAACGGCGCCCCGGTGCGGCTCTCTAATGTCGGGCGGGTGGTCGGCGGCATGGAGAACACCCATGCCGGCGCCTGGTATCTCGGACCGGACAGCAAGCTGAACCCGGCGGTGGTGATCGACATCCAGCGCCAGCCCGGCGCCAACATCGTGCAAACGGTGGCCGCTATCCGCGACGCCTTGCCGGGGCTACGCAAGGCAATACCCGCCGCAATCACCATGAGCGTGGTAACCGACCGCACCGAGACCATCCGCGCCAGCGTCAACGACGTGCAACTCACCCTGCTGCTGGCGATCGCCCTGGTGGTCGGCGTGATCTTCCTGTTCCTGCGCAGCTGGCGGGCGACCATCATCCCGGCGGTGGCGCTGCCGCTGTCGCTGATCGGCACCTTCGGCATCATGTCGCTGTGCGGCTACAGCCTGGATAATCTGTCGCTGATGGCGCTGGTGGTGGCCACCGGCTTCGTGGTCGACGACGCCATCGTGATGATCGAGAACGTCGTCCGCTATATCGAGCAGGGCTATGACCCGCTGGAGGCCGCCTACAAGGGTGCGGCGCAGATCGGCTTCACCATCGTCTCGCTGACCGTCTCGCTGGTCGCGGTGTTCATCCCGCTGCTGTTCATGACCGGGGTGGTCGGGCGGCTGTTCAACGAATTCGCGGTGGTGCTGGCGGTCTCGGTGGTGGTCTCGGCGGTGGTGTCGCTGACTCTGACGCCGATGATGTGCGGCCGGCTGCTGCGCCCGGCCGCCGACGAGCATCCCGGCCGCATCGCCCGGCTGTTCGAGCGCGGGTTCGATGCCACGCTGGCCGGCTACCGCCACAGCCTGTCGTGGTCGCTGCGCCACGAGCGCACCGTGCTGGTGGTGGCCGCCCTCACCCTGGTCGGCACCGGGCTGCTCTACGTGGTGGTGCCGAAGGGCTTCCTGCCGCAGCAGGATACCGGGGTGATCATCGCCGTCACCGAGGGCGCCCAGGGCATCTCCACCCGCCAGATGGGCGCGTTGCAGAACCAGGCCGCAGTGATCGTGCGGCGCGATGCGGACGTGGTCGGCGTGGTCTCGTTCGTCGGCGTCGGCGAGATCAATGCCACGCCGAATGCCGGGCGGCTGACCATCGCGCTGAAGCCGCGCGATCAGCGCAGCGACTCGGCGCAACGGATCGCCGACCGGCTGCAGGCGGCGCTGGCGCATCTGCCGGGGCTGTCGGTGTTCATGCAGCCGGTGCAGGACATCCAGATCGGCACCCGCATCAGCCGCACCCAGTTCCAGTACACCCTGGTCGATACCGACCCGGTGGAGCTGGAGGAATGGGCGCCGAAGCTGCTGGCGCGGCTGAAAGCGCTGCCGCTGTTCGCCGATGTCGCCACCGACCAGCAGGATGGCGGCTTGCGCAGCATCGTGCAGGTGGACCGCGACGCGGCGATGCGGCTCGGGGTGTCGATGCAGGCGGTGCAGGACGCGCTGTACGACAGTTTCGGCCAGCGGCAGATCTCCACCATCTTCGCCCAGGCCAACCAGTATCGCGTGGTGCTGGAGGCGGTGCCGGGCTGGCAGGCCAACCCGCAATCGCTGTCGCAACTGCACGTCAGCGGCAGCGGCGGCGCGCAGGTGCCGCTCTCGGCGTTCGCCACCATCATCCGCACCACGGCGCCGCTGGTGATCACCCACGAATCGCAATTCCCCGCCGCCACCATCAGCTTCAACCTCGCCGATGGCGCCTCGCTCGGCCAGGCAGTGACGGCGGTGGCGCAGGCGGAGCGCGATATCGGCCTGCCTGCGACCATCTCCGGCAGCTATTCCGGCGATGCCGCCGAGTTCCAGAAATCGCTGGCCGCCGAGCCGTGGCTGATCCTGGCCGCCGTGGTGGTGATCTACATCGTGCTCGGCGTGCTGTACGAGAGCACCATCCACCCGCTGACCATCCTGTCCACATTGCCCTCGGCCGGCATCGGCGCGCTGCTGGCGCTGATGGCGGTCGGCGCCGACCTGTCGCTGGTGGCGCTGGTCGGCATCGTGCTGCTGATGGGCATCGTCAAGAAGAATGCGATCATGATGATCGACTTCGCGATTGACGCCGAGCGAAGCCGCGGCCTCAGCCCGGAAGCGGCGATCGAGGAGGCCTGCCTGTTGCGGTTCCGGCCGATCATGATGACCACCATGTCCGCCCTGCTCGGGGCGCTGCCGCTGGTGATCGAGAACGGCACCGGCTCCGAGCTGCGCTTCCCGCTCGGCGTCACCATCGTCGGCGGGCTGCTGCTCAGCCAGTTGCTGACGCTCTACACCACGCCGGCGATCTACCTGGCGCTGGAGCGGCTGCGGCTGGGCCGGGCGCCGGCGCCGCTGGCACCTCCCCCGCTGGCAGCGGAGTAGCGTCATGGGGTTCTCGGCGATCTTCATCCGCCGGCCCGTGGCCACCATCCTGCTGGCGATCGGCATCATGCTGGCCGGTAGCGTCGCCTATGGCTTCCTGCCGGTGGCGCCGCTGCCCAGTGTCGACATCCCGACCATCGTGGTGTTCGCCAGCCGCCCCGGCGCCGACCCGGAGACCATGGCGAACTCGATCGCCGCCCCCCTCGAACGGCGGCTGGGCGAGATCGCCGGGGTGTCGGAAATCACTTCGGTGTCCTCGGTCGGCTCCACCAGCATCATCGTGCAGTTCGATATCAGCCGGCAGATCGACGGTGCCGCCAAGGATGTGCAGGCGGCGATCAACGCCGCCACCGCCGACCTGCCTTCCGACCTGCCGAGCCGGCCGTATTTCCGCAAATTCAACCCGGCCGCAGCACCGATCATGACCCTGGCGCTGACCTCGGACACGCTGTCGATGGGTCAGGTCTACGATGTTGCCGACAGCATCCTGGCGCAGCGGCTGTCGCAGGTGGATGGCGTGGCGCAGGTGACGGTGAGCGGCGCGGAGAAGCCGGCGGTGCGGGTGCAGCTCAACCCCGCCGCCCTGGCCGCCGCCGGGCTCTCGGCACAGAACGTGTTCACTGCCATCCGCACCGCCAACGTGATGGGCGCGACGGGCGGCTTCGACGGGCCGCAGCGGGCGGAGAGCATCGCGCTGAACGGCCAGATGGACGACGCCTCGCAATACGGCGCGCTGGTGCTGAAGGCCGCCGATGGCTCGGTGGTGCGGCTGTCCGACGTGGCGACGGTGGTCAACGGGGTGGCCAACAGCCGGCTCGCCGCCTGGCTCGACAGCAAGCCGGCGATCCTGCTGGAGGTCAGCAAGACCTTCGACGCCAACGTGATCGATACGGTGGACAAGGTGCGCGACATCCTGCCGCTGCTGCAATCCTGGATGCCGCCGGACGTGAAGATGACGGTGCTGGTGGACCGCACCAAGACCATCCGCGCCAGTGTCGACGACGTGCAGATCACCCTGGCGATCAGCATCGTGCTGGTGCTGCTGGTGGTGCTGCTGTTCATGCGCCGGGCGGTGCCGACCATCGCCGCCGGGGCCACGGTGCCGCTGTCCTTGGCCGGCACGGTGGGGGCGATGTGGCTGTGCGGCTATTCTCTCGATAATTTCTCGCTGATGGCGCTGACCATCTGCGTCGGCTTCGTGGTCGACGACGCGATCGTGATGATCGAGAACATCGTGCGGCATATGGAGATGGGCAAGCCACCGTTGCAGGCGGCGTTCGACGGCGCCCGGCAGATCGGCTTCACGGTGATGTCGATCAGCCTGTCGCTGGTCGCGGTGTTCATCCCGGTGCTGTTCATGGGCGGCGTGCTGGGGCGGCTGTTCAACGAATTCGCGGTCACGCTGACCCTGGCGATCGGCATCTCGGCGGCGGTGTCGCTCACGCTCACGCCGATGGTCTGCGGCCGGTTCATGCGGGCCGACGCGATGGCGCCGCCCTCCGGCTGGTGGGGGCGGGTCGACCGCGTGGTGGAGCGCGGTTTCGCCGCCTCGCAGCGCTTCTACGGCCGCAGCCTAGCGGTGGCGCTGCGGTTTCGCGTGTTCATGCTGCTGGTGACGATCGGCACCGTGGTGCTGACCGTCTGGCTCTACACCGTGATCCCCAAGGGGTTTCTGCCGCAGCAGGATACCGGGCTGATCCAGGGCGCCACGCTGGCCGACCCCAACACCTCGTTCGCCGCCATGGCGATCCGCCAGCGCGCGGTGGTCGACATCCTGCTGAAAGACCCGGCGATCGCCGGTGTCGGCTCCACCATCGGCGTCACCAGCGGCTTCTCCTCGCTCAATCGCGGCCGGCTGACGGTGGCGCTGAAGCCGCTCGGCGAGCGCGGCGCCAGCGCCAACCAGGTCATTGCCCGGCTGCGGCCGCAACTGGCCCAGGTGGGCGGCGTGCGCACCGTGCTGTATTCGGCGCAGGACCTGCGCGGCGGCGGCCGCTCGGGCAGCGGCAACCAATATGTGCTGCTCAGCGAGGACCTGGCGACGCTGCGCACCTGGTCGCAGCGGCTCGAGGACAAGCTGCGCGGCGTGGACGAGGTGATCGAGGTCAACAGCGACCAGGATCGCACCGGCCCGGAGGCCAGGCTGGTGATCGACCGCGACGCCGCCGCCCGGCTCGGCGTGTCGGTTACGGCGATCGACAATGCGCTGAACAACGCCTTCGCGCAGCGGCAGATTTCCACCATCTATGCCGAGCGCAACCAGTACAAGGTGGTGCTGGAGGCCAATCCGGCGTTGCAGACCGACCCCACCGCGCTGTCGCGCATTTTCGTCGGCGCCGCCAATGGCACCCAGGTGCCGCTCGGCAGCGTCACCCGGACAGTCTCCGGCACCGCGCCGCTGGCGGTGCGTCACCAGGGGCAGATTCCGGCGGCGACCATCAGCTACAACGTTGCCGACGGCGTCGCCGAGGAGACCGCGCTGAACGCCGTGGCCCAGGCGGCGGCCGATCTGCACATGCCCGAGACGGTGCGCACCGCGCCGGCCGGCAATGCACGCTGGCTGCAACAAAGCCTGGCCTCGCAGCCGCTGCTGATCCTGGCGGCGTTTCTGACCATCTACATCGTGCTGGGGGTGCTGTACGAAAGCCTGACACAGCCGATCACCATCATCTCCACCCTGCCCTCGGCCGGGCTCGGCGCGCTGCTGGCGCTGCTGGTGACCGGCTACGAGCTGTCGATCATGGCGGTGATCGGCATCCTGCTGCTGATGGGCATCGTCAAGAAGAACGCCATCATGCTGGTGGATTTCGCGCTGGAGGAGGAACGCCGACATGGCCGCACGCCGCTCGAGGCGATCCACGCCGCCTGCCTGGCCCGCTTCCGGCCGATCATGATGACCACGCTGGCCGCCCTGCTCGGGGCGCTGCCGCTGGCGCTGGCGTTCGGCACCGGGGCGGAGTTGCGCCGGCCGCTGGGGGTGGCGATTGTCGGCGGGCTGATCGTGTCGCAGACGCTGACGCTGTACACCACGCCGATCGTCTACCTGGCGCTGCAACGTCGCCGCCGGCCGCGCCATGTGGTGGCGCCGGCGGAGTAGCGGCGTCTCAGTGCGGCTTCACCGCCGCCTGTTTCTGCACGTCCGCCGCTCCCTTGGCCTCGTTCTTCGCCTGCTCGTGCAGCAGCAGCGCGGTGGAGATCAGCGCGGTATGGGTGAAGGCCTGCGGGAAGTTGCCGAGCATCCGCTTGTCCGCGGCGTCGTATTCCTCGGCCAGCAGCCCGACATCGTTGCACAGCGCCACCAGCCGGTCGAACAGCGCCCGCGCCTCGGCCATCCGGCCCTGCAGCGCGTAGTTGTCGGCCAGCCAGAAGCTGCATGGCAGGAATGCGCCCTCGCCCGGCGGCAGCCCGTCGGTCGCGGTGTGGCTGTCGTAGCGCAGCACGAAGCCGCCGCGCAGCAGGTCGTGCTCGATCGCCGCCACCGTGCCGCCCATGCGCGGATCGTCGGCCGGCAGGAAATTGACCAGCGGCAGCATCAGCAGGCTGGCATCGACATGCTCGGAGCCGAATGCCTGCACGAAGCTGTTGCGCTGTTTGTTGAAGCCCTGCGCGCAGACCAGCGCATGAATTCGCGCCCGCACCTGCCGCCAGCGCTCCAGCGGCGCCTTCATGCCGAATTCCTCGGCGCTGCGGATGGCGCAGTCCATCGCCCGCCAGGCCATCACCTTGGAGAAGGTGAAATGCTGCCGGCCGCTGCGCATCTCCCAGATGCCCTCGTCCGGCTGCTCCCAGATCGTCTCCAGGTGCTCAATCAGGTTGGTCTGCAGCGCCCAGCTGCCCTGCGCCGCCGCCAGCCCGTCGAGCCGGGCGAAATACAGCGCCTCCATCACCTCGCCATAGACGTCCAGCTGCACCTGGTCGGAGGCCGCATTGCCGATCCGCACCGGCTTCGACCCTTCGTAGCCGGCCAGCGCCTCGACCTCCCATTCCGGCAGTCGCCGCTCACCGGCCAGGCCGTACATGATCCGCACATCGGACGCCCGGCCGGCCACCGCGCGATGCAGCCAATCGCGCCACGACCGCGATTCCTCGTAATGCCCGGCGCGCATGAACGCCATCAGCGCGAGTGCGGCGTCGCGCAGCCAGCAATAGCGATAATCCCAGTTGCGCGGCCCGCCCAGCTGCTCCGGCAGCGAGGTGGTCGGCGCCGCGACGATGCCGCCGCTGGGCGCGAAGGTCATCGCCTTCAGGGTGATCAGCGAGCGATGCACGATGTCGGCATGTGGGCCGTCATAGCTGCCATTGGCAGTCCAGGCGGCCCAATACGCCTCGGTCGCCTCCAGCGCCGCCGGCACGTCAATCGCCGGCGGCGGCACGTCGTAGCCGAGGCCGTGCTGCAGTGTGAAGCTAATCTGCTGCCCCTCGCTCACCGCGAAATGCGCCACCGTGCTCATCTCGCGGCCATGGATCGGCGCCGTGGTGCGCAGCACCGCCATGTCCGGCCCGGCGATCGCGCGCAGCCCCGAACCGTCATGCAGCCGCGTCACCCAGGGCACCACGGCGCCGTAATCGAAGCGCATCAGCAGTTCCATCTGCATGCCGACCCGGCCGCGCCGCCCCTCCACCACCCGCAGCACGGCGGAGTTCGCCTGCCCCGGCAGCATGAAATCGATCAACGCCACCTCGCCCTCGGCGCAGCTGAACACCGTCTCCAGCACCAGCGTGCCCGGCCGATAGGCGCGACGCACGGTGGCGGTGCCGTCCTCCGGCGCGATCAGCCAGCGCCCGTCCTTCGGCGCGCCGAGCAGGGCGGCGAACACCGAGGGGCTGTCGAACCGCGGCCAGCACAGCCAGTCGATCGAGCCGGACCGGCTGACCAGTGCGGCGGTCCGGCAGTCGCCGATCAGCGCGTAATCCTCGATCAGCGCCGGCCGGTCCGCGGAGGGCATAGCCGCCGGGGGCATCGCCGTGCCGGGGGCTGGTTCGGCCGGCGCGGCGCCGGCTTCATACGGCGGGCTCAGCGCGTGTGGCCCCAGATACGCCCCTGCGGTGTGTCGCAGGCGCAGGACTGCCCGGCATTGGTGGGCGATGCCAGCGGGCACACATACGGCCCGGCCGAGCAACTGCCGGCAACCGGCGGCGGCCCGGCATACTCCGCCGGTGGCGCGTAGTACGGCGCATAGACCGGCGGCGCCGCGTAGACCGGCGGCGGCACATACACCGGCGGCGCGATATACACCCCGCCATACCAGCGCGGCCCGTGATGCCACCAGGCCTGCGCCGTCCCCGGCACCGCCAGCATCCCCAGCCCAATCAGCAACAAGACAACCGCGGTGCGAAGCCTGGTCATGCGCATGGCCAATATCCTTACCTACGAGTACATCGGAGTTATGCCTCACCCGCCGCCGGCGCAACCCAGCCGCGCAGCAGCGCGGTCACAAGTGCCGGCGCTTCCAGCGGCGGCAGGTGGCCGCAGCCCGGCAGCACCTGCAGCCGCGCGCCGGCAATCAACCCGGCGATCTCGCGCGCCTGGGCCGGTGGCGTCAATCGATCGCCGCTGCCAACCGCCACCAAGGTCGGCACGCTGATCGCCGGCAGCTCCGGCCGACTGTCCGGTCGCGCCAGAATGGCGGTCTGCTGCCGCAGAAACGCCTCCCGCCCGACCCGCTCGGCCATCGCCGTCACCTCGCCGGCCAGCACCGCGTCGCCCAGCCGGCCGGGATGCAGCAGGCTCGGCAGCAGCCGCGGCGTCACGCCGCGGAAATGCAGCGAGGTATCGCGCAACTGCGCCATCAGCCCAAGCCGCCGCCTGGCCTGCGCCGGGCTGTCCGGCGCCGCCGAGGTGTCCATCAGGCACAGCCGGCTCACGCGCTCCGGCGCCAGCCGCAGCATCGCCATCGCCACATAGCCGCCCATCGACAGCCCGCACAGCGCGAACCGCCCCGGCATCGCCGCCAGCGCCCGCCGCGCCATCGCATCCACGCTGTCATCCAGCGTCAGGTCGGCCACCACCACGCGCGCCACGCCGGCCAGCCCTGCGACCTGATCACGCCACAGCCGGCCATCGCACAGCAGGCCGGGCAAAAGCAGCAGGTCCTGCACCATCCATCCGCCCCATCCCGCCGTATCACGCACGCGAACCTTGACTTTCCGCCGCTGTTTGAAGATACCCGGCATGGATTCGCGCGCAATGCGCGTCTGCTGTGGCATGCCCGATCGGCGCCACGTTGGAAGCACAGACAATTTGCCCCAGAGTCCTCGTTCGATAGACGCTGCCACCTTAACAGAGACCTGCCCTTTGCCCGAGACCATCACCGCGCCTTCGGATCATGACGCATATCCGCCCGAGGATCATGCGATGACCGCCGAACCCGGCGCCGACGCTGCCACCCCAGAGCCCGGTACCGACGAGTCCGGCTACCCGATGGAACCCGAAGCCGAGGAAGAATCCGGTTTCGCCAAGCTCGGCCTGTCCGAACCGATCGTCCGCGCGGTCACCGAAAAAGGCTACCGCACCCCGACCCCGATCCAGGAACAGGCGATCCCCTACGTGCTGATGGGCCGCGACCTGCTCGGCTGCGCCCAGACCGGCACCGGCAAGACCGCCGGCTTCACCCTGCCGATGCTCGATATCCTGTCCGGCAGCCGCGCCCGCGCCCGCATGCCGCGCAGCCTGATCCTGGAGCCGACCCGCGAACTCGCCCTCCAGGTCGCCGAGAATTTCGTCGAATACGGCAAATACCTGAAGCTGACCCACGCGCTGGTGATCGGCGGCGAGAGCATGTCCGACCAGAAGGAGACCCTGATGCGCGGGGTCGACGTGCTGATCGCCACCCCCGGCCGGCTGATGGACATGTTCGATCGCGGCTCGATCCTGCTCACCGACACCCGCGTGCTGGTGATCGACGAGGCCGACCGCATGCTCGACATGGGCTTCATCCCCGATGTCGAGCGCATCGTCTCGATGCTGCCGGCCAACCGCCAGACGCTGTTCTTCAGCGCCACCATCGCGCCGGAAATCCGCCGCCTGGCCGACGCCTTCCTGCAGAACCCCAAGGAGATCACCGTCTCCAAGGCCGACATGGTCGCAACGACCATCACCGAGGCCTATACCCTGGTCGCCGAAACCGACAAGCGCGAGGCGCTGCGCCGGCTGATCCGCTCCGAGCAGGTGCACAACGCGCTGATCTTCTGCAACCGCAAGCGCGACGTGGACATCCTGTACAAGTCGCTGTCCCGGCACGGCTTCTCGGTCGGCGCGCTGCATGGCGACATGGCCCAGCCGGTCCGCTTCGCCACGCTGGAGAAGTTCAAGGCCAACGAAATCCGCCTGCTCTGCTGCTCGGATGTCGCCGCCCGCGGCATCGACATCGGCGGCCTGTCGCATGTGTTCAATTTCGATGTGCCGCACCACGCCGAGGACTATGTCCACCGCATCGGCCGCACCGGCCGCGCCGGGCTGGAGGGCCGCGCCTTCACGCTGGCCTCGCCGGAAGACCGCATCAACCTGCAGGCGATCGAGAAGCTGATCGGCCACCCGATTCCGCGCATGCAGATCGAGGGGCTGGACAGCGTGGAATGGGCCGAAGGCGACGGCCGCGGCCGTGGCCGTGGTGGCCGCCCGGCACCCACCCGCAAGCCGGCAGCCAGGAGCAGCCAGGCCCATAGCGAAGCCAGGCCCGAGGCACCGGCCGCCGAGTCCGCCGCCGCGCCCGACGCCAGGCCGCCGCGTAGCCGCCCGCCCCGCGCAGCCCGCCCCCCCCGCTCTGAACAATCGCGTTCAGAACAACCGCGCCCCGAGCAGGCAGCCATGGATCAGACGCAAACCGACCAGCCGGCCACCGCCGATGCGCTGCCGCCCGAGTTGGCGCCGCAGCCCGACATCCCGATGCACCCGCTGCCGCCGCGCCCCGAGCGTGCGCCCCGCCGAGAGAACCGCCGCGACGAGTCCCGACGCGACGAGCCCCGGCGCGACGAGCCCCGCCGTGACGAACCCCGCCGCGACGAACCCCGGCGCGACGAAACCCGCCGCGAGGCGTTCGAACGCACCCGCCGCGAAAACAGCCGCCACGGCCGGCGCGACGACGATCTCGGCCCCGCCGTGCTCGCCTTCGGCGACGAGACCCCCGCCTTCATGCTGATCACCACCCGCCGGCGCCCGGCGCCCGAGCCGGCCGCCCCCGAAGCCGGTGGTGACGATCTGGAGTCCTGACCATGAACGACGCCGCTCCCTCCAGCAAAGGCAAACTCGGCCCGTTCAAGTGGGATGACGCGCTGCTGCTGGAAGACCAGTTGACCGAGGACGAGCGCGCCATCCGCGACGCCGCGCACGCCTACTGCCAGGAGAAGCTGTTCCCGCGCATCCTGCTGGCCAACCGCCACGAGAAGTTCGATCGCGAGATCATGAACGAGTTCGGGGAGATGGGCTTCCTCGGCGCCACCCTGGCCAGCCACGGCTGCGCCGATATCGGCTACGTCGCCTACGGCCTGATCTCCCGCGAGGTCGAGCGCGTCGACAGCGGCTACCGCAGCGCCTTCTCGGTGCAGTCCAGCCTGGTGATGTACCCGATCTACGCGTTCGGCTCCGAGGACCAGAAAGACCGCTTCCTGCCCAAGCTGCGCAGTGGCGAATTCGTCGGCTGCTTCGGCCTGACCGAGCCCGATGGCGGCTCCGACCCCGGCTCGATGCGCACCCGCGCAAAAAGCGTCGATGGCGGCTACCTGCTGAACGGCTCCAAGACCTGGATCAGCAACGCCCCGATCGCCGATGTGTTCATCGTCTGGGCCAAGGACGACGCCGGCGATATTCGCGGCTTCATCCTGGAAAAGGGCATGCCGGGCCTCACCGCGCCGAAGATCGAAGGCAAGTTCAGCCTGCGCGCCTCGGCCACCGGCATGATCATGATGCAGGACGTCGCCGTGCCGGCCGCCAACATGCTGCCGAAAGTGAAGGGTCTGCGCGGCCCGTTCTCCTGCCTCAACAACGCCCGCTACGGCATCTCCTGGGGCGCCCTGGGTGCCGCCGAATTCTGCTGGCACGCCGCGCGCAACTACACGCTGGAGCGCAAGCTGTTCGGACGTCCGCTCGCCGCCACCCAGCTGATCCAGAAGAAACTCGCCGACATGCAGACCGAGATCACCCTGGCCCTGCAAGCCGTGCTGCGCCTCGGCCGCCTGATGGACGAGGGCCGCGCGGCGCCCGAGATGATCAGCCTGTGCAAGCGCAACTCCTGCGGCAAGTCGCTCGACATCGCCCGCATGGCCCGCGACATGCACGGCGGCAACGGCATCGTCGACGAATACCACGTCATCCGCCACGTCATGAACCTCGAGACGGTGAACACCTACGAGGGCACCCACGACGTGCATGCGCTAATCCTCGGCCGGGCGCAGACCGGGCTCAGTGCATTCTAAGTAAGCAGGAAAGTCTTTTTTTTGTGAACAAAAAGAAGCAAAAAAACTTCATCTATTGGCGCACCGCCACCGGTGCGCCAATGGATGAAGTTTTTTGCGCGCTTTTTTTCAAAAAAGCGCTGCTTCCTTGCTGACTCCCGAAGAACTCCGCGTCGAATACATCGGCACCGAGGGCGACGGCGTCGGCCACCTCGTCAATGGCGCCGCCGTCTACCTGCCCGACACCCTGTCCGGCGAGTTGGTCGTCGCACACCCCACCATCAAGCGTGGCGACGGCTGGGCCGCCACCGCCGAACTGCTCTCCACCAGCCCCGAGCGGGTCGCCGCCCCCTGCCGGCATTTCGGCGTCTGCGGCGGCTGCGCGCTGCAGCACTGGGACGACACCGCCTATCTCGCCTGGAAGACCGGCCTGCTGGCCACCGCCCTGCAGCGCGCCGGCTACAGCGACACCCCCGCGCCGACGATCCGCACCCCGCCCTACGCCCGCCGCCGCATCGATCTCGCCATCCAGCGCAAGGGGGCCGCGTTACTGCTCGGCCTGCACGCCAGGCGCAGTGCCGAGATCGTCGACCTGCAGGCCTGCCCGGTGCTGCACCCTACGCTGTTCGCGCTGATCGCCCCGTTGCGCACCCTGCTGCGCAGCCTCAACGGCCTGCGCCGCAGCGGCTCGGCAATCCTCAACCTGCTGGACTCCGGCCCCGACCTGCTGCTGCGGCTGGACGCCCCACTCTCCACTCCCGACCGCAGCAAACTCGCCGCCTTCGCCGCAACCCACGGCCTGCCCCGCATCACCGCCGCCCTCGGCGACGGCCCGCACGAGACCGCCGCCCAGCAACGCCCGCCGACCACCAGCTTCTCCGGCGCGACCGTCACCCCGCCCCCCGGCGCCTTCCTGCAAGCCTCCGCCGAGGGCGAGCGGGCGATCATCGCCGCCATCACCGCCGGCCTGCCCCCGCTCAAAGGCCGCGCCCGCATCGCCGAACTCTACGCCGGCTGCGGCACTCTCACCTTCGCGCTGGCCAAACACGCCCGTATCGCCGCCTATGAGGGCGACGCCGAGGCCCACGCGGCACTGCGCCACGCCGCCAACACCCAGGGCCTGGCCGGCCGCGTCGAGGCGCTGCGCCGCGACCTCACCCGCCAGCCGCTTGCGCCGAAGGAACTCGCCGCGTTTGCCGCCGTGGTGCTCGACCCGCCGCATAACGGCGCCGTCGCCCAGGCCGCCCTGATCGCCGCCAGCGGCGTCGCCCGCATCATCTATGTCAGTTGCAACCCCGCCACCCTCGGCCGCGACGCGAGACTGTTCCGCGACGCCGGCTACAAGCTGCTGGCCGCCACCCCGATCGACCAGTTCCTCTGGTCTCCTCGACTCGAGAGCGTGACAATATTCGACAAATAACCGCGCCTCGCTCATTCACCTGAATGACGACGAAACCGGTGATTTAGCGCATAGACTCGGAGCATCTTGGCAAGGACCGTCGCCATGCTCCGCCCCCTCATGCTCACCGCCACCTGCCTCCTGCTCGCGCCGCTCGCCGCCCCCACCGCCACCTGGGCCGCCGGCAATTTCGACGGCATCTATCGCGGTGACCAGACCCTCATCCGCAACGACAACGCACCCGAATGCGCCAAGGCGGCCCAACCTGTGGTCGTGCATGTCGTCGATAACAGCTTCGCCCGCGCATGGGGCGGCGGCCGCTTCCGCGTCAACATCACCCTGCATATAGCACCGGATGGCAGCTTCGCGGGCCAGGCCTCCCCAACCAATGTCAGCGGACGATTCAGCGGCCCCGTCGATGTTCATGGCCGCATCACCGGCGACACGCTTGAGGCTGAACTCGGCAGCAGAACCTGCGCCGTCAAAATGACGCTGCGCAAATCCTGACGTCGCCCAGCCAGCGTGGCAGCCGGCGGCATCGGCACGAAACCATCGCCCCAACCGACCGGTTTGTCTCTGCCCCGCGCCTGGAGCGCGTAACAGTTTTCCACAAATAACCGCCGCCGCCTCATTCACCCGAATGACGACAAATCCGCGAAGTTCCGTCATCCACACTGGACCCCTGTCCAGGACAAGCCGCCATGCCCCGCGCCCTTCTGCCCATCGCCGCATGCCTGCTGCTCGCCACACCTGCCGCCAGTTGGGCCGCCGGCAATTTCGACGGCATCTATCGCGGCAGCCAGACCACCATCCGCACCAACAATTCCGCCACCTGCGCCAAGCTGACCCGCGACGACGTGACGATCCGCGTGGTCGACAACGGCTTCACCCGCAGTTGGGGAGCCAGCAAAAACGGCGGCGATAAGATCACCCTGAAAATCGCCCCGGACGGCAGCTTCAAGGGCGAGGCCGCCGCCATGTCCGACACCAACTCCCGCCAGGGCACCCGCGTGTTCGAAATGCATGGCCGCATCGCCGGCGGCGTGCTGGAGGCCGAAATCGGCAGCAACCTGTGTGCCGTCAAGATGACGCTGCGCAAATCCTGATGCTGCTCAGCCGGCCAGCGCCACGGTCAGCACCTCCAGGAACCCCTGCGGGTCGTCGGCATGCAGCCAATGCCCGGCCCGCCGCAGCACCACGAACCGCGCCGCCGGAAACAACGTCCGGATCGCCCCGCGATATTCGGCGCGAATATAATCGCTGCGCCCGCCCGCCACGAACAGCACCGGCCCGCCATACGCCGCCCCCGCCGGCGCCTCCCACCCCTCGATCTCCGGCATCGCCGCCTCGATCGCGGCCAGCCCCAGCTTCCAGCGCGGCCGCTCGCCCGGCACCAGGCTCTGCAACAAGAACCCGCGCACCCTGGCCTCCGCCACCGCCCCCATCAGCGCCGCATCCGCCGCCGCCCGGCTCAGCCCCGGCGCCAGCGCCACCGCTCGCATCGCCGCCACATACCCGCGCAGATGCGGCGGATAGGCCACCGGCGCGATATCCGCCACCACCAGCAGCGCCACCGCCTCCGGCCGGGTGAGCGCCGCCATCATCGCCACCTTGCCGCCCATCGAGTGCCCCACCAACCGGCACGGCAGCGCCCCCATCGCCTCCAAGGTCTCCAGCACATCCGCGGCCATCGCCGCATACCCCATGCCCTCGGCATGCGGGCTGGCGCCATGATTGCGCAAATCCAGCGCGATCACCCGATACTCCGCCGCCAGCCGCCGCTGCACCGCGCCGAAATTCCCCGCCTGCCCGAACAGCCCATGCAGCAGCACCACCGGCCGCCCCGCGCCCGCCTCCACCGCATGCAACTTCATTTCCGCCTCGGCCAGGCCGCAAACCCCACCCCGCCCAGAATCAGCGCCGTCCCCGCCACCAGATCGACCCCCAGCCGCTCCCCCAGCCACCAGGTCGCCAGCAGCAGCCCCGCCGCCGGCGTCATCAAAAACCCCACCGAGGACACCATCGCCGGCAGGCTCGCCGCCGCCTCCATCACGCACCAGGTCCCCACCGGCCCGGCAAATCCGCCGATATACCCCATCGCCCCCAGCGCCGGCGCCGGCCACCGCCCAACCCCGCCGCCATGCACCATCGCCAGCGACACCAGCACGCAGGTCGCCAGCCCGAAGCACCACGGCAGCAGCTGAAACATGCTGAGCGCCGGCGGAAACCGCCGCACGATGATGATCGCCCCACTGAACGCCGCCGCCGCCGCCAGCAGAAACAGATGCCCGATCAGCACCTCGCGCCTGCTCCAGTCGATCGCCCACGGCCCCATCAGCACCACCACGCCGACCACCCCCAGCCCGGCCGCCAGCCACCGCCGCGGCGGAATATGCTCGTGCAACACCAGCATCGACAGCGGCACCACGAAGATCGTCGTCACGTTCGACAGCACCGCCGTCCGCCCCGCCGGCACCCACGCCACCGCCAGATGTGCGAACGCGAAAAACGCCGCCAGTTGCAGCAGCCCCACCCCCAGCAGCGCCGGCATATCCCGCCGCCCCGGCAGCCGCACCCGCCGCATCGCCGCCAGCAGCACCAGCGCCACCAGCGCCGAGCACCCCGCCCGCCCCACCGCGAACCAGATCGGCGACGCCCCCAGATTGATCGCCTGCTTGGTCACCGGCCAGGCGCTGGCCAGCAGCACCACCGAGGCCGCCAACTGCACCAGCCCCAGAACCGGCAGCCGCTCAGCCTCGCGCACCCCCTAATTCGCCACGTGCAGCACGATCTTGCCGATATGCGCGCTGCTCTCCAGCAACCGATGCGCCGTCGCCACCTCGCCCAGCGCAAACACCTGATGGATCACCGGCCCGCACCGCCCGGCCGCCAGCACCGGCCACACCTTCGCCCGCAATTCATCGGCAATCGCCGCCTTCTGCGCCGTCGTCCGCGGCCGCATCGTCGAGCCGGTGAGCGTCAACCGCTTGGTCATGATCGGCAGCAGATTCACCCCGTCCACCTTGCTCCCTTGCTGGAACGCGATGAACACCAGCCGCCCATCCAGCGCCAGGCATTGCAGATTGCGCGGAAAATACGTCGCCCCCACCATGTCCAGCACCACATCCACCCCGCGCCCGCCGGTCCTCTCCCTCACCACCTCAAGAAAATCCGCCGTCCGGTAATTGATCCCCACCGCCCCCAGCCGCTCCACCGCCGCCACCTTCTCGTCGCTGCCCGCCGTGGCGAACGCGCTCGCCCCGAACTCCCGCGCCAGTTGCAGCGCCGTCACCCCGATCCCCGAGGTGCCGCCATGCACCAGCACACTCTCCCCCTTCGCCAGCCGCCCCAGCATGAACAGATTGGCCCAGACGGTGAAATACGTCTCCGGCACCGCCGCCGCCCGCACCGCGTCAAACCCCTCCGGCCAGGCCAGCGTCTGCGTCTCCGGCGCCGCGCAAAACTCCGCATACCCCCCGCCATTGGCCAACGCACACACCCGGTCCCCCCGCCGGAACCGGCCCGCCGCCGCCCCCACCGCCGCCACCTCGCCGGCCACCTCCAGCCCGATGATCTGGCTCGCCCCAGGCGGCGGCGGATAACTCCCCGCCCGCTGCGACACATCCGGCCGGTTCACCCCCGCCGCCATCACCCGGATCAACACCTCATCGGGCTTCGGCACCGGCACCGGCCCGCGCGCCAGCCGCAACACCTCCGGACCACCAGGGGCCGAGGCTTCGATGAACTGCATATCGGGCATGGCAAACCTCCAGGAAAGAAAGCAGTTCTTTTTTGCAAAAAAAGAACCAAAAAGCTCTTTTTATCCGCCTTGCAACATTTACCCAGTGGAGACTCCGTACACTCCAATGGATAAAAAGTTTTTTTGCTTCTTTTTGTTCACAAAAAGAAGAACTTACCTAAACCTCCAACACAATATTCCCAAACCCATCCACCCCAGCCCGCACCCCAGGCGGCACCAGGCAGGTCGCATCATACTCCTGCACGATCAACGGCCCCACCCGCGCCGCCACTGCCAGCCCGGCCCGGTCGCAAACCGGCGTCGCCACCCAGCCAACATTGGCGAACCACGCCTGCCGCAGCGCCGGCCCCGGAGCCACCGCAGGCGCCACCGCCGCCGGCAGCCGCGCCCGCTCCGCCACCCCGCGCGCCACCAGCGACAGCCCCATCAACTCCACCGGCTCCTCGGCGCCGGCGCGAAACCCGTAGCTGCGCGCATGCTCCACCCCGAACGCCTCCGCCAGCCCGCCCAGCAGCGAAGCCGCGTCCAGCCCCGCAACCGGCACCACCAGCTCGCTCGACTGCCCAACATACCGCGCCATCGCCGACAGCATCAGAAGCTGCCGCTCGGCCGGAAACCCATCCGCCGCCAGATGCCCCCGCCCCGCCGCCACCAGATCATCCAGCGCCCGTTGCACCACCCCGGCATCCGCCGCATCCAGCCGCATCCGCAGGCTGCGCGTCGCATGATGCTCGGTATCCGCCAGCAGCAGCCCGAAGGCGCTGAACAGCCCCGGCATCGGCGGCACGATCACCCTCGTAATCCCCAACTCCCGCGCCATCCACGCCGCGAACAGCGGCCCGTTGCCGCCGAACGCCAGCAGCGCCGCCTGCCTGATATCCCGCCCCCGCTCGACGGACACCGCCCGGATCGCCCGCATCATCACCGCCGAGGCCAGTTGCAGCATGCCATGCGCCGCCTGCTCCACCGGCAACCGCAACGGCCCCGCCAGCCGCGCCGCCACCGCCGCCCGCGCTGCCTCCGCATCCAGCGCCAGCGCCCCACCCGCCAGCCCGGCCGGATCGAGATACCCCAGCACCACCCCGCAATCGGTGATCGTCGGCTCCACGCCGCCGCGCCCATAACACACCGGCCCCGGATCGGCCCCCGCCGAATGCGGCCCCACCTTCGGCGCGCCGCCGGCATCAATCCGGCAGATCGAGCCGCCCCCCGCCCCCACCTCGGCAAGATCGACCGCCGGCAGCTTCAACATATACCCGGCCCCCACCAGCAGCCTGGCGCCGGCCATCACCCCGCCGCCCACCTCCATCGCCTCGGTGCGCAGAACCTCGCCGTCCTCCACCAGCCCGGCCTTGGCCGTGGTGCCGCCCATGTCGAACGTCACCACCAGCCGCTCGCCCAGATGCGCCGCCAGCACCGCCGCCCCCACCACCCCCGCCGCCGGCCCGCTCTCGACGATATGGGCCGGAAACGCCGCCGCCTGCGCCGCCGAGGCCAGCCCGCCATTCGATTGCATCAACCGCAGCCCGGCCCCGATCCCCAACCCCCGCAGCCGCGCCTCCAGCGCCACCAGATACGCCCGCACCACCGGCTGCAGATACGCATTCACCACCGTCGTGCTGGTGCGCGGATACTCCTTGATCTCCGGCAGCAACTGATAACTCGCCGTCACCGCCACCCCCGGCAGCGCCGCCGCCACCGCCGCCACCACCGCCTGCTCGTGCGCCGGATTGGCATACGAATGCAGCAGGCACACCGCCACGCTCGCCACCCCCTCGGCCTCGATCAACCGGATCGCCGCCGCCACATCCTCCATCTCCAGCGCCGCCCGCTCGCCGCCATCCGGCCCGATCCGCCCGCCCACCTCCAGCCGCAACCGCCGCTCCACCAGCGCCGGCGGCTTGGTCCAGCCGATATCGTACAGCCGAGGCATCCGCAGATCGCGAATCTCCAGCACATCGCGAAACCCGCGGCTGGTAATCAGCGCCGTCCGCGCCCCCCGGCCCTCCAGCACCGCGTTCGACCCGATCGTGGTCGCATGCAGCACCTCCTCCACCACCTCCCCGCCCAGCAACACCCGCAGCCCCGCCTCGATCCCCACCGAGTAGTCCTCCGGCGTCGAAGCGGTCTTATGCGTCCGCACCGCACCATCCGCCCCGATCACCACCAGGTCGGTAAACGTGCCACCAATATCCACGCCAATCCGCAAGCCGCTCATTGAAAAATTTTCCTGACAGAACAGAAAGAGAAAGTCTTCTTTGTTTGAAAACAAAGAAGCAAAAAAACTTCATCCATTGGAGTGTACGGAATCTCCGCCCCTCGGTGCTGCAAGGCGGATAGAAGTTTTTTGGTTCTTTTTTGCAAAAAAGAACCCTTCCTATCCTTCATGCAACGGCCGCCAGGCCACATCCGGCGCTTTCCCCCGCTCCGCCCGCCACCGCGCCCGCAGCGCCTGGGTGGCATCCTCATCCACCACCGGCGGATCGCCCGCCGCCACCACCCCGTAATCCCGCGCAGCGCCCTCGATGCTCACCAGTCCGTCACGCAAATCCTTACGCACGGCGGCAAGGTCGCGCGCCAGCGGATCGCCCCAGCCGCCGGCACCCGGCAGCCGATGGCAAAACACCTCGCCGGCGCGCAAGTTCATCGTCAGCTTGGCGCGCAGCGGCGTCTCGCCGTCGCCGGGGTTCAGCGTGTTCTGGCTCGCCGTCCCCGGCCCGCCGCCTTGCAGCCCATACGGCAGATGCGTGTGCCGGTCGCTGCGCACCTGCAAAATCCCCTCCTCGGCCAGCATCCGCCAGGTGCGCTGCTGCGCCATGCCGCCGCGATACCGGCCGGGCCCGCCGCTATCCGGCACCAGCGCGTAATCCAGCACTTCCAACGGGTTCTCCGCCTCGATCACCTCCACCGAGAAGCTCGCCATGTTGGCAAACATCGAGGTATTGCCATCCAGCCCGTCCGCCCAAGGCCGCCCGCCCCAGGCGCCGGACAGGAAATCCACATAGATGAACGGCTTCCGCTCGCGGTCGTAACCGCCGATGGTGATGCCGGTATTGCCGCCCTCGCTGGCCGCGAACACCAGCTGCGGATACAGCAGCGCCAGCGCCCCGAACGCCGCGTCGGCACAGCGAAACCCGGTCAGCCCGCGCGCAGCACACGCCGCCGGCAGCACCCCGTTGGTCACCGTGCCAGGCGGTGCAATCACCTCGATGCAGCGGAACACCCCGTCATTGTTCGGCATATTGATCGCAAGAACACACTTCGCCGCGGTCAGGCTGGCCGCCGCGGTGTAGCTCCAGGTGTTGTTCAGCGCCCCCTTCACCTGCGGGTTCGAGCCGGTCCAGTCGAACACCATCCGCGCACCCTGCTTGCGCACCGTGCAGACCAGCCTGATCGGCAAATCGGCGTCGATCTGGTCATCGTCGATCCAGTCGGTAAACGTCGCCTCGCCGTCCGCCAGTTGCTCCAGGCAATGCCGCGCCAGCCGCTCGCTATGGTCCATGGTGGCGTCCATCAGGCCCGCCACGCCGGCCGCGCCATGCCGCCCCACCAGCTCGTCGATCCCCCGCGCGGCAATCTCGCAGGCCGCCAGTTGCGCCCGCAGGTCGCCCATCACCCGGCCCGGCAGCCGCACATTGCGGTCGATGATCCGCGCCAGCGTCACATTCGGCACCCCCCGCTCATGAAGCTTCAGCGGCGGAATCCGCAAACCCTCCGCATAAATCTCGGTGGAGTCAGACGCATTCGACCCCGGCACCCGCCCACCGACATCGGTGTGATGGCAGATCGTCGCCGCCCAGGCCAGAATCGCGCCCTCGGCAAACACCGGCCGGAACACGAAGATATCCGGCAGATGCATGCCGCCATCATACGGGTCGTTCATCACCAGCACGTCGCCGGGGTGGATATCGGCGCCGAAATGCCGGATGCACGACTGCAACGCCACCGGAATCGAGCACAGATGCCCCGGCAGGCTCAGCCCCTGCGCCACCAGCCGCCCCTGCGGATCGCAGATCGCGGTGGAGTAATCCATGATGTTCTTCAGCACGCCGGAATAGGCGGCGCGATAGATGGTCAGCGCCATCTCATCGCCCAGCGCCACGATGGCGTTGCGGAACAGTTCGGCGGTAATCGGGTCTGGCGCGTTCATGCCAGGCAGATTACAGACCGCAATCACCCCGTCCAGCCAGCCCCGGAGCACACGCCCCGATGATCACCGTCCACGGCTTCGCGATGTCCGGCAATTGCTGGAAGGCCACCACCATCCTGCGCCTCACCGGCCATGAGTTCCGCTCGGTGGAAACCGATTCCAACGCCGGCGGAACCCGCACCGCCGAATTCCTGGCGTTGAACCCCAACGGCAAGATCCCGGTGGTGGTGCTGGATGACGGCGCCGTGCTCACCGAATCCGGCGCCATCCTCTGCCATTTCGCCGAGGGCACCGCCTGGCTGCCACCCCCCGGCCTGCCTCGCACCCGGGTGATGGAATGGCTGTTCTTCGAGCAGTACAGCCACGAACCGGCGATCGCCGTCGCCCGCAACATCATCACCTACCTGAAACAGGCCGAGCAGCACGCCGAGCGCGTCGCGCAATGCCAGGAAGCCGGCGCCCGGGCGCTCGGCGTCATGGAACGCCGGCTGGCCAACCACCCCTGGCTCACCGACGCCGGCCCGACGATCGCCGACCTCGCCCTGGTCGCCTACACCCAGGCCGCCGACGAAGGCGGCTTCGACCTGGCGCGCTGGCCGGGAGTGCAGCGATGGGTGGGTGCGACCCTGGCGCTCCCCGGCATCGAACCGTTACCGCGATAGGCCCGATTCGGCCGGAAATCTTGTGGCCAGCACATGCTCATGCATTCGAATGCACGACCACCACTCGGCAAGCCTCGGGCGGGCCGCGAGCAGCGATTTTCCCTCCGCCGCGAGGCTGAAATAGGCCAGCATCGGCACAAAATGCGCCTCGGCCAGACCGATTTTGACGCCAAAAACGCCAGTTTTTGCGAGGTCCTCGAGCGCATCCAACACCCGCCCCGCTGCCGGCAGTGCCGCGGCGATGCGCGCCTCGTCGGGCGCCTCACGGCTCACCCGCTGGACGTAGAGTTCCATCACAAGTGGTTGAAACGCATAGCAATCCAAGATGGAAACCAACTGCGCCACCCGCGCCCGGCCGCGCGCGTCGGCCGGTTGCAGCGCCGGCCCGGCAAACCCCTCGTCCACATACCGCCCGATCGCACCCGCCTCGTACAACCGGAAGCCGTCATGTTCCAGCACCGGAATTTTGCCGAACGGATGCCGCGAACGATCCGCATCCGCGGCAAAAACATCCACGATTTCAAACCGATACGGCACACCCTTGGCCATCAGCGCCAGCCGCGCGATGCGGGTATAGACGCTGTACTCCGCGCCGTACAGAACCGGCTCACTCATCCCAGATCAGCCGGCATCCGCCGCACCAAGGTCGCCTGCTCGTAGGCATAAGCCAGCCGCAACAGCTTGGCCTCAGTCCAGGCGCGCCCGGTGAAGGTGGCGCCGAGCGGGTATTCCGGGGTATCTTGTCCAGCGATTCCAGAGATATAGCCGGCAGGCACCTGCACGCTGGGATAGCCGGCCTTGGCGGCGATGGCGGCTCCGGCGGCGCCGGGGAACAGCACCGCGTCCAGGTTGTGCATTCGGATATATGCGTCCAACCCGTGTTTCTTCGCCGAAAGCAGATCGTTCCGCCGTGCCGCACGATATTCCGGTTCCGACAGATCGCCCTTGGTGGCCGCCGCCGCCAGAAACAGGTCCTGGCCGAAGCGCAGCGCCTGGTCCGGATGGGCGGCGTTGAAGGCCACAACGTCCTCGACGGATTTAATTTTTGTGCCTTTCGCCCAATGGGTTAGGTACTGATTCAGGCCGTGCTTCAACTCGTAGAGAAACACGATCGGGGTGCGGGCGACGCTGTGCAGGCCGGGGCTTTCCGGGTTGCGGTTCAGCACCGCGATCTCGGTGCCGGGGCCGCCGATCCAGCCGGCGGTGGGCATGCTGGCACGCACGATGGTCGCCCCGAGGTCTTGCAATGCACTGATAACGTTGGCCATTACCGCCTTGGCCGGCGGACTGAGCGGGCGGTAATAGACATCGTTGCCGGGGTCCTCGGGGTCGGAGGGCACGCCGATGCGGGCGCCTTTCAGGCCGTTCCGGGACAATGATGCGATATAATCATCTGGCCGACGCAACCGTCCGGTCGCCGGGTCCAGTCTGTCGTGCTGGGCCAACACGTTGAGAAGAATGGCGGAATCCAGCACCATGCGGGTCATCGGGCCGGCGGTGTCCTGGCTGTGGGCGATCGGGATGATGCCGGCGCGGCTGATCAGTCCCACCGTCGGCTTCACCGTCACCAGCGAATTCTGGTTGGCCGGCGACAGCAGCGACCCGGAAGTCTCGGTGCCGATCGCCGCCGCCGCGAAACCGGCTGCCACCGCCACCGCCGAACCGGCCGAGGAACCGCCTGGCTGCACGATCGGGACGCCTTTGGCATCCACCGCCGGCGCATAGGCGTTGCGCACCTGGCCGCCGAGCGATGAGTAGCCGGACGGCATACCGACCGCCAGAATATTGGCCCATTCCGTGAGGTTAGCCTTGCCCAGCACCACGGCGCCGGCCTCGCGCAGCAGGCGGGTGACGGTGGCATCGTGTTTCGCGCGGGCACCCTCCAGCGCCAGCGAGCCGGCGGTGGTGCATTGGCGGTCGGCGGTGGCGATGTTGTCCTTCAGCAGAATCGGCAGGCCATGCAAAGGGCCGCGCTTTTTCGGCTTCAGGTGGTCAAGGGCCGCGGCAATGGCCAGGGCGTCCGGGTTGGTTTCGCGCACCGCGTTCAGCAGTGGATTATGGCTGGCGATGCGGGCCAGATAGGCCTCGGTGAGCGCCACCGCGCTGGTGCGGCCTTCGGCAAGATCGGCCTGCAATTCGGCCATTGTGGCGTTGGCGACATCAGCCATGATCGGCTCCATCGGCGATAAGGCGTTGATATAATTCCGGGTCGGTGGCGCCCTCGGTGCTGAACAGCAGCACCCGGCTGTTGGCATCGAGGCCGAGCGTGGCGCGGGCGGCAGGATCGGCGGCAGCCAGCAACAGCGCGGCCAGGCCGGCGACACCGGATTCGCCGGCAACGATGCCGTGGCGGGCCAGCAGGCGCATGCTGTCCACGGCGGCGGCGTCGGGCAGCGCCATGAAGGCGAAGGCGGCGCGGCCGAGTTCGCGCCAGGCGAGCAGGCTGGGTTCGCCGCAGGCCAGACCGGCCATCAGGGTGTCGAGATCGCCGGCGATGGCGGTGGGTTCGCCGGCCTCGGCGCTGGCCAGCAGGCAGGCAGCACGGTCGGGTTCGGCGACGATCAGGCGCGGGGGTGTCGGCCAGGTGACGCGGGCCTGCACCGAGACGGCTGCGGCGACGCCGCCGACGCCGCCCTGGATGAAGATGTGGCTGGGCGGCGGGCCGTCCCATTGGCTGAAGGCTTCCTCGGCCATCAGGCGGTAGCCCTGCATGACGTCGACCGGGACGGTGGTGTAGCCCTCCCACGAGGTGTCGGAGATGACGTGCCAGCCCTCGGCGGCGGCGACGCGGGCGGCCTCGCGCACCGCATCGTCGTAGTTGCCGGGAACACGGCGGATTTCGGCGCCATAGGCGGCGATGGCGTCGGCGCGGGCCTGGCTGACGGTGGCATGCACGAAGATCACGCAGCGGCAGCCGAAGCGCTGGGCGCCCCAGGCGACCGAGCGGCCGTGGTTGCCGTCCGTCGCACAGGTGACGGTGAGGCTGGCTGGTGCAGCGCCGCTGCGGGCGTGTTCGACTTCGAGGAGATTGGCCACCGCGTAGGCGCCGCCGAGGGCCTTGAAACTGCCGAGGCCGAAGCGGCCGGCTTCATCTTTCAGGCGGATGCGGGCGACGCCGGAGTCGGCGGCGATCTGCGGCAGGTCGTGCAGCGGGGTGGGCGCATAGCCGGGCCAGGCGGTGATGGCGGCGCGGGCGCGGCGGTAGCCACCGTCGGGCAACACCACCATGCCGGGGGGGCCGGGGTTGGGGTTGGCGAACAGGCGGAAAGGATGCTGTGGCATGGGGACATGTTGGGAGGCGCGTGGCGATCCGGCAAGCCGTCAGTCGTTCGGTCAGTTGGCGGCCAGCACTGTGGCATCGTGGCGCAGCAGGCGGCGGATCATCACGGCGGCGGCGAGCGGGGCGAGGATGTAGCAGCCGAACAGCCACTGGGCGGCGCTGGCGGCGCCCACGGCACCGCCGGGCACGGTGAGGCCGGCGAGGTTGGTCAGCATGCCGCCCATCGCCGAGCCGAAGGCGTTGGTGACCATGGTGACGACGGTGATCGAGGCGGCGGCGAGTTCGTGCTCGCGCTCGGGGGCGAAGGTGAAGACGCTGGCGGCGACGTGCGGCCAGGCCATGCCGATGCCGAGACCCATCGCGGCCATCGCGCAGCCGATCGCCGACAGCGCGGCGAGGTTCTCGTAGCGGTGCGGCATCAGCAGGAACAGCACGGCGATGGCGGCCGCGATGGTCAGCGGGCCGGTCAGCATCACCAGCCGGGTGAGGCTCGGTTTGGTGCCGGAGGAGATCACGCTGCCGGTGGTCCAGCCGGCCGACATCAGCGCCGACAGGTAGCCGGCGTCGATCGGGCGCATGTTGTGCAGGATCTGCAGGAAGTAGGGGACGAAGATCTCGGTGTTGACGCCGATCAGCAGCAGCGCCATCGCGGCGTAGCTGACGCCGAGCGGGTTGCTGAGGTCGCAGGCGCCGCTGGGCAGCAGGCGCTTGCCACCGGCGCGCTCGTGGCGGACGAACAGGGCGAGACCGGCGAGCGCTGCGACCATGCCGAGGCCGCCCCAGAAGGCGGTGTCAGCGGCGCTGCCGATCGACACGCACAGCACGCTGGCGGTGAGCACGGCGAGGCTGGCCAGCGCCATCGCGGTGCGCGGGGCGGCGGTGCGGGGCATGCCGCGCGGCAGGGCGAGTTCGACCAACAGCAGCAGGATGGGGGCGACCAGGCACATCGACCAGAACGCCGCGCGCCAGGCGCCGTATTGCGCGAAGACGCCGCCGACCGCCGGGCCGAGCAGGGTGGCGATGCCCCAGGTGGCGGAGATCACCGAGATGGCGCGCGACCATAAAGGCCGCGGGAACAGCATGCGGACCATGGTATAGGACAATGCCGACAGGGTGCCGGCGCCGAGGCCCTGAACGAAGCGGCCGGCCAGCAGCAGGGCCATGTTGGGCGCCAGGCCGCAGAGCAGCGATCCGGCGACGAACAGCAGCAGCGCCAGCCGGTAGCTCCAGCGGGCGCCGGTGTGGTGCAGCAGCCGCGAGCAGAAGGCGCCGCCGAGCAGGCTGGCCAGCACGTAGAGCGTGGTGGCCCAGGCGAAAAATTGCAGGCCGCCGATGTCGCGCACCACCGAGGGCATGACGGTGACGGTGATGAAGGTGTTGAGCGCATGCAGCACCATGCCGCCGCCAATGACGGCGCAACACGCCGCATTGCTGCCACTGAGCAGGGCAGCCCATCCTTCACGTTCTGCCGCCATGTACCCTCCGGTTCAGCGACAGTGTGCCGGATTTTCCCACGCTGGGGGAGCGGCGAAACTATTGGCTGTTATGGCGCGATCTGTTGATCGAGGCCACACCGTCCCGATCTGCCGTGAACAAACCGGCGATCTCACATAGGGGCGGGGAGAAGAATGATGAGGTTCCTTCGCCTTGCAACCGCGATGAAGTGGAGACTCCGCTGTCTCCACCTCACCGCGGTTGCAAGGCGGACGAAAAAGCTTCTTTGTTTTCAAACAAAGAAGACTTGCTTATCTCAGATGTAGTGCTCCGCCAGCGGCGCGAAGCCATTGAAGCGCTGGCTGGCGTAGGTGGTGACGTAGGCGCCGGTGGACTCGATGGTGACGCGGTCGCCGTCGGTGAGCGCCAGCGGCAGGCGGTAGTTGCTGCGTTCGTAGAGGATATCCGCGCCGTCGCAGGTGGGGCCGGCGATGGCGACCGGGCCGGTTTCGGTTCCGTCGTGAGCCGTGGTGAAGCAGTATTTGATTGCCTCGCCTTCGGTTTCCGCCAGCCCGCCGAAGCGGCCGATGTCGAGGTAGATCCAGCGCACCGGGTCGTCGCCCTTGCGGCAGGCCAGCACCACTTCGGCGCTGACCACGCCGGCGTCGGCGGCGATGGCGCGGCCGGGCTCGATCAGCATTTGCGGCAGGGCGTTGCCGAAATGCTCGGTCATGGCGCCCATGATGGCGTCGGCGAAGCGGTCGATGCCGGGCACCTCGTCGCGGTAGCGGAC